>JBAYVO010000080.1:0-8736 GCA_041674545.1 Candidatus Nanopelagicales bacterium | reverse complement strand
TTGTACGCGGCAGCACTCATTGCCTACCAGCTATTGGTTGGTGAGCATCCGTTCCTTCCGAAGGCAACAGACTTGGGATCCCTCTACGAGGCGCAACTACATGAGTCCGCCTTCGCGGACGATTCGACGGGCCTCAACCGTGCCACCCGCAAGTGTCTCGAGCAGGCCTTAGAGAAAGACCCCGCGCGCCGCCAGGAACGTGTGCAGGTATTCGGAGACGAGTTGGAGCGTGCCTTCAAACGAGCTTCCGCTCGCGGGTGGCGGGGGCGCGGATGGACGCTCGCGGTGCTCGCCGTCTGTTTGGTCGGAGCCGCGTTCGGACTCGCGGTTGGACTGTTCCTCAACAAGTGAGCGCGGGCACCTGGGACGGCGACGTATCACTGGGGCAGGAAGGCTCTGCGGTTTCGATTTGCCCACTTGCGAATCTGCGCAGCGACGTCGTGTGGGTTTGGTACGGCGCGCAACACCCACCGACTTCGACCCACGTAGCCGGGGTAGCGAATCGTCACGTTGACGTCCGCGGTCAGCCGCTCGAGGCCGCCTGCGACGGCCACCTCGCTTGGCTCGAGCATCCACAAGTTGAACTCTGACGCAGGGCCTTTACTGCTGTAGTCGTCGTCGATCCAAATTCGGTGTGTGGTGAGGAAGTTGCGCCCCATCGCCCAGAGGTTCGCCTCGACCTCTGGAGGTGACTCCATGCTGACTGGGTCCAATGTTTGAAACACTCCATTCGCGACGTGATCAGTCCAGCCTGCGCCGTCCCAATACCGAACCATCCAGTCGCCAGTTGGATCTGCGTGCCAGCCGGGCAACACTGAGGCAGACCCACCCGTTGGACCTACCCCCGGTCCGTGACCGCTCATTGCCATTGCCTCCTTGCGTGCGCGTGCCTATGCAGCGACGCTTTCCCCTTGCAGGGTCCGGTATGCGTATGTCTGGGCGATGATGACTACCGGGATTGCGATCAACAATCCGATTCCGCACAGCAGTTGGCCGATGATGATCGCGATGATCGAGGCGATGTAGAGACCGATGAGAGACCCGAGGTTCTTGTTAACGAAGGACCAGCTGGCCTTGACGGAGTCAACTGCGCCAAGTCGTTTGTCGATGATGAAGAAGACGAAGAATTGCGAGAAGAACGTGATGATCAACCCTGGCACCCAACACAACATGTAGCCGATGCCGGAGACGATTCCCACCCCGATTCCGGTGATGATCACGGTGCCGAGTCGGTCACGGCTGAGCAGCAGCCCAATTTCGATCTTCTTGCCGTACGAGATTGCTAGGGCTCCGCGAACGATTCCCGCCTGAATCAGGTAGAAGTACGCGGCCAGTACCACGGTGTAGAGACCCATGACGACGAAGAATCCGATGGCACCAAGTCCGGACAAGAAGCTGTTTGGTTTGCAGCTCTCGTACACCGTGCCGTAGTAGCTGTACTCCGTCGTGCAGGACGACCCCAGAGCGCCGATTCGGAGCCCACCGATGAGCGCCATGAGTCCGTAGAACAGCCCGATCAGAACGAGTCCAACCACGAGGTACAGCACCATCGCGCCGAAGATCGCGCCGAAGTTGCTTTGGAACTTTGTCCAGCCGTAGTTGAACGCATTTCCTACGGTGAATCCACCCGCAGTTCCTGTGTAGACCGGCGACGTCCCTGGGCCTACAGGGGGTGGCAGATTCGGTGGATCTGCGGCGACTGCCGGAGGTGGTGGCGGTACCGGCGCTCCCTCGGGCGGGGCGCCCGCAGGGGTGTTCGGGGATTCAGGTCGGGGCGCGTCGGATGCCTGGCCAGCTGCGGGTGTGCCGCAATTCGAGCAGAACGCGGCACCGTCGTCGATGCCCTCGCCGCACTGTGCGCAGAACCTTGATGTCATTTGGAGCTACCTTCCGCGTTTGGTGATGTCTGTGGGTGGACACCAAGTTGCGCCGATACGTTTTCGATCTTCGCCCGACGCAGCATTCAGCATCGATGATCGTGATGCAATCGAAGGGCCCCCATGCGGCCCCGTCCCTGACGAAAGGCGCCGCAACCCCACCTCAGATGGGGACACGGCGCCCTTCAATTCAGAAGCATTCGCGCACGGATTGTTAGGCCGCGACGCTCTCGCCTTGCAGAGTCCGGTAGGCGTAGGTCTGAGCGAAGATGACGACCGGGATGGCGATGAGGAGGCCGATTCCGCATAGAAGCTGACCGATGATGATCGCGATGATCGAGGCGATGTAGAGCCCGATGAGCGACCCGAGGTTCTTATTGACGAACGCCCAACTGGCTTTGACTGAGTCCATGGCACCGAGGCGCTTGTCGATGATGAAGAAGACGAAGAACTGCGAGAAGAACGTGATGATGAGGCCAGGAACCCAGCACAGCATGTAGCCAATTCCGGTCGCGATTCCAACGCCAATTCCCGTCACGACCACGGTGCCGAGTCGATCCCTGCTGAGCAGCATCTCGACATTGATCTTCTTGCCGTAGGTCACAGCCAATGCGCCGCGAACGATTCCGGCCTGGATCAAATAGAAGTAGGCGGTGAAGATGATCGCGTAGAGCCCGACGGTCACGAAGAAGCCGATGCCCCCAAGTGAGGCCGCGAGGTCATTTGACCCTGCACCAACGAGCCCTGCCAAAAGCGCCATGAGGCCCCAGAAGAGAGCGATCAGGAGGATTCCAACCAGGAGGTACAGGAGCATCGCTCCCAGAATCGCCCCGAAGTTTGCTTGCATTTTCGTCCAGCCGTAGTTGAACGCGTTACCTACGGTGAATCCGCCAGCTGTTCCGGTGTAGACCGGAGATGTGCCGGGGCCTGCGGGTGGGGGAAGCGCTGGGGACGAACTTGCCGGAGGGGCCGGCACGTTTGCTGGCGCAGGCGGTGGGGGCGGTGGCGTCGCCGCCACGGCTGCACCCGACACAGGCGTGCCGCAGCTGGCGCAGAACTGAACACCTTCTTCCAAGGTCTCATTGCATGATTCGCAATTGCGAGGCGTCATCGTCTAAACCCTTCGTTTGTGTGGGGCGATGAACACCGCCACTGGCACTAACCGACCACCATCAAGCGCCGAAAGTCGACGTAACTAGATAGTGATCTTCATCGGTTGCGAACGTACGCCACATCATGGCGCGCAGGTGTCGGTAGAAATACCCATCTTGTTGAGCAGCGGCTGGTCAACTGCCTGCGGCGAGCTGGCTGAGACAGTCGATTAGGCCGAACATGCGTCGTTGCGGCGCAGGGTGTCTGTAGGTCGCTCCGAAGTGAGAGGGCGTCACTAGTTCTGGGTTGCAGTTTGAGTGATCGGTTGTCCGGCGTCGGCCTGCGCGACGGTGACCGTTGCATTAAGGCTTCCCTGCGGCCGCGAACTCCAAGATCCAGAGAGTGCAAGGGCAGAACCCGTTGCAGCAAACCGGTATGGCCCGCTCGAATTCAGAGACGTGTCTGGATTGACCTGGCTGTTCAGCTCATCTACCGCATCGGTGGTCAGGCTCGGGCTGAGTTCCACTTCGTTGCCGGAATCGTCCAAGACCGCAACTTCGACGAAGCTGTAGGTACCGTCACCGATGCACGTGTAGGCGAATGCGGTGTACGTCGGGCCACCCTCGTAGAAGCTTCCATTCAACGGTGTGTCGACCATCGCGAAGCTCCCGTAGCGGGTGCCAGGGATGTCCGCCTTGCCGTTGACAAGGGTGAGTTGTGGAAATGGCTCGTTGTCGCTGTAGCACTGTTCAGGGAGGATTGCCGGGATGGTTCCGTTCAGCAGGGTCGGATCAGGCGCCCATCGCGCGGGGGAGGCATCAACTGTTGCAGTGCCATCAGGGAGTTCGAGTACGGCCATGCCTACCTCGGCGCCGACGCTGATGTCGAGCCACGCTCCAGATAGCGATCCAAGCGGAACAGCAGTTGGATTGGTTACCCGTTGAATTGTGGGATCCTCCGCGGGAGAACTGTTGAGGCCCCAGCAGTATGGACCTGATGACGTCGACACACATGCGCTAGACGGGGTTGATACGAGATCGCTGACGCTGCCAGTCGGCCAGGGGCCAGCTACGGCGGTGTATTCCTCAGTCGCAAAGGGCTCAGGATGGAAGCGAGTCCTGCTGCCGGGTGTTGTGAGGTCGCCTTGGCACACCGCTCCTCCCGATGTTGTCACGGCGCAGCTTCCGGGCGCCGAAACTGTGTTGATCTGTACTGCGCCGGTCGTTCCTGTACCTGCAACCTGCCTCACTGTTGGATCGCTGCCGTCCACATATACCGCAGCGGGATCTCCCCAGCAGTACACCTCTGCGTTTTCCAGGGCCGAGCATGTTTCTAGGCGTGCGGTGCTCACATCTGTGGCTCCGGTTCCCTCGATTCCCTCAATTTTGGTAGGTAGCGGTACCGGTTTACGGCTGCCGACTTGAGCCGTCCCAAACGTGTTCGCTCCCCAACAGACGATGTGGTCCGAACCGTCCACAGCACATGTCGAGTCCGAGCCAACACTCAATTGTTTGAACGTCGTTTCATTCTTCACCGCGACTGGGAGATTGGATCCTCGAGACTCGCCGTCCCCCAAGTAGGTGCCCACTGGTTCACTCCGATTGGACCCGTCGACGTTACCCCAGCAGTAGGCCGCCCCCGCTTGGCTTAGGGCGCAAACTCGGTTCGTGCCAACCGACACTTCGGATACGGCGACACCGGCCAGCGCTCCTTCGACGGGCTGGGCATTCGCGGGTGCGACATCGGTGACGGTGCCAGTTCCCAACATCCCGGAGGCGCCGCTTCCCCAGCAGTACACGGCAGCAGTTGTGGCAACAGCGCAGCTAAATGGTGTTTGTGCACCTTCGCCTGTTCCGAAGGTAGCTTCACCAACCGAGATCGAGGTGAAGGTCACACCCGCCGGTGTGGGGACGGTCTGCGCGGGACCGGGAATGCCGTTGGTCATCGGCCACTGCACGACGACGCTGGAGAGTTGGCTTGTCGCTGGCTGATTGGTCGCCTTCTCGACGACGACCGCTGTGGTCCCGCCAACCGCAACGGTTCCTGCTGCGACCGTCGCGACAATCGCCGGGTGCGCAGCGAGTGTGGCCATGAACCCGGTCGACGCGGCTGCGGCGGCTGAACCGCCTGCTACCGCCGCGGTACCTCCAGCTGCGGCCGCACCTCCCGCCGCCGCGGCGCTGCCCACCGCGGCCGCGCCTCCCGCAGCGGCTGCCCCGCCAACGGCTGCTGCCCCGCCTGACGCGGCTGCAGCCCCACCGATTGCTGCGGCCGTCCCACCCGCGAGCGCAGCGGTCCCACCGCCGGAGAGCGCGGCCGCCGCGAGGGTTCCTACAACGGAGCCTGCGAGTATCGCGGTCCCCTTCGCACGCCAGTCAGAGCCGAACTCACGGGTCGCGACCTCGTTCAGCAGTGTTGAGATCGATGCGACTGAACGTGGGCGCAACCCTGGGTCTGCTTGGAGGCATTGCTCCACCACTGCTGCAATTGCTGGATTCAGCGCACGGGTATCAACGGATCGGGCGCGGGCCGCCAGGCTTTCGGCGCTGTTCGTGACAGGGAACGGTGCTCGTCCCGTCGCCATCCCGTACACCAAACTGCCGAGCGCAAATACGTCGGCTGAGGCGGTTGCGGGTTCGCCGCGAAGTTGCTCTGGTGCGAGATATCCCAACGCCGTGCTGCCAGGGTCAAGTTCGGCTGTCGCGCCCACGTCGCTGATCCGGCTGTCCCCGGCGCGATCGAGTAGCACGTTGTGCGGGGTGAGGTCGCCATGAATGAGCCCGAGTTGGTGGAGGTACTCGATCCCGTCGAGGGCTCCGGCGAGGGAGGCCGCGCACGCTTGGGGTGCGAGGTTGCCTTGAGCGTGGATCACGGTGGAAAGCGACGCACCGTCGACGTACTCCATGACGATCGCGACGTCGGGTGAGACGCGGTCGAGGTCATAAACCTGGACCCAGTGGGGATGTGTTTGGTCGGCCATCACCTGCACGGCGTTCTCAAGTCGCCCGAGTTGTTCGGGGTCGTTGATCACATGTGCAGCCAGAATTCGTAATGCTACCGGGCGATCCAAGAGAGGATCGCGGGCAAGCGCAACAACCCCAGTTGAACCTTGGCCGATGACGGACTCGACCTCGAACCGACCAAAGGTGGTACCAATGATGGGAGCGCCACACTCTTCGCAGTACCTCAGGCCAGCCTGAGACTCACTCGCGGTCCCACACTGCGAACAGAACTGAACACTCATCGCGAACACCCTCACGGAACGAGCCGACGCCACGAGCAAAGACGGCTCGCGTCGAGATTGATCAACTTAGACTAGTTGCAGGTCTCGCCGTTATGCACCGGTAGAAATACCCCACTTGCTTGCGGTGGGTTGGTTGGCGCTAGAAGTCGCCGGGCGTGCACGACCACACGTTCTGGTGCGCGAGGTCCCCGTTTGTGGTCTCTGACGCGGTGCCGTAGGTGGCTAGGCCGGGGTTGAAGTACGCGCGCATCATCTCGGCGGGTTCGCCCGTGATGGCAGTACCTGGGTACCAGTCGACCTGTAGGTCCAGCGTCTCCTCCGCGAACGTTGATCCCGCCCAGCATCCGTAGGCCAAGGTGCTGCCCGCGGCAAGCGCAGGCGTGACGGGTGCACCCACGGGGGACTGTTCGTACCGCACGACGGCGACAGTGACGGCTTCCTTCTTGTCGCGCGGGGAGCTGAGTTCAAAGGTCAAACCTTGTGACTTGGCTACTGGTACGGGGAACGACACCTTGCCACCCACGACCGGTTGCGGGGCAGAAGCCCAGATGTCGCTGGGTACTGCCGTTGGGCTGAAGGCCGCCCACACCGCTTTGATCGTGCAGTCATCGCACCCGGCGACGTTGAGCGTCACCTGCGTGATCCCGTTGGTCGCAGGGCTCTTAGCCACGGAAGCAGACGCCGACGCCGAAGCTGCACCGCCGGGCTGTTCGGAACTCGAGCCAGACATCCGGTTCACCGCAAGTGCAATCACACCGATGATGAGCAGCAGTGCAATTACGCCCGCCGCGAGGATGAGCACTATTCGGTTGTTCGAAGCCGGTGCCGGATCATGGTCTGGTGTGGGCGCAACCGGGGGAGGTGTGGCGGTGTCCGGCGGTGGCGGTGGGGTGGCAGGCGTCGCGGTGGACGCTGCAGCTGCGGGCGATACACCGGCGATCGGCGCACCACACGCGGCACAAAACTGTGCACCGGCAGACAATCGCGCACCACAAGCTGTACAGAACTGTGGCGCTTGATCAGTCATGTGTGTCTCCTTGAGATTCGCCGGGCGGCAGCCATCCGATACCGATCAATAATGCACACACCGCACGTAGGGCGTTGATGCAGGTAGCCTCGCCCCCATGCCCGAACTCAATGTGATCAAGTCAAATGGACAGCCGACCTTCGGCTACTACCCGCAGTCGCCGTCTGTGATCAACTGGGACGACTTCATTTACCGCACCCCTATGGGTGGTAAACAGAACCGGATTCGCAACTTCCTCGATCGCAAGCAATTCCAGTACATCGGAGTTGTCAGCGATGAGTTGCTAGTGGGTTGTGCCTTGGCAGACTTCAGCTTTCTCGGGGTCGCGTTCGTCTACACCTACGAACCAGCGACCCAGAAGCTGGAAGAGTTCTCGATCAAGGTGCCGCTGGCGCAAGGCTTCGACCTGACGAACCGACCGCTGGACGGGATGTCGACGGTGAATGCGAAGGGCAGCAAGATTCGAATCAATGCCCATCCGGATCCGCGTTCGGTCAGCCTCGACATCGAGCTCAGTAGCGGCCTAAAGGTCGATGCAAGGTTCTCACTCGCTCGTCCCTTCCAGACTCAGCCGATGGCGGTGCTCACCCAGACCGGCAAGACCGGCTGGACCTTCACCGAGAAGATTGCCGGGGTCACCGCCGAAGGCTCGGTCAGTGGATCATTCGGCAAGCTTGATCTTGCGACCATCGGGGCATGCGCCCACTACGACTATTCGATCGGCTACATGCGCCGCGAGACATTCTGGAACTGGGCCTGCTTCTCGGGTCGTGCGGACGGCCACGTGGTCGGGCTGAACCTCTCGTGTGGAGTGAACGAAACAAGCTTCAGCGAGAACTGCATCTGGATCGACGGAGAGATGATCACCGTGGGCCCGACTCACTTCGACTACAACCGTGCGGCCCCGGCGCAGGATCAATGGACCGTTGCGACTGCTGATGGTCAGGTTGAGCTGACCTTCGAACCCGAAGGCACCCACGAGGAGCACCTCAACGTCGGCCTTGTGGCGAGCAACTTTGTCCAGGTCTTCGGGAAGTTCTCCGGAGTATTCCGCCCGCAAGGTGGCAGCCCGATCGAAATCAAAAACCTCTACGGCTTCTGCGAAGACCAATACATGAAGGCGTAGTGAAACTCGATTTTTGAACGCTGGCGCTTCGGCTAGCTTTGGATCATGAGAATTTCGCTCGCTGAACTCGTCCCGATTCCCAACTTGATCGTCGGCGATCCGGAATGGTTCGTTCACACCAACTGGTGCGACCCGCAACAGGATTTACGACCGGAACGCCCCTAGCCACTACTCGAGGATTCGGGTGAAGAAGTCCACGGTCTGGGCGAACGCGTCGTCCGTAGCGGCCGGGTTCCAGCGAGGTCCAACGTCGCGCGCAAATGCATGTTCGGCGTTGAACTCGGCCCACTCGTAGGTGGTGCCTGCCGCATCCAGAGCGGCGCGAACCACCGCTCTTTCGGCTGCGGAAGTGTGCGGATCACGAGCACCG
>JBAYVO010000079.1:0-8748 GCA_041674545.1 Candidatus Nanopelagicales bacterium | reverse complement strand
GCCCACAGTCTCGATCGAACGTTCCCGGACGGGGCGAGTGATCATCCCCGCCTGGCAGAACCGGCAGCCGCGAGTGCAGCCGCGGAAGATCTCCACCGACGACCGCTCATGCACGGTCTCAGCAAGCGGCACCAGCGGCGCCTTGGGGTACGGCCATTCGTCGAGGTCCATCACCGTGCGCTTAGCCACTCGCCACGGAGCTTCAGGTCGGTTCGGCACAACGCGGTGGATCCGACCATCCGGCAGGTAGTCGACATCGTAGAACGACGGCACGTAAACCCCGTCGAGTTCGGCCAAACGTGCGAGCAGGCCGGCCCGACCATCAGGTGAGCCTTCCGCCTTGAACGCAGCGATGCAGTCGCTGATGTCGACGGCCGCCTGCTCGCCGTCGCCGAGGACAGCGACGTCAATGAAGCGCGAAATAGGTTCGGGGTTGAAGGCGGCGTGCCCACCAGCGACGACGATCGGGTTGTCGTCACCACGGTCACTGGCATGCAGAGGAATGCCCGCGAGATCAAGCGCGGTCAGCATGTTCGTGTAACCGAGTTCCGTCGAGAACGACAGTCCGAACACATCAAAATCACCCACCGCCCGGTGCGCGTCAACCGTGAACTGTGGCACGCCGTGTTCGCGCATGAGCGCCTCAAGGTCAGGCCACACCGCATAGGTCCGCTCCGCGAGAGTGTCGCTGCGTTCGTTCAGTACTTCGTACAAGATTTGTACGCCTTGGTTCGGCAGCCCAACTTCGTACGCATCCGGGTACATCAGCACCCACCGAACGACGTTGCTGTCCCAGTCTTTGACCGTGGAGTTCAGCTCACCTCCGACGTACTGGACAGGCTTATTGACCAACGGAAGTAATCGTTCGAGTTGGTTGAACACGGACTCGCCACCAAAGTGCATCCACCCAGGGTACGGGTCGCGTCTAGTCCGGCGACTCCTAGTCGACCGCGACTGACCTCGCCACTAACGAGAACGCAGGTGTACTGACTGCAACAGGCCGATGCCGATCCACGCGGCGAACATCGATGTCCCGCCGTACGAAACAAAGGGCAGCGGAACACCTGTCACCGGCATGATGCCGAGGTTCATGCCGATGTTCTCGAACGCCTGGAACGCGAACCACGCAACCACACCCGTGGCGACCAGTCGACCAAATGGGTCGCGCGCGAGTCGAGCGATCTGGATGCCTCGCCACAAAATGACGCCAACCAACCCAATGATGATCGTTGCACCAAGCAGACCGAACTCTTCACCCGCGACGGAGAATACGAAGTCGGTCTGCTGGTACGGCACAAAAGCGCCTTGTGTTTGGTTGCCGTTGAACAATCCTTGGCCGAACAGTCCGCCGCCACCGATCGCGATTCGCGCCTGGGCGGTGTTGTATCCGATGCCCTGCAAATCCCGTTCGGGGTCAGTAAATGCAAGCAAGCGATCAAGCTGATACTGATCCAAAACGCCAAGCGCGATTGCCAAAGCACCGGCAGCCACTGCACCGCCGAGCAGACCCACCACCCAGCGTGCCCGCGCATTCGACACGGCGACGATCGCGATGATGATCGTGCCGATGACCAAGACGGTGCCAAGGTCTGGCTGCAGCATGATGAGCGCAACCGGCCCCGCGGCCCAAACCAACGATGCTCGAACATCGGTGTCAGACGGCCGGTCCATGCCGACGTCACGCTCGGCGAGGATCATCGCCATCGCCAAGATCACAACAATCTTGGCGAACTCGCCGGGCTGCAAGGTGAATCCGGCGGGCAATGTGATCCACGCCTTGGCGCCGTTGATTGTCACCCCGAGTGGACTGAGCACGACAAGAAGTAGCGTGATCACCACTCCGTAGACCACCGGTGTGTAGGCCCGCAGTGTCCGGTAATCGACCTTCGTGACGAGCCAGCCGAGCACCACGCCAATGACGAGGTTCAGCAGATGCCGGGTGAGGAAGTTGTTGGGGTCGGAATCACTGGCCAGGAGCCGACCCCTGGTGGCAGACCACACCAGCACGGCCCCGATGAGCGAAAGCGCGAGCGCACAGCCGATCAGTACTAAGTCATAGCGCCGGAAGTCAGTCGCGTTCGTACGCATCCGGTCGGTGAGTTTGGAAACCCGACCGCTTGGTGCGGGACGACGGGTCACGACGACGGCGTTCGGCTGGTTCGGTGGTGCCAGCTTGGGGTCATCGGAGGTGGACCGCAGATCGATGATGGTCTGTTCGGCCGCCCGCGCAGATACCGAATCCTCGTGGGTGGGTCCGTCGATCCTGACGTTCGCGCCGTCACCCTTCCCAGTTCGGGGCCCGGCCGACTTCATTCGCCACTCCGGCTCGACGGCGATGGACTCGACGAGTTCACAAACCCACGCGGCACCTCGGCAGGCGGCAGACCACCCGGAACCGGAGATTCGCCACCCGCTGGCGGCGGGTTCGTCACCGATGGTGAAACGGGTTGAATGCCCTGGCCTGCCTTGCCGATTCCGTCGCTGGTCACCGCAGGGAGTTCTGCACTCGGCTTGCCCCCGGCAAAGACACTCTTGCCTGGATTGACCGTGGTGCCGCTGACGCCGAACAGCGCTTCATAGATCGCGCGAACACTTGGCCCACAGGTCCCGGCACCTGTTCCACCTTGGGACACCATGCACGTGACTGCGTATTTCGGTTTGGTCGCCGGGGCGAACGATGAGAACCAGGACGTCGAGACTTTGCCGACAACCTCGCCGGTACCGGTCTTTGACGCCACCGGGATTTGACCAAGGGGGAATCCACGGAAGGCCCCCGATGCTGTGCCTGTCACTGACGTGTCCGCCAACGCCTGGCGCAGGAACGACAATGTCGATTCGCTCGCATCGAGGCGACCGATGCTCTCCGGGGCGAACTCCTGCCGAACTTCACCCTCGCGGCTGACTACAGCCTTGGCCACTGTGGGCTGCCACAACTCGCCGCCGTTGGCAATCGCGGCGTACATCGAGTTCACCTGCAGCGGAGTCACAACGGTGTCACCCTGGCCGATGGCGAAGTTCAGCGCGTCACCAGCGCGGTACTTGTCGCCCTCAGCACAGAAGTCTTTGGCATATGCCTGTAGGAGCTCCGCGCGATCCTTTGGCTTAACCTCGGGGTAGCCCTCCGTTGCCCTGTTGCAGAAGTCCTCGCGGCGCTCCTCGTAGTCGGCCTGCTTTTGGTCGCGTCCAACAACGCGACCAGCGCTCTCGCCCGGAACATCAATCCCCGTCTTCTTGCCCAGACCGAAGGCCAGTGCCA
Organism: Candidatus Nanopelagicales bacterium; assembly: GCA_041674545.1. GTDB lineage: Bacteria > Actinomycetota > Actinomycetes > S36-B12 > UBA10799 > UBA10799. The sequence continues at coordinate 5,492 of JBAYVO010000079.1, read as the reverse complement.
TGTTGTACATCGCCTCGGCTGGTTTGCCGCTCGGGTTTAGGCCGCCATCTTTGAGCCACATCTCGTTGGCGAGCTTGTAGTACACGGTGTCGCACGAGACCGACAGAGCCTTGGCAAAGTCAATCGAACCGTACGCACGCGACTCGTAGTTTCGGAATAGCTGGCCGCCGACGTCGTACATCGCCGGGCAGGCGTACTTGTTTGTGGGGCTGTATCCAGCCTTAATTGCCGCCGCAGTCGACACCACCTTGAATGTGGATGCGGGTGCGTACGTTCCTTGCGTCGCACGATTGAGGAGCGGATTGCCCTTATCTGGGTCGGTGAGCGTGTTGTAGTCCGACTCTTTGATTCCACCAACCCACACCTGTGGGTCATACGTCGGTGCTGACGCCATCGCCAGAATCCGACCCGTCTCAACTTCGGAGACAATGATCGTGCCGGAATCCGACGGTTTGCCTTGGTCACGTCCGCGGTCGAGTGCTTCAACGAGTTGGCGTTCAACGAGCGCCTGCAGTTTGGCGTCGACGCTGGTCACCACGTTGTCGCCTGCCTGCGCCGCCTCATCACGAAGCGTCTCGGTCACCTTGCCCGACCGGCTCACCGAAACCTGCTGGACACCAGGTCGTCCACTCAACACATCGTTGTAGGTCTGCTCGAGGCCCGAACGCCCAACCATCGAGTTGGCCAGTGCAACCTGACTCTCTTCATCAAGTTCGGCGACTTCTTCGCCCGTCATCGGGCCGAGGTATCCGGCGAGGTGAGCAAAGTTGATCCCATACGGCTTGGGGTATGACCGCGTCGGCGTGAGTTCGGTGCGCACCGCACGGAAGGCGCCCTCGGCTTCCATCAACTGGAGCCCGACCTCTTGTGGCACGTCTTCCGCGACGATCACGGGGCGCTCTCGCGGCCCGTTCCAACACAGCGGCTGTTTGGGCGCACCAGGAGTGCCACATGGCTTCATCCTGTCCACTAGCGCCGCGTGCGTTGTGCCCAACTTGTTCGCAAGTTCGGTGAGCACAGCCTTGCCGCCATCACCTTGCCGAGCGAGTTCCGCACGATCAACAGTGACGGACAGGCCCGACCGGTTCGCGACCATCGGCCGACCCGCCTGATCAAGGATCAGACCTCGCTGGGCCGGAACAATCACCTCGCGCACACTGTTGGACGTGCCTGCAGTGCGGTACTGCGCGCTGTCGCCGAGTTGCATCCAAGCGACTCTGAAGAAGAGCGTGCCGATCAGCGAAATAACGAGGACCTGCAACACGATGATGCGTGCATCACGGCGGCGAACCTTCGCGACCGGGGCATTGGTTCCCTCATGGTTCATGCGAACCGCCCCTCGTCGCCCGCGCCACGGTAGAGCAACCCGATAGCCGGGATCATCACAAAGGCGAGCAGGGCGCTGTAGAGGAACTGGGTGACGACAAACAGCGGCACGACCGACCACGTCACCTCGGGCTGACCGAGCAGAGTCCCGAGAATCGCTTGACCAAGTACAACCGCCGCCGAGACACCTCCGACAAGAAGTACCGCGGCAAACTCAGGACGACCCGCTTCGAACTGCGCGTGCCCGATGGCAAAACCCGCCAGCGCGTAAATTGCAGCGGTCTGGCCAAGCGAACCCGCCGCCGGAGGCGCAATATCAACCAGCACCCCAGCCGAGAACCCCACTACCGTGCCGACGAGCGGCCCCGCGGCAAGCGCGATAACAAGCACCGCCACCAAGAGCATGTCCGGTGTGGCTCCTGGCAAACCGAGGCGGGCGAGTATCGCGCTTTGCACCACCAGCGCCGACCCAAGGGCAGCGATAATGAGCAACACCCGTGGGAACGTCAGTCGCAACATCGGATCACCGCCGCGGTTCTGTCGCCGGTGCGGACGGGCTGGAAGAGCCATCGTTAGATGAAGCACCTGGACCAACGGGCGTACGTGCCTGCGTCCTACCGGGATTCATCACCACGCCCACCACATCGAGGGCTCCCATTCGCGCCGCGGGCGACACGATTGCCTCGCGGTCAGCCTGGCCAGGCTCGCCGCGCATACCGATGACCGTGCCCAACGGCAGGCCTGCGACGTAGGGCTTGCCGTCGGGTGAGCCGAAGGTCACCAACTGGTCGCCCTCTTTGACCGGGGAGGTCGGGTCGAGTAGTCGCAGGATGCTCTCGCCTGGGCGGCCAGTCCCCTGCAGCGCCCCGGCGTCACCACTACTCACCAACCGAGCACCGACGACCGAATCGTCGTCGGTGACAAGTTGAACAGTGGCCGTTGTGGGTCCTACCGCGATGATCTTTCCGACAAGCCCGCTGCCATTGAGCACGCTCATGTCGGGGCTGAGTCCGTCGTTGCTGCCAGCATCGATAGTGACCGTGCCGCTAAAGGTCTGCGCCGAGCCGTACGCAACGACTCGCGCTGGAATCACCGAGAACCCGCTTGCACCCGCAGTTTTGAGCATCGCCTCAAGCTGCGCGGCCGATCGCGCGATGTCCGACTGAGCCTGGCCAGACCCCGCGACTGTGGCGAGATCTTGGGCAGCAATGTCACTGCGCGAACCGGCGTCGCCGAAACTCGTCACTGACGAGGCCACACTCACAAATGGTGCTGCGGCGGCGGCAACAGCGGTCTGCACCGGGCCGAACACAGTTGCTGCCAGACCTCGCAAGCCACCGATAGCACTACTGCCGCGGACGTCAAGAAGCACCAACGTAATCGACGCGAGCAGGAGCACCCCGAGCACTGCGCGTGCCCTGGTCGCCTCACGCATCTGACGTGGCCTTCATGAAATCGATCCCCCTGATCGAAAGTCCTACTGCGGTCGTGCCGGTCGTACGGTCGTGCAGGTTGGTCGCGGTCGTGCGGGCTAGTAGCGGGATTCGGCGAGCAAGACCGGCTTGAGTGCCTCGAAATCCTCGACGCAACGCCCCGTCCCCAAGGCCACGCAGTCAGTCGGATCTTCTGCCACTCGCACCGGCATTCCGGTCTCGTGTCGGATTCGCTCGTCTAGTCCACGTAACAATGCTCCCCCGCCGGTGAGCACAATCCCTGCATCCATCACGTCGCCGGCGAGTTCCGGGGGCGTTCGATCGAGGGTTGTACGGATTGCGTCAACAATCGCCGTGACTGGCTCACTAAGGGCTCGCCGGACTTCGTCGGAGGTCAAGACCACTGTCCTTGGCAGGCCGCTAATCAAGTCACGACCTCGCACTTGTGCCTGCGGCTCGTCGCGAGTCGGGAACGCAGAACCCAACCGGATCTTGATGTCTTCGGCGGTGCGCTCGCCAAGTAGTAGCGAGTACTCCTTCTTCACGTGGTAAATGATCGCTTCGTCAAGGCGGTCCCCGCCGATCCGCGCCGAGATGCTGGTGACGATGCCGCCGAGGCTGATGACCGCTACCTCAGTTGTTCCGCCCCCGATGTCAACAACCATCGAACCCTCAGCGTCATGCACTGGCAGGCCTGCGCCAATCGCGGCGGCCATCGGCTCCTCGATCACGAAGACCCTGCGCGCGCCGGCCGCATACCCAGCGTCTTTGACTGCTCGCTGTTCGACTGAGGTGATCCCACTCGGCACGCAAATCACCAGACGTGGCTTGGCAAGAGTGCGTCGGCCGTGAACCTTCTGAATGAAGTAGCGCAGCATCCGCTCGGTGGTCTCAAAGTCGGCAACCACGCCGTCTTTGAGTGGTCGGACCGCGACGATTCCGTCCGGGGTGCGGCCCAGCATCTGCTTTGCCGCAGTGCCGACGGCAACAATCGCGCCGGTTCGCTGATCTAGTGCAACCACGCTTGGTTCGTCGAGAACGACGCCCTTGCCCCGCACATAGACGAGCGTGTTCGCGGTCCCGAGGTCAACGGCCATGTCGCGACCGAGCGCCGACAACGCCCCCGAAACCGAGAGCAACCCGCCGACCGACTCGCTGAACGACGCGCGTTGGGGTTTAGAAGTCGACCGATTCCGCGACCGAGAACGCCCGCTCGACCGACTGTCAGAACGCCGCGGAGCCCCCTGCTCATCCCCGCCTGATTCCACAACGGAGATCCGATCCGGCGGGACGGATGTCCCCTGCCGGTTCGGTACCGAGGAATCAGGCTGATATGACGGCGCCATGGGGCAGACGCGTGACCTTCCGGGTAAGTGCTGGCCGAACAAGTGCCGACCTGGCGAAAGCTGGTGGGAAGGTCACCACCATACGTTGAATCAGACCAAATCTGGGAAGAACAGGCCGATCTCTCGCTCGGCAGATTCGGGTGAATCTGACCCGTGCGACACGTTCTCGCTCATTTCGGTCGCGAAGTCTCCGCGGATGGTGCCGGGATCGGCAACCTTCGGGTCAGTTGCGCCCATCATCGTGCGCCAGGCACCGATGACACCGGGGCCCTCAGCAACGGCGGCAACAAGCGGTCCGGAGGTGATGAACTCGACCAAATCGGCAAAAAACGGCTTTCCCGCATGCTCGCCATAGTGCTGTTCTGCCAACTCGGTTGAGATTGTGCGTTGTTCTAGCGCAGCGAAGCGGTAACCGCGGCGCTCGAGGCGGGCAAGCACCTCGCCGGTCAATCCACGGGCAACGCCGTCTGGCTTGACCAAAATCAGTGTGCGTTCGCTCATGGGTTCTCCTTGATGTCAGTACGGGTTGGTTGGTCAGTAAGGGTTGGTTGGTCAGTACGCGTTAGTTCGTCAGTACGGTGCCGAAGTTCAATGCCGTGCGGCGGGCCCATATCTCGCCGGACAGGTTACGTGGCGCCGTCCTGCGCTTGGCGAGCAGCCTTGATGGCATCGCCTTGCCGTCCAACTCGGATTGCATAGAACCACATGATTGCGAATGCGACTCCGAGGAAGAACATCGTCGGAACGACAAAGCCAGTCGCGATGATGATGAACTGCAGGACCCATCCGGCGGTCAAACCCCAGGGTCGCTTCTGACTTCCCGCAACAAAAAGGCACGCGACCATGAGTGCACCGCCGGTGGCGATACCGACGGGTGCGGCCACTCCTTGGACCACGATGGCGACTGGAATGGCAAGGAGAACGATGATCGACTCAAAGGTCAGCACCGCTGCGCAAAGTACTCTCATCGTCGGCTAGGCCCGCTCTGTTCGTCATCGTCATCGTCATCGTCACTTTCGATGCCGTCGCGGTAGCCCCGCGGCAGGTCATCGTCGAGGTCGCCGAGCCGATCCCCTAGCGCGTTACTCACGACGTCACCTTCGTCGTCTTCGTCGGGCAGCAGGTCGATGGTCAGCTCGCGGGCATCGTCGGGAACCCGCAGCTTGCGAGGCTTCATCATCCGACGTACGTCGGCGGCCGTGATGACCGAGCCGAGCGCAACGACCGCGGCTGAACCCCACTCAGCGACGTCGTCGACGAGTCCAACGGCCACATCGATTCCCTCGGCAAGGTTCGGCGTGGCAAACACCCGATCCTCACCGAACACGTCAAGCGCAAGTTGCGCAATATCATCGACCGCCATGCTGCGCGGTGACGAGTTGCGAGT
>JBAYVO010000078.1:0-8838 GCA_041674545.1 Candidatus Nanopelagicales bacterium | reverse complement strand
TTTGAGTCAGCAGTCGACTCCGAAGGCCTGCACGTTGCAGTCAATGCCAGCAACGACATCGTGGGGTTCATCGCAATCACAGATCCGCCGGACCCGGAAGCGGCCAAGGAATCGTCGATCATGCGCGCAATCCTGGCGTGTGTTGAAACGGTTGAGTTCGGCGGTGCGCCCATCGCGAAGCAGAAGTTCGCCTTGCGCGGGCCGGTCCTTGTCGATCGTTCCGCCAGAGGGACTGGCGTTTACTCGGCGTTCAACGCTGCCACTCAACTGGCTTACCGTGACCGATACGACGTCGGAGTCCTCTTCGTCGCCGCGGACAACGCACGGTCACTGCGCACAACGACTACTAAATTGGGCGCCAAGCCGGTCGCGCAATTTGAGGCAGACTCGCGGACCTACCACCTATTGGCCTTCAGGTTCTAGCACTGGTACTTCCAGGCGTGACCATCTGCGACCTGCTGATTCACTAAACGACCTTTGAATGGCAGTTGTACGTGTCAAAAGGTTCTTCCCCGTGCCGCTAGACACGTGGGCGATCCTGTTCCGTTAACTCACCTGCCGTTGCCGCTACCTGCTGCGCCGGCGCTAAGTAGCGGGGTTGCCGTTCAACTGCCGTCCGTCGGCCCGAAGCCGCTAGTGTCGCGAGCACTTCATCTAGCAGGGGAGCACGGCCGCCATGACTCAGAGTTCCGTTGGACTTTCCCGTCGCGTCGCACTGGTTGCGGTTTCATGTGCGTTGACGGTTGGAGTCCTAGGCGAGGCGTTTCCAGCACTTGCCGCACCTGCCGCCGACGAGCCGTCAGTCTCGAGCCCTGCCCTCAATGCGGAGCTGCGCGCCGCGGCTCCGGCATCCCGCAGTGGCTCGAAGGCGTTCGCTAAGACAGACGCTGGACCTGACGGTATTACGGTCGACGCGATGGGCAATGTCTACACGGCAAACTCCCGCGCGAACACGGTCACCAAGGTGACCGCGTCAGGCAAGGCATCAAGGCTCGGGGCGACCGGGAAGACTCCCCGGGGAATTGCGGTCGACTCTTCAGGCAACGTGTACACCAGCAACCTCGGTGACAACACCGTTACCAAGATCACTCCTGGTGGTTCATCGAGTGTGCTCGGGAACACTGGTTCCAAGCCCATCGATGTTGCCGTGGATTCTGCCGGGAACGTCTACACGACCAACTACGCCGATTCGACGGTCACCAAGATCACTCCGGCTGGCGTGTCATCTGTGCACGCGGCCACAGGTTCGCGGCCACTGGGGATAACGCTCGATCGCCAGGGCAATGTGTACACCGCAAACGAAGGTGCGAACTCGGTCACCAAGATCACTCCTGGTGGTGCGGCGTCAACCCTCGGCAAGACCGGGTCGTGGCCGCAGGCGATCGCAATTGACAGGTCCGGCAACATCTACACGGCGAACTGGAACTCGCGCAACGTCTCCAAGATCACGCCGAAGGGCAAGTCGGCGATCTACGGAAAGACAGGCCGCCGCCCAATCGGGATTGTCGTTGACCCACGTGGCGCGGTCTTCACGACCAACGATGGCGCGAACAGCGTGTCAAAGATCAACCGAAAGGGACGCTCGAAGGTGATTGCGTCCACCGGGCGACGCCCCATCGGGATCGCCTCGGACGCGGCGGGCTTCCTCTACACGGCGAACTTCCTCTCGAACACGATCACCGAGGTGTACCCGAGCCCCAAGGGTTCCCCGAGCGTCATCACCCTCAACACGGTGAGTGTGCTCTCGCCGGGCAACCGCAAGGCGTGGATCATTCCGTTCTGGAACGACGTGTATGCCAGCAAGGCAGAGTGCCTCGCGGCCTTCCCAGCTGTGCGGGCCATCATCGATGAGAACGCTGACCCAGCAGTCCAGGCGGCTTCTTCAACCAATTGCATGGGCGTCGGCAAGGTTCCCTACAAGTACCAAATCGCCGAGACTGAACTGACGGTCGCGCAATGGGTCACCTTCCTCAACACCGTCGACCCCAAAGGGCGCAACAAGCACCGGCTCTGGGACGCAGCGCAGAGTTCCAGAGTCTGGCCGAAGTACGGCTCGATCAACCGCAACAAGCGGGCCCCACGCGGACAGCACTACTACGTTGCCTCGCCGGAATGGGCGAACAAGCCCTACAACGTTGCAGACTTCACTCGAGCGGCGCGGCTGGCCAACTCCATCAACAACGGCAAGGTCATTCAACGCAAGTCGCGCTTGATTAAGACGACAAAAGGCAAGCGGCTGCTCCGGACGACCTTCAAGATTCGCTTGTCCACGAAGACCGAGAGCGGTATGTACAAGATGGGGAATCGCAAGGCCACCCGTACTTCCAAGAAGGGCTTCGCCGTATCGAGTCAGGACGAGTGGATTAAGGCTGCGTACTTCGATCCTCGCGGTGGCGGGAAGCACTCGTACTGGGACTACCCAACAAACCCCGGCGTCTACGTGAACTGTCCCGTGGATGAATCCGGGTGCGCTGAAGGCAAGCAACCGTCGGCGACGCAGCTCGACGGAAGCGGCAACGTGATCAATTCCGGTACCCAACCCCTCGCGTCATTTGAGGCGGTTCCTGGAGTTGCACCAGATTGGTGTCCAGCTCAATTCAGTGCCGAGCAGTGTGCGTTTACGCCGTTCGAGCCGCTTGAGAACATTTACGTCGGCAACATGAGCAGCGTCGGTCAAGCATTGACGCGGTCGCCGTGGGGCACGCTTGACCAAGGTGGCAACGTCGTTGAAGTCACCGACACCATTTCTCCACCGCCGCCACTGGGCGACCCTAAGATTGTCTGGCGGCGTTGGCACGGGGGAGTTGTCACGGCGACTGCGTACCAGATGTGGCTCTCAGCTGTGGGCGTGACGCCGCAAACTGTGCCGGGGTACGCGGTCAATCCGTGGCGCGGAATCCGCCTTACTGCGCGGGGCTTGACGAACGTCGGCAAGTAGTCGCGAGCGACACCACGCCGAACTAGGGAAGAACACGCTCCACGCCTTCGAGAGCGGGGAACGCGACGTATCCACAGTGATCGGTTGCGACACCTGCGGGCGCCGATCGACCACTGCGGATACGTCGTCGTGACTATTCGACCGTGAGCTTTGCCGTGGTCTGGTAGTCGAACTCGATCGTGAGTGATCCGCCGAGCTTGCCTTGCGTGACTACCGCGTACCCGGAGGCGAAGGCGCCTGGGACAGGTGCAACCTGGTACGGAGTTGCGGAAACCTGAACTTGGCGACCATCCGGATTCAGGTACCCATTGACGACGACCGAGGCCTTCTTCTTGCTCTTATTGAGGACCTCGTATGTGATGAACAGGTCGCCGCTGTTCGCAATGTAAGCGGTCTTCAAAGCGAGCGTCACTCCGAGCTTGGTGACAGAACCGGAGACTGGCGTGATTCTTGGTGCAACGTCCCCGCCAGGATTCGCCGTCCACGAGGCGAGGAGACCGTTCTCATACGTGAAGTTTGAGTAGGTCGTCGTCGCTTCGGCGCGCTGCTCTTCGGTGATGTCAGCATCGAGTCCCTGGCGCACCATCGTGACTTGGTCCTCGCTGATGGTCGCGGTCGACGCAGCGACATCGCCGTTCGCGCTCTCCGACGCCAACGCGAGGTTGATTTGGTGAACCGCGTACAGGTACGCGGGCGAATCGGGTGCGGCGGCGGACTTCATGGGTTCCATCTGCGCAGCAACATCCGTGGCGAACGCGTTGAAGTACTCCTGGAGTACAGGGGTGTGGTCTTCACCGCCATCCGCCTGACTCGATCCGCACGCACTCAACGTCAAGGCAAGCGCCCCGACGACCAACACAACAAACTTCTTCATCCTTGATCCCGACTCCTAGGTGCCCGATTGGGCAACATCAAACTTTCGAGATCAACGATCACATCCGCGTCTGACAATTCAGTCGTTGTGCTCGCCGGGACCGCGGCGGGGTGACTAGTGTGCGTTTACGGTGACGCTCCACGTGACGCCGAATCGGTCGGTCAGCATGCCGAAACCGGGACTCCACGCTGACGCTGCCAGCGGTTCAACAATGAGTGCGTCAACGGCGAGTGCGTCCCAGTAGCCCTGCAGTTCCTCGAGCGCATCCGAACTGATTGACACGAAGAACGCCTGGTCGGTAATTGTGGTGTTGTTCTCGCGTTGGGTCGAGCCGCCGCCGATGAGTGATCCTTCCGACGAGCCCGGGACGTCGTACGCCATGATGCGAAAGTCGTTCTCCGCTGAGACAACACCGAACACGACCTTGTCAGCTCCGGGTAGCTCGGACGGCATTCCGAAGTCGGCGTAGGTTCTGATTGCGGCGTGTCCGCCAAACACTGACTGGTAGAACTCAAGTGCCTGCCGAGCATCGCCTCGGAAGTTCAGGTGGGTGGCTGTCTGGATGGTCATCTCTACTCCTCGTCGGTAGTCGGCCTGTCTGGCGCGATGAGCCAACGGTCACAGGTGAGTAGGTCAGTTTCTGTCCTAGACCGCGAGTAGATTGGTGACATGACAACGACAGCGCGCCTCCTCCGCCTGTTGTCGCTGCTGCAAACGCGCCGGGACTGGCCGGGATCGTTGTTGGCCTCCAGACTGAAAGTCAGTGACCGGACGGTGAGACGAGACGTCGATCGCCTCCGCGAATTGGGCCACAACATTCAGGCCACGATGGGTCCAGAAGGCGGATACCGGCTCAACGCAGGAACCGAGATGCCGCCGCTACTTTTTGACGAAGACCAGACGGCTGCCATTGCGATCGCTTTGCAGTCCTCGCCTTCACTCGGCGCGGGAATCGATGAAGCCGCAACTCGCGCGCTCGGAACGATCCGTCAGGTCATGCCCTCGCCGTTGCGACGTCGACTTGACGCGCTTGAGGTCACTGCGTTGCGTCCTGCGGAGCATGTGAGGTCTGCGGACGTCTCCCTCGATGTCGTTGTCACGATCGCCAACAACATCCGCGATAGGCAGATCCTTCGCTTTGACTACGGCGAACGCGTGGGCGTTGACGTCACAGCGTCAGGATCGTTCGGGCGGCGTCGGACGGAGCCACACCATCTGGTCACCTCGAACGCGCGGTGGTATCTGCTGGGATGGGACCTTGATCGCGACGACTGGCGGCTGTACCGGGTCGATCGCATTGTGCCGAGAGTCCCACCTGGATCTCGTTTCACGCCCCGCGCGTTGCCCGGCGGCGATGTGAATGAGTTCGTCTCGGCCCGATTCAAGGGCTCCGATACCAACGAGTGGCCATGCCAGGGAGCGGTCGTCCTCCACCTACCCGCGCGCAAAGTTGTTCCGTTCGCAGAAGACGGACGGGTCACCGAAGTTGACGCGCAGACCTGCAGACTTGAAGCGGGCTCTTGGTCATGGGAAGCACTTGCGGCGTGGTACGGGAGGTTCAACGTCGCAATGGACGTCATCGGACCACCCGAACTCGCCGCTGCGTTCGCGACACTCGCGGAAAGATTCGCGCTAGCCGCTACATTGCTCCCGCATCATGACCTTGTCGGGAGCGGGGAGCGCGAGTTGGTACTTGATCGAAACTTGCGCGATCCGGGTGACGTACGCGCATCGGATTGATTTGTTTGCCGGTAGCCACGAAGCAGGCCCTGAGTCGGACTTCTGTCCGTTCGCCCTGCCTTCGACAGCGAGCAGATTGAGCGGATCGTTCGCGAAGTCAGTTCGCTTCTCCCTGCTCCAACCGGCAGCACCCATCTGCCACGCCAGACTGAGCGGGACAACGTGGTCGATCTGGATCGCCGCCGCGTCGGCCTTCGAGAAGGGGAGAAGTTGGCCGGTGAAGGGGTCCGGAAGGGTGCCGGACACGACGACGCAGCGATCCCGTTTTGCGTAGTTGACGAGATCACGCATGAGGATGTTGTCGCGGGTGTAGCACCCGTCGCCGCTGAATGGGACTCGACTGTTGTCTGTCCATGATGATCCGAACTCCGCCCGCAGGTAGCCCGTCCTCGGGCCACGGCCTTTGGTCTGCACTTCATTGATTTTGGTCAAGGCGGCGGGGCGTTGAACTCGGGGCACCGGACCGAGACCCGCCTTGATCCCGTCGGGGTTTGTTAACGGATTCGTCCCGGTGTCGGTCGTCCGAGTGGTTGGCGTTTGGTCGACACCCTGCGCGGTTTGGCGGTCGGAGGGTGATGAAGGAAACGTCGGTGTCGCGCTTTGCGGAACCTCGGATGTGTTCGACGCACACGCACTCAACCCGAGGAGTACCGCGGCGATAGCGATGGGGAGATAGCGCCAGGGGCGTCTGCGTGGAGCGCCGACGGGTGGTTGCCCAGAGTTCATTCGTTCACCTCGCCTATCGAATCGAGTCGTCGATCGGGATAACCCCACTATGCAACACAGGTCCGACTGTTTTGCCGAGGCGGAATCGTGCAATTCGACACCGAACGCACCGACTGGAGCGACATCGGATTACGTCTGCGATGCCACCAACCAGCGCGCTAGCGCCTGTGTCTCGGGTGAGGTCGAGCCCGTGATTTGGGTAGAAATACCCACGGGCGTGTGAGTGTACGGGCGCTAGTTTGAACGTGTGCCGCACGAGGCTGCGGATTCGGCAACAAATCTCAAGGAGTGCCCAATGACTGATTCGAAGCCCCAAACCCGACGACTGCTCGCAGCTGCACTTGGGGTGTGCTCAGGAATTGTTGCGGCGCCAATCCTAATTGCCCCTGCTTCGGCATCGGTCGCTCCAGATGCGCCGATGGTGTCGGCTAGCAAGGCGGTGAATGTTCAGACGCCGAGCGCGCGCACTGGGCGCGTGACCACGGACACGGTCATCAGGAATCTGCGGGTCCGGGTCGATCAGAAGCGCAGGGAGATCCGTGCGAACTGGAAGCGACCGGCCGGAGGCAAGGTCAAGTCGTATCGGGTTGAGGTGCATCGGACTAGCGATACCGGGACCTGCCTGTCCGGGGTGTTGATCAAGGGTAGGACTATTCGATATGGGCCCATTTCGAGGAAGCTCGAATACCAGGTCAAGGTGTGGGCGATCACTGCCAACGGGCAGGGGCCCTCTACCGATTCAGCCGTGCTGAAGCTCCAGCGGTGAAGAGACGAATTGTCTGACCTTGGGGTGAAGCTGCCTGAGTGAACAATGACAGTGGCGCAAGCAACATCTCGATTACGAACATCAACGTGGTCGAACAGCGCGGCGGCTGTGGCGAAGGCTGCTTCAGCGGCTGCGCGATCATCCTGGCGGTTTCGTTCGTGTTCGGCGCGATACTGCTGCTCATCGAGTGGCCGTGGCTGCTTGGTTCATGGCTCGCTGTGCAGTTGGGCGCAGGCGAGGACTCAACCTACCGACTTGTCGTGGCGTGGACGTTCGAAGTGATCTACCTTGTGTTGATCATCGCTGTGATCGTCAACCTGCTCTCTCGACGACGGTAGCCGTGCCAGTGCTCAGGGCGCGATCTGCAGTTCGCTGATGAGGTTGTCCGCGAGTACAAATCGGTATCGCAGATCGACTGGGCTACCGGGGAAGTCACCAGCAATTGTGGCCGTCACGAGGTAGCCAAGGTCGTCCTTCTCACTTCCGATGATCTCGGTGGTGTACTCGAACGCAGCGTCCGTCGAAGCCTTCCAGTCACGGATAGCTTCGAGCCCGACATATTCCTTACCGTCGTCGGCGACTCTTGCGTCCGCCGTAAAGCAGGCCACCAATGCTGCGACATCGCGCGCCGCACTCGCATCGAAGTAGTTCTGGACGACTGAGGGTGTTGTTGCGGTCATTCCGGCAGCATATGCCCGCGGCAGATGAACTTTGAGTGCGGTTCGTCACGGTACGTCTCATCAACTTGCGATCAAATGCTGTGGCGCTCCATCCTCCGGCTATGAAGACTCGTCGCCGCGCAAACACCAATCGATCCGTCCGTTCGACTCTGGCCGCCAGGGTTGGAATTGCCGCGACGTCGTTCGCGGTAGTCGCGGCCGGAGCCGTGGTGGTAGCAGCTCCCGCAGCCGCCGGCGCCTGCTCCGCGACGGGCGGTTCATCTGACCACCTTATGTGGACTGGCAAGGGCTACACATGCGCCTATGTGGCGGCGTCCGGCAACAAGAGCATCGGCTTTGGGCAGATAAAATCCTGGACCTCGAACACGGCGATGGGGTACTCAAAGCGCTACACCTGTCACGGCCAAACCGGTGGCGTCGACGTTGAATACATGTACACCGACAGCGCGGGAACCAACCTCGGCTCATCGATCACCTACACCGCGACCAACCTGTCCTCCGGTGACCGGCACTGGAATGCGGCCGTGCTTTGGAATACCGCGAACAAGGCCGGCAGCGTCGCGGACGATCAGTACGTTCACAATTGCAGCACTGACAAGTCAATTGGTGTCAACCAGTTCTTCGAACCAAAGGTCTCGCTGTCCGGCCCGACTTCCTACAAGACGAACGACCCAGAGACCTACACAGTGACGGTCCAGAACAACCAAGGCGGCCCAAGCCCAGCGGGACTGGTGTACTTACTCGCGCAAGCGACTCCCGGCAAGATGAACCCGCCGGCCAAGGACTGCTCTGGCAACTCGACCAACAAGACAACCCCCGTCGACTTCTTGGTCGCCCAACCGGTGCCCCTCAATTCGGCGGGGTCAGCTCAACTCCAAGCCTTCCCGCTGCCCGGACCCGTTACTTACAAGTTCTATGCGGTGTACAGCGGCTACCCACTCACCTCAGACGGGCGCGCTGGCTACTGCCTGGCACCACCGCAACCCACAGGATTGACGCCGCAGACGAGCAGTGTCATGGACGTCAAGGTCACCACGAACTACACGACTAACTCAGTCCGCACAGCAAGCCTGACCGCATCGTCACCCAATGATGCTCCAGTGCAATCACGCGG
>JBAYVO010000077.1:0-8885 GCA_041674545.1 Candidatus Nanopelagicales bacterium | reverse complement strand
TGGTCGGTTCAGCGGCGGAACGACCGGGCTGTGCGTTGGTCACATTGCGCCGGAGGCCGCCAACGGTGGTCCGATCGGGCTCGTGCGTGACGGCGATCAGATCCGAATCAACGTCAAGAAGCAAACACTCGATGTCCTCGTTGATCCGTCAGAACTCGACAAGCGCCGTCAGTCGTGGGAGCCACTTCCGCCTCGTTACACCCGCGGTGTCCTGCACAAGTACGCACGATTGGTTGGATCCGCGTCGCACGGAGCAGTCTGCGACTAGCTGGTCGACAATGCCTGTGGGGTTCCGCTAGGCCATCGAGACCGAGGCGATCGGCTTGCTCGTTGGTTTGGCGGAACCACCCGCGGGTTCGACCGTGACGGCAACCGCCGCCGTCGTTGCAAGGTCGCCTTCGATCGGGACGGCCGCCGAGCCACTTGTGCCTGGAGTCCAGATCCCTGCCGGTCGTGCATCGCCGTCTGCGGTGAGCGTCCACAGTTCGTAGACCTGGTCAGCCGGGAGGGCCGGGACGTTCGACGCAACCATCACCGCCGCACCTTCGCTTGGTGACATGACGATTGTCGACGTGGCATCGCCCATGGGCATCTGGCGAAGCTGGGCATCTGGTGCCATCAGCACACTCGTCACCAACGCTGACTGCGCAGTGATGGATTCGACCTGCTGATGCTGTTGATAGCCGTAGCCAACTGCGCCAACACTTCCGATCGCTAGCGCGACTGCCGCCACCGTCAGCCAGCGGACTGCTCGGTTCGGGCGCTTCGCTTCGGCAAAGTCGGTCATGTGGGTTCGGGGGAGTGCCTGTGGAGTCTTCACGACCGACGCCATGACGGCATCGCGCATTCCAGCGGGCGGTGCGGACTCATCAGCGGCACCGATGCGGGCGACGGTGGCGGCCATCTCGGCGAGTTCGTTGCGGCACGACTCGCACGTTGGCAGGTGACGCTCGAACCGTGCGCGTTCGACGTCGTCCACTGCATCTAGCGCGTAGGCGGCGACCAACAGGTGAATGTCGGTGTCGTCATTGAAGGTTTGGTTGTTCATGAGGTCACCCCCATCGCATCTCGTAGGTGTATGAGTCCATCGCGCAGGCGAGTCTTCGCGGTCCCCAACGGGATGTCGAGGGTCTGTGCGACTTGCTGGTGCGTGAAGCCTTTGTAGTAGGCGAGCTCGACCGCGGTGCGTTGCACCTCGGTCAGCTCGCCCAGTGCGCGACGTACTTGTCGCTGTTCAATCCGAACCTGCGCCTCGTCACTGACCTGATCGTGATCTGGTTCGTGATTGGCAACGCCGTAGCGCGTGTCTCGATCGGTCGCGGCCTGCGAGGAGCGGACGCGGTCTACTGCTCGCCGGTGCGCAAGCGTCAAGATCCACGTCTTGCCGGTCCCACGCTCAGGGTCGAATCGGGTTGCTAGCCGCCAAACCTCGACGAGGACTTCCTGAGCAACTTCCTCACTTTGGGCCGGATTGCGAACGATCCGTTTGACGAGCCCATACACGGCTCCGGCAACTTGGTCGTACAACTGCCGGAACGCTGCCTCGTCGCCGCGCGCAGTGAGGAGGAGTAGGCGGGTGACTGCGTCCGCATCGCCAGCAGTTGCTGGTTGTGCGTCAAAGGGTGTCACGGTCACGGCCATATCCTCCTCACTGCGCGAGAGCTCATCGATGGTTACTTGGCCGGAGGAACCAAGACTCCGTCGATGATGTAGACGGTTGCGTTTGCGGTCTTCACATTGCCACAGACGACCTTCGCCGTGCCGTTTACCGTGAAGTCTTCGCCGCTGCCAGTCACATCGATGTCCTGGCCCTCAAGCGTCTTGTGCATGCCTGGGAGTTCGGCAGGAGTGAGCTGGCCCGCGACGACGTGGTACTTCAGCACGTTAGCCAAGGCACCTGTTGGATCAGCCGTCAGCGACTGCAGGGTGGCTGCCGGAACCTTCTCGAACGCGGCGTTGGCTGGTGCGAAGACGGTGATGCCTTCGGCGCTGTTGAGCGTCGAGACGAGGTCGGCGGCCTTCACCTGGGCGACCAGGGTGGACAGCGCGGGGTTGTTCGACGCGGCCGTTGCGACTGGCTCTGCGGCCATGCCGTCGAACGATCCGGCACCCGTTGCCGGCACCGCCGAACATCCGGCACCAAACGTCTGGCTCGCGGCGTTCATCGATTCCATCGCCGTCGGCGAAGAACTTGACGAGGTGCTGCTCGTTGAGCTGCACGCTGCCGCGGTCAGAACGACTGCTGCGGCACCGACTGACACTGCTACTGCGCGATTTCGAACCTTCATGACGAACTCCTTGAGTGATTGGTGTGCAGTTGGTTGTTGCGGGTTACATAGGTAGTTCGCGGCGGTTTGCCAGATGGATTGGTCGGATTGGAACAAACTTTGTGGCCTCCGTCACATGTTGCGACGACTAGCCGAACGTCAACGCGTAGATCTGCAGCCCGGAGGCGAATCGCAGCTCCACGTCGGCTTCCCGTGCCTCGCCGTCGACGAGCGGGTACAGCCGTGGCGTACCGGAGACGGTGAATTCGCGGGTGGGTTGTCCGTCGACGAGTACTTGCACGACACCTGTGCCAGCGAGTACCGCATACGACTTCGCTGCATACGTCCGCGCCTTGAGCGTCGCGTCGGCTCCGGCGAGGCTGAACTGCGGCTCGACTGTCCATTGCCCGCTGAGGGCGAACTGATCGCGTGGCAGCGATTCCGGCGCAACGTAGACCTTGGCCTCACCTTCGGCTACCGGTCCGTTCGCGATCCCTTCCATGCGGTTTGCACCCAGGTACGTCTCCGGTGTGCGGTCCTTAGTCAGGTCGCTGTCGGCAGCGCCGGTCTGAGGAGGAAGTTCAACTCCGGGGTTGGCCTGGATCAATAATTCGCGAATGAGTTGTTCGGTCTCGGCGTACTTGCCTTCGCCGTAGTGAACCTGGCGAACTTGGCCTGTTGCGTCGATGAGGTAGTGCGCGGGCCAGTAGCGGTTGCCGTAGGCGGTCCACGTCTCGTAGCCATTGTCGATCGCGACTGGGTAGTTCACCCCGAGGTCAGCAGCCCCACGTTTGACGTTCGCGACTTCGCGCTCGAAGGGGAACTCTGGGGTGTGCACTCCGACGACCTGCAGCCCGGAGTCGGCATAGGCGGACTGCCAACCAGCGATCTTCGGGATGGTGCGCTGGCAGTTGATGCAGGAGTACGTCCAGAAGTCGACCAGGGTTACTTTGCCTTGAAGTCCCGCCAGTGAGAGCGGCTTGTCGCCAGGTGTGTTGAACCACTGCTGGATGCCGGCGAACTCGGGTGCCGTGCCACATTCGCGCAGGGTCCCGGCTTCTTTGGAGCACTCATCAAAGGACGCCACGCTCGTCGCGCCGGTGAGCGAGCCAAGCGCATCGCGAGCAGCGTCTGAATCCTCGACGCGTTCTTGTACCGCGGCGACGTAGCCGGGGACGAACCGCTGCAGCGTCTCGGTGACGTTGAACGAGATCGCGAACGCCATCACCAACAGGATCGCGCCGGATGCTCGCCGGACTGCGGGTGCGTGCGTGCGGAAGGCCTTGATGCGTTCGCCGATCCGCTGTCCTGCGAGGGCGAAAGCCAGCAGCGGGATCGAGACGCCAACCGCGAACGACACAGTGAGTGCGACGAGTCGCAAGTCAATGCTGCCAGTTGCGCTGAGGACGGTGATCGCAGCGAGTACCGGTCCGGCGCAGGGGACGAAGACCAGCCCGAGGCCCAAGCCGAGGGTGAACCCACCACCGTTCCGGTTGAGGTGTCGCATGGGGACACGGGCGAAGGGGCGTTCGATGAGTTCACCGAACTGTGGAATGAGGAGGCCGAGCCCCGCGATCGCTAGCACGATGATTCCAGCCCAACGCAGGAAGTCTTGTGGGAGTCCGAGCAACGTGAGCGCCGCGCCGCCGAGCAAAGTGAACACAGTGAACGAGGTCAGCAACCCCGCAATGACGATGAAGGGCCGTCGGCGGGCGGCTGCACTAATTGCCGCGCCTTCGTCGGCTGGGTTGGTCGCTGCCACCAGGACGACCGGGAGCACCGGCAGTACACAGGGGGAGAGCGCGGTCACGATGCCGGAGATCAGTCCGATCAGAATCAAGGCTTCCATGACAGTGGTTCGTCACCGTGGCTTCGCTGGATTGGCGGGCGCGGGATCAGATGTGGCGCACACCTCCCAACCCAGTGGTGACAAGCTGCGCTACTTGTGGTTATCCTTCACTCGTGGCCAAAACCATTCTCGTAGTAACCAAGGCGTGCGCCTTCTGAGTAACCTCAGATCGCACGCCTACCCCTCGTAGCCCTCCGGGCCGGGGGGTTTCTTGTTGCTCAGCCCCACCCCGGCGATCCCGGTACCGGCAGCAACAGGGTTGCTCGTGGAGGATTGTGGCCGATCCGTGACCCTATAGGGGATCGGATCGGCCACAATCCTCCACGGCGAGCACGAAGGTGACCGGTACGTACGCAGCAACGAGTAGTGGAGAGACGATGAGTGAAGCCAGCGACGGTGCGATGACTGGGGCACAGAGCCTTGTGCGCTCTTTGGAAGAGGCCGACGTTGACGTTGTCTTCGGCATTCCTGGGGGAGCGATCCTGCCGGCCTACGACCCTTTGATGGATAGCAAGAAGGTTCGCCACATTCTCGTGCGCCACGAGCAAGGTGCTGGCCACGCAGCCGAGGGTTACGCCTATTCCTCCGGCAAGGTGGGAGTGTGTATGGCGACGTCTGGGCCCGGTGCGACGAATCTCGTGACGCCCATCGCCGATGCCTACATGGACTCCGTGCCGATGGTTGCGATTACCGGCCAGGTGCCCAGCGGGGCAATCGGGACCGACGCGTTCCAAGAAGCGGACATCAGCGGCATCACCATGCCGATCACGAAGCACAATCTGCTGATTACAGATCCCGCAGAGATCCCGCGAGCAATCGCTGAAGCGTTCCACCTCGCCTCGACCGGTCGCCCTGGTCCGGTGCTAGTGGACATCTCCAAGGATGCGCTTGCTGCCCAGACCACCTTCAACTGGCCGACCCAGCTCGACCTGCCTGGCTACCGCCCGAACACCCGGCCGCATTCCAAGCAGGTGCGCGAAGCTGCATCGATGATTGTGGATGCCCGCAAGCCGGTGTTCTACGTCGGCGGCGGAGTCGTCCGATCAGGTGCAGCGGACGCATTGCGCAAGCTCGCGGAACTGACCGGAATTCCGGTGGTGACCACGCTTATGGCGCGTGGTGCGTTCCCTGACTCGCACCCGTTGAACCTTGGAATGCCAGGGATGCACGGGACTGTTCCGGCGGTTGCCTCGTTGCAACAGAGCGACCTCATCGTCGCGCTCGGCGCCCGATTCGACGATCGTGTCACTGGGCACCTGCCGTCCTTCGCCCCAAACGCCGCGATCATTCACGCCGACATTGACCCGGCCGAGATCGGTAAGAACCGTCACGCCGATGTGCCGATCGTTGGCGATGCCCGCGAGGTGATCATCGAGCTAGCGTCGGCAATTGAGGCCCTCTACGCCGCAGATAAGTCCAGCGACTACGAGGCTTGGTGGTCAGAGCTCAACGGCCTGCGCGATCAGTTCCCGCTCGGCTACGACACCCCCGAGAACAACGAGGTCGCACCCCAGCATGTGATCTCCAGGATCGGTCAGATCGCCGGACCGGAGGCGTACTACGTCGCCGGAGTCGGCCAGCACCAGATGTGGTCCGCGCAGTACATCGGCTACGAAAAGCCAGGTCACTGGATCAACTCAGGTGGACTCGGCACGATGGGCTTCGCTGTGCCTGCCGCGATGGGTGCGAAGGTTGGCTCACCAGATTCCGTGGTGTGGGCGATCGACGGCGACGGCTGCTTCCAGATGACAAACCAGGAACTCGCGACCTGCACGATCAACGACATCCCGATCAAGGTTGCCGTCATCAACAACGGGACGCTGGGGATGGTCCGTCAGTGGCAGTCGCTGTTCTACAACGAGCGCTACTCCAACACGGATCTGAACACCCACCGGATTCCGGACTTCGTGAAGCTTGCCGATGCCTACGGTTGCCACGGCCTGCGCTGCGATTCACCGGATGAGGTCGATGCCACGATCGAGAAGGCAATGGCGCTCAACGATGCCCCCGTCGTCATCGACTTCTCTGTCCACAAGGACGCAATGGTGTGGCCGATGGTGCCCGCTGGGACCAGCAACGACTCGATCACCATCGCGCGCAGTCTGGCGCCCGCCTGGGAACGTGAGGACTAGGCATGAGCACAACACACCTCGCTACCCCAACTCCTGAAAGGCACACATCATGAGTCGCCACACACTGTCCGTGCTCGTCGAGAACAAGCCCGGTGTGCTTGCCCGCGTTGCCGCGCTGTTCTCGCGGCGTGGCTTCAACATTGACTCCCTCGCGGTTGGTCCGACGGAGCGTCCGGAGATCTCTCGGATGACGATCGTGGTGAGTGTCGAGGGGTTGCCTCTCGAGCAGGTCACCAAGCAGCTCAACAAATTGATCAACGTGATCAAGATTGTCGAACTCGAACCCGAAAACACCGTGGAGCGCGAACTCATCATGGTCAAGGTTCGGGCCGACCTCGAGACCCGCTCGCATGTCCTGGAAACGGTCAACCTGTTCCGGGCCAAAGTCGTCGATGTCGCACCCGACACGGTCACCATCGAAGCGACCGGCAACCGGGGCAAGCTTGAGGCGTTGCTGAAGGTGCTCGAACAGTTCGGAGTCAAAGAATTGGTCGGTTCAGGCATGGTTGCGGTAGGTCGCGGGTCGCGGTCTATCAGCGACCGCAGCCTGCGCAGCGCAGGCTAGCCAGTGGCGAAGCTGTCCGAGGCGCCACCGGTCGCCGTCGCCAACTCCGGGAGGACGATTCCGGGTGCTCGGTCCGCGGGTGCCTTCCTCAGCATCACAGTTGTTGCGTGGGTGGCCGCCGGATTCCTCGCGTTCCTCATCGTGGGCAACACGGCGATCATCGTCGACAGCGATCGTGAAGTCGGCTCTGCAATCGCGGCGTTTGGTCGCGACTTCGACGTGGTCCGGCAGGCAACGTTGATCTGGCACTACGCGGGCGGACCAATCGGAACGTTCGCACTCATGGCAGTCGCGACGGTCTGGTTGGTCATCATCAAACGATGGTGGTGGGCGCTGTACCTGGTCGCCTGCGGCGTCGGTGGGCTTGTCATTGCCGAGGGCATGAAACACCTCGTCGCACGGACTCGCCCGAGTTGGCCAGACGCTCTCGTCGTCGAGTCCGGCGGTTCGTTCCCGTCTGGGCATTCGATGGGCGGGATTTACGCCTGGACGATGGTCGGCATTGTCCTGATCTACCTGTTGGCCCGGCCGATCGGAACGGTCCTCGGGTGGATCCTCATTGGTTTCGGTGTGCTCATGGCGCCGAGTCGTTTGATCCTCGGCGTGCACTGGCCGAGCGATGTTGTTGCCGGGTGGCTATTTGCACTCGGTTGGGTTCTGTTGGTCGCAGCGATTGCCGTGCTGTTGGTGGCCCGGCAGAGCCTGAAAGCAGTACCGATACAACCGGGGTTGCCGACCCCTTGAACACAGCACGTACTCTCGTTAACCAAGTCCGCAATTTTCGCTTCAACACATCACGCAAGGAGATTTGAACACCGTGGCTGAGCTCTTCTACGAAAAAGACGCCGACCTTTCCATCATCCGTGGGCGCAAGGTCGCCGTTCTCGGGTACGGCTCGCAGGGGCATGCCCACGCGCTGAGCCTGCGCGACTCCGGCGTCGACGTGCGCGTTGGTCTGGCCGAAGGCTCAAAGAGCCGGGTCAAAGCCGAAGAGGCTGGCCTGCGCGTCGTGGATCCCGCAACGGCTGCGGCCGAAGCTGATCTGATCATGGTGCTCGTGCCGGACCCGGTTCAGCGCGACCTCTACACCGAGGCGATTGCACCGAACCTCAATGACGGCGACGCACTCTTCTTCGCGCACGGCTTCAACATCCGTTACGACTACATCAACCCGCCCGCCAGCGTCGACGTGTGCATGGTCGCTCCGAAGGGCCCAGGACACCTCGTTCGTCGCGAGTACGTCGCGGGTCGCGGCGTGCCGGCAATCGTTGCCGTTGAGCAGGACGCCACGGGCAACGCGTGGGGTCTCGCCCTTTCGTACGCGGCGGCAATTGGTTCGCTTCGCGCCGGTGGCATCAAGACCACCTTCACCGAAGAGACCGAAACCGATCTATTCGGTGAGCAGGCAGTGCTCTGTGGTGGTGCGTCCCAGCTGGTGATGTACGGCTTCGAGACCCTCGTCGAGGCTGGCTACCAGCCCGAGGTTGCGTACTTCGAGTGCCTGCACGAACTCAAGCTCATTGTTGACCTCATGTACGAAGGTGGCATCGCCAAGCAGCGTTGGTCGGTCTCGGACACCGCTGAGTACGGCGACTACGTCTCGGGCCCACGCGTCATTGACCCGAGCGTCAAGGACAACATGAAGGCCGTGCTCACCGACATTCAGAATGGCGCGTTCGCTAAGCGCTTCATCGATGACCAGGATGCGGGTGCCCCAGAGTTCAAGCAGCTGCGCAAGCAGGGTGAAGAGCACCAGATCGAAGAGACTGGCCGCGAGCTTCGCAAGCTGATGTCATGGGTCGATTCTGGCGATGACGACTACACCGAAGGCACTGCCGCTCGCTAGTCGTTCAGCACGTCAGAGGTTGGCAAGCCCCCGTCACATCACGCTGTCGGACCCGATTGGGTCCTAGAGGGCTGATGCGGCGGGGGTTTTGCTTTCCCGACGGCTGCAACGTTGCAGGCTTGTGAAAGCGTTCACAAAGTCTGTCGTTACACTTAGATTTCACTTACTTTTGGATAAGTCCCGCTTTGTGGGACCCCAATAATCTGCCTGTTGGCAAAGGAGCCTG
>JBAYVO010000076.1:0-8999 GCA_041674545.1 Candidatus Nanopelagicales bacterium | reverse complement strand
GCGATTGCGCTATCGGTCGGAGCAAGATTTGCTAACTGAAGGGCACAAATGAGGATGCAGATAGCCCAAACCGCTCGGCGCGGAGTTGGCCTGAAGATGACATACGTCAGGGTTGCAATCGCGGCACCGAGTAGCACGTAGGCCAGCGTCAGGCTCCGAAAATCGGTGGGTTCTGTGGTGACGGCGAGGATGAGTTCGACGATCAAAAATCCCGCAGCGATCCGACGGGCGTTGTGCAGGAGTCGGCCGGCTGCCCGTTGGCTGCTGGTGACGTGAAGCGGCTCGACGGGTCGGGTGATCGCAGGTTGCCGCCCTAGCTGATCACTCAAGGAAGCCCAGACGCGCCGCATGTCTGTGCAAGTCGAGTTGAGTCGGAGCAGGTGCACCGACTGATGCGAACTTGGTTCTGATTCGTTTCAGGTAGTCCTTGACGGTGTGAGGTGAGAGGTTGAGGCGGCGCGCGACGGTAGCGATCTTCGCTCCAGATGCGTACAGCGCGAGCACCTCCTCTTCACGAGCGGACAGCATTGGTCGCTCAGATTCTGGGGCGTCGGCAAGTGCCGCGGCCATGTCTTGCGGCACCCAGGGGTTGCCCTCAGCGACAGTCTCGACCGCTTCGATGAGCTGATCCTGCGTCTCGTTCTTCGCGACCAGGCCAACGGCGCCCGCGCGGACAAGTGCGCGCACCGATGATCGCTGAGCAAGTGCGCTCACGATGATGACCGCCACACCCCGATCGCATAGCTGCCGGATCTGGTTGGTGTCCACCATCGACCCGTTGAGGTCGACGTCGACGAGTGCAATATCCGCGCTGATTCCAGCTGCATCTAGTGCGCTGATGAAGTCGTCAAGGTCTGCGCCGCTCCATGTCACAGTGGTGTTGGGTCGGCTGGCGAACAGGCGCTCGAATCCATCTCGCACCAAGTGGTGATCTTCGATGAGAGCGATCGACGTCATATTGGCTATGTCCTAGGGGCGCAATAAGGGACGGTGGCTTGTCAACTGTACGGATCTTTGCGCCGCCCGGAGCAACTTGCGCGACTCTGCACCCATATGCCCCCCGCCCAGGGGGCATTGCCGCCCAAAGTCCCGCCGCTCGTCTCCCCACGTTCCCGCCGCTCGTCTCCCCACGTTCAGTGTGGAGTCGTTGGGGTGGTTTCTCGAAGCGACCGCCCAACGACTCCACAGTCAACGAACGAAGGGGTGGGCTGACTGCTTGAGGCGAAGCGTGGAGCGGTCGTGGCGATGCCGGGGAAAGTGGGTGCCAGGCACGATGCTTGGGGGATGGGTGAGGGAGTTCCCGAGGGCAGCGATGCCGTGACGGCGACAAAGCGCGAACACTGGCTCGCGCGGTATGACCAACTAACCGAATATCCGATGTTTGTGCTGAGCCTGGCATTCCTCGTCGGACTCATCATGGTCGTCGATTCAGCAAGCACCTCTGAGTACGTTGCGATCGGCCAGAACCTGATGACGCTGAGTTGGATGGCGTTCCTTGCCGACTACATCATCCGGTTTAGTTTGGAGACTCGCCGCTTCTACTTCGTTACTCACAACGTGATGCAGGGCTTGGCGGTCTTGGTCCCGCCGCTGAGAGTCCTACTCCTGGGCAAAGTCGTCAAGACGATGACCACGGGCGCGCAGCGCAAGTTCCGCGGCAGAGTGCGAATTTACGCGTTGTATTTGACGACACTGACGATTGTTGTCGCGGCCGTCTTGGTGACGATTTTCGAACGCGATGCTCCCAACGCCAATATTCGCTCGCTTGGGGATGCGTTGTGGTGGACGACAGAGACGGTCTCAACCGTCGGGTATGGCGATTTCTATCCAGTGACGACCTTTGGTCGATTCGTTGCCGTGGCGCTGTTCATCAACGGAATTGCACTTTTGTCTGCTGTGACTGCGACTATCGCGGCGAAGGTGCTCGACTACGACGATGAGACCGGTGAAGACACCGAGGTGGGCCTCGGTGATCTGCACCATCGACTCGCAAACATCGAGCGCCAGTTATCCCAACTCGTGGATGTAACGTCCAGCGCAACGAAGGCGGCCGAAGATGACGATGCAGCAACTCTCGCTGACCGACCTCCCGCTAGCGGCTGAGCAATCGGCAACTGACGGTTCGGAATTGGTCGAACAGGGCCGCGGATGCACCCCGGACGTGCGGGTCGACGTTGAATCAGAGTTTCTTTGCTCCCGTGATCGGAGAATCTTGGCGTTCGAACGTCAGTGGTTCTCAAACCCAGGCGCGAAGGAGGCCGCGATCACGCGGCAGTTTGGCATCACGCCGACGCGGTACTTCCAGATTCTCAACGGACTCCTTGATGATCCGCGCGCTATGCACGAATCACCCCAGGTCGTTGCGAGGCTACGGCGTTTGCGTGCCACCCGGCAGCGTTCGCGCCGCCGCTACCGCGGTGTACTCCGGCAAATTCGCTAGCGGCGGTCGTTCTTGATCGGGGATGTCGTGCTGCGCGACGTGGTAGCCGTCGGCATCCCGTTCAAACTGGTTGAGGCAGTTGCCAAGGTCCGCGGGATCTGTGTGAGGTTGTCCAGGCATGCGGGTCCAGGCGGTGTGCATGATCTCCGCCGCCATCCGTCCAAGCCGTGCGGTGTCGTGGTGACGATGCACTCGCACCCCGAGGTCAACCTGGGCGATCGCACGTACCCCGTGCAGCGCTTCGGTATCGATGAGAAGGGCAAAGTCGACGCCATACCCGCACGAGAAGGGGAGCTGTTCGAGGAGGGACCGTCGTGCGGCGTATTCCCCGGCCAAGGGCTGTATGACTCCGGCGAGTTGCGGCCAATGGAGGTTCAGTAGTGGGCGCGCGACGAGTTCGGTGACACGCCCGCCGCCAGCAGGCATGATTTGGCGATCCCCGACCAGCGGCCGCTCGTACACCGCCTTGACGAGGTGCACGTCAGGATCAGTCAACAATGGACCAAGGAGCCCGACGACATACGACGTGGAGAAGGACCGCAGGTCCGCGTCGATGAAGACCACCAACTCGCCCGTCGTCGCCCCGACGCCACGCCACATTGCCTCGCCTTTTCCGGTGACCGTAGGCACATTCGGAAACACGTCGTCGCGGTGAATCACCGTCGCACCTGCAGCCGCCGCGACCTTCGCCGTGCGGTCGGTCGAGCCAGAATCTAGGACGACCAGTTCGTCGACCAACGCGACCCCATTCGGCCCCATAAGTTCGCGGCGAATCTGGCGCACGATCGTCGCAACGGTGGCCTCTTCGTTGAGCGCAGGCAAAATCACGGTCACGGAGGTGTTCGATGCTCGCTTGAGTTCCACGAGGTCGGCAACAAGCCAGTCCAACGCCAGGCTTGTGCGCGCATGCAGCAACTGCATCGCTTGCGCATCCAATTGCGAAACCCCCTTGGCAGATCGACCGTTATTCGCGCTATCGTTGCAGCCAACTTACGTGAGGTAAGGCGCTGGTGACCTCAGTCACGATTCTTGGCTAAGTCGCAGGCGGTAGCACCACGGCAAGGGCACAATAGGAACGAATTGAAGAAACACCTTGTTAGACAACTGAATACAGCTCATCCAGAGGGGCAGAGGGACCGGCCCGAAGAAGCCCCGGCAACCATCCGCATTGCGCATCGCGGTAGCAATACCCGCGCGATAACGAGAGGTGCCAATTCCGACCCGGACCGCAAAGTGCGGCGACCGGGACAGATGAGGGAAGGCCTCAAGATGACAGTAGATAACCTCTCAGCCCCCGTTGTGGCGGTTGATGAGTTCGATTTTGGACCGGCCACCGGCCTCGTGTGTCGGGAGTGTGGCGCTCACTACAGCCTCGGCGCGGCATACGCGTGCATGGAGTGTTTCGGCCCACTCGAGGTCACCTATAGCTACGGCGAGGTGACCCGCGAACAGATCGAGGCGGGCCCCAGTTCGTTGTGGCGTTATGCGCCGCTCCTGCCGGTAAGCCAGCACGCCGTCGACGAACCGAACCTGCAGCCGGGCTGGACCCGCATCGTGCATGCCCACAACCTTGCCGAAGAACTCGGCATGACCTCGCTGTGGATCAAAGATGACAGCGGCAACCCCACACACTCCTTCAAGGACCGCGTTGTTGCCGTCGCACAGAGTGCGGCTCGTCGCCTTGGCCTCGGGACCCTTTCGTGCGCGAGTACCGGCAACCTGGCGCACGCCGTTGCCGCAGCAGCGGCCCGTGCTGGGCAGAACTCCGTCGTGATCGTCCCCCACGATCTAGAAGACGGCAAGACCGTGACAACGGCAACCTATGGCGGCAAGCTACTTGCAGTCGAAGGTAACTACGACGATGTCAACCGCCTCTGTTCGGAGTTGATTGGCGACCCGCTCACGAACGATTGGGGCTTCGTCAACGTCAATCTCCGGCCGTACTACGCAGAGGGCTCCAAGACGATGGGGTTCGAAATCGCGGAGCAGCTTGGCTGGCGACTACCTGATCAGGTGGTGATCCCGATTGCTTCAGGCGCGCTGCTCGTCAAGGTCGACAAAGCATTCCGTGAGCTGATCGCGCTTGGGCTGGTTGAAGACAGGCCATACAAGATCTTCGGCGCTCAGGCCACGGGATGTTCGCCGGTCTACCAGGCGTTTGAGGCGGGGTTCGACGTTGTTCGGCCCGTCCGTCCCAACACGATCGCGAAGTCGCTCGCGATCGGAAACCCCGCCGATGGGCCCTACGCAATCGATGTGATCCGTCGAACGGGCGGTGCAATCGGCTCGGTTTCGGACGAAGAAGTTGTCGACGGCATCCGTCGGTTGGCGCGCACGGAAGGTGTGTTCGCCGAGACCGCGGGCGGCGTTGTGCTTGCCACGCTGGAGCAGCTGCTGGCCAGCGGAAAGCTCGACCCGACTGCAGAGACAGTCATCCTCAATACTGGTGATGGCCTGAAAACCCTGGACGCGGTGATCGATCACGTTGGGCCAACTGCGACGATTCGACCACAGGTTTCTGACGTACGAGAGGCTTTGGCATGAGTGGGCAAGTAACTGTTCGAATTCCAACGATCCTGCGCACCTACACGGGGGGCGAGGCTGAGGTGACGGTTGATCCGTCAACCACCGCCGCCGGCGCCACCCTTTCCGGTGTGCTTGAGGCGCTTGAAGCGAACTACACGGGAATCCAGACCAGGATCCTCGACGACAACGGTGCGCTTCGCCGTTTCGTGAATGTGTACGTGGGCGACGAAGATGTGCGTTTTGCCGAAGGGCTCGCCACTGCGACCCCCGCAGGCACACAAATTTCCGTGATCCCAGCTGTCGCTGGCGGCTAATCCGCCCGCTGGGCGTTCTCACGCGCCCGCTGCTTCAACTGTGCCTGAATCCCAGGGTGAGTCCTCCTTTCCGCCTTGGACCTGTGTTTGGCGACCGCTAAAGAGCCTTGGCGTGCCTTCGTGCTGCCGAACAATTGCGGAGTTTCTGGCAATCGATCGAGGGTCCTACTTGCACTCTCACGTGGAGAGTGCCAATAATGGGCATTAGCACTCTCCACGTGAGAGCGCTAATCATCGACTGTTGATGAGGTCCAGGGCGCGGCGAGAAGGGTTCGTCGTTGTGTTGGGCCGTCCGTCGCGGGCATCGGCAGTCACTCAACGTCCGTATTACCGGAGGTAATCACACGATGGCGAAAATTATCGCTTTCGATGAGGAAGCCCGCCGCAGCCTTGAGCGTGGAATGAACCAGCTCGCTGATGCAGTGAAGGTGACGCTAGGCCCGAAGGGTCGCAACGTCGTCCTCGAGAAGAAGTGGGGCGCACCCACAATCACCAACGATGGTGTATCCATCGCCAAGGAAATCGAGCTCGAAGATCCGTACGAGAAGATCGGCGCGGAGCTCGTCAAGGAAGTTGCCAAGAAGACCGACGATGTCGCTGGCGACGGAACGACGACTGCCACCGTGCTCGCTCAGGCCCTCGTTCGCGAAGGTCTGCGCAACGTCGCAGCCGGATCGAACCCGATGGCACTCAAGCGTGGCATCGAGCAGGCCGTCGAAGCTGTCAACGAGCAGCTGTTGAACATGGCCAAGCCGGTCGAAACCACCGAGCAGATCGCGGCAACCGCGTCGATCTCGGCGGCGGACCCGGAGATCGGCAAGGTTATTGCCGAGGCGATGGACAAGGTCGGCAAGGAAGGCGTCATCACCGTTGAAGAGAGCAACACGTTCGGACTTGAGCTTGAGCTCACCGAAGGTATGCGCTTCGACAAGGGATACATCTCGGCCTACTTCGTCACCGATCCAGAGCGTATGGAGACGGTTCTTGAAGATCCGTACATCCTGATCGCGAACTCGAAGATCAGCTCGGTCAAGGACCTGTTGCCGATCCTCGAGAAGGTCATGCAGTCAGGCAAGCCGTTGGTCATCCTTTCCGAGGATGTCGAAGGCGAAGCACTGTCGACCTTGGTCGTCAACAAGATTCGTGGCACCTTCAAGTCTGTCGCCGTCAAGGCGCCAGGCTTCGGTGACCGTCGCAAGGCCATGCTTCAGGACATTGCGATCCTGACCGGTGGCACTGTGATCAGCGAAGAAGTTGGCCTCACGCTCGAAGGCACCGATCTTCCGCAGCTTGGTCGCGCCCGCAAGGTCGTCATCACCAAGGAAGAGACGACCATCGTTGAAGGTTCAGGCGATGCTGAGCAGATCACCGGCCGTGTCAACCAGATCCGCGCCGAGATCGAGAACTCAGATTCGGACTACGACCGCGAGAAGCTGCAGGAACGTTTGGCCAAGCTGGCCGGCGGCGTTGCAGTCATCAAGGCCGGAGCCGCAACCGAGGTTGAGCTCAAGGAACGCAAGCACCGCATCGAAGATGCCGTGCGTAACGCCAAGGCAGCCGTTGAAGAAGGAATCGTCGCCGGTGGCGGCGTTGCCCTGATTCAGGCTGGCGAAGCGGCGTTCGCGAAGCTCGAGCTTGTCGGCGAAGAGGCAACCGGCGCGAACATCGTCAAGGTTGCGATCGAAGCCCCGCTCAAGCAGATCGCGATCAACGCTGGTCTCGAAGGCGGAGTTGTCGCCGAGAAGGTTCGTAACCTGGAACCAGGTTGGGGCCTCAACGCAGCAACCGGCGAGTACGTCGACCTGATCAAGGACGGCGTCATCGATCCTGCCAAGGTCACGCGTTCAGCACTGCAGAACGCAGCCTCGATTGCCGCGCTGTTCCTCACCACCGAATGTGTAGTCGCCGACAAGCCCGAAAAGGCTGCCCCGGCGATGCCAGGTGGCGACGGCGGTATGGGCGGTATGGACTTTTAGTCCAGTGAGCGCAGCGTAGGTAGCGCCCGCAGGGGGCTGCCGGAGCGTAGCGAACGCAGGCTAGAAGTCGGTTAGATATGGACTTTTAGTCCAGTGAGCGCAGCGTAGGTAGCGCCCGCAGGGGGCTGCCGGAGCGTAGCGAACGCAGGCTAGAAGTCAATAAGCACAGGTCTTAAACCGAGACCAACGCACGTGGGTGGAACTCGTCCCTAACCGGCCGGGTCCCACCCACGTTGCGTTAACTCCTTTGTGGACAAGGCGAACTCCTTTGTGCACAAGGTGCCATCGAGCCGCACCATCCACACGAGGCGGGTTGAACTCAGCGGAGTTTCGGCGGGGCGCGGTGTGATCGATGGGTGACTGCTAATCGAGAGAAGCGCTTGCTTTGTTTCTTCGCCGCCATTTCCGAGCGCGATGGGGTCTTCAGTTGGTCGCAAGCGAGTGAGTTTGGGCTAACCCAGTATGAGATCGCCAATGGGTTGAAGACGGGTGTGTGGCGTCGCTTTCATGGTGTCTACCAACTCGCCGGTGCACCGGACACCGAGCGTGCACGCCTGCGCGCAGCTCTTACGTGCACCGGACCTGGATCGTGCGCGACGGGGCCGAGTGCCTTGCAGCTTTGGAACTTCGACGCCCAGCCAGGGGCTTGGTCCAACAGCAGAGTGAGCTACGTGATCTTGCCGCCGGGGCGCAAGCTCCGTGTTGCGGACGTTGAGATCGTGCGCGACAACGACGTGGAGCTCCGGACAGTTGCCGGAATTGACACCGTGACTCGTGAACGAGCCGTTGTCGACAGTCTGCGCCTCTTGCCAATAGAGGATGGGCGGACGGTGCTCTATCGCGCACTCCAACTTCGCTGGGTGGACGCGAACCTCCTTGATCATTGGTGTGACGCTCTCCGGAACCGTCGGGGAGTGGACCTACTCAGGGCACATCTGAAAGACGCCCAACAGGGAACCCACGCGGAATCGGAACGCCTCTTGGTCCGCCTGTTGCGGCTCCACCGGATTCAGGGTTGGCGGGCAAACATGCCAGTCCATGACGAACAAGGACTCATTGGGTATGGCGACATTGTCTTTCCCGCCATCCGTCTCGTGATCGAGGTGGATGGGCGAGCCTGGCACTCCGATCATGAACGTTTCCAGCGAGACCGCACCCGGCAGAATCGACTGATCAACTCCGGGTGCCGAGTACTCCGATTCACTTGGGCTGACCTCACCGAATCTCCACTATCGGTGATCGCGCAGATCAAACGCGCTGTAGACGTGTCATTTACATGACGGCAGTCATGTAAATGACACGTCTACAGCCGAATTGACAGAATGGCGCGCATGCTCAGTGTGTGGGGTGAGATCTGGCCGATGGCTGTCGCGGGCGCACTGAGTCCGACGATCACCGCCATCGTCTTGGCGATCCTGATGAATCCCAACCGTCCGCGGGAACGGGCGACGGCATTTCTGTTTGGTGCCGTCCTCTCGATGATGTTCTGGGCGGTGCTGGTTTCGAGTGCGATCTGGGGCGTCATTACTGCCACCGAGCATGAAATTGAGCAGTACGGCCACACCCTGGACTTTGTGCTTGGTGTCTTGCTGATCGCGTTCGCGTTCTGGCGTCTTTTGGGAAAGCCAGCGGATCACGCGAAGGCGAATCCGCGGATGAAGGATCTCAGCGATGGTCCACTGCGCTATCAGGTGCTGTTTGGCGCGATCATGCAAGGCCGCAACGTCACTTCCGTGCTCTTGT
>JBAYVO010000075.1:0-9029 GCA_041674545.1 Candidatus Nanopelagicales bacterium | reverse complement strand
TTGCCGCCGCGATCCACCTCGGCATCGAGTCGAACGGACAGTGCGTTCACAACGCTGGCGCCGACGCCGTGCAATCCACCTGACGCCGCGTAGGAACCGCCGCCGAACTTTCCACCGGCGTGGAGCTTCGTCATCACGAGCTCAAGACCCGAAAGCCTGGATTTGCGTTCCGTATCGATCGGGATGCCGCGACCGTTGTCTTGCACCTCAACAGAACCGTCCGGGCGCAGGATGATGGTGATCTGCGTGCAGTGCCCCGCGAGCGCCTCATCGACGGAGTTGTCGATGATTTCCCACAGGCAGTGCATGAGTCCGCGGGAGTCGGTGGAGCCGATATACATGCCGGGACGCTTGCGGACAGCGTCAAGCCCTTCCAGCACCGAGAGGTTCCTGGCGGTGTAGTCCTCGTTCTTCGCAGCCACGAGCAGAGGCTACCGACCGCCTGTGACACCGGGCGACTGCCGCACCGAGGTAGTTTCAGAGTCAACCTTTTGCGCCGGGCGAGTCCGGATTCCCGACCGAAAGAATGAGGCGTAGGTCACCAATCCGGGGACTACGCTCACAGCGAACTACCTATACGAGGTGAATGGGAACGAAACCAAGATGCGAGACTGTTACTAGTACTGCACAGTAGAGTCCGACAGAGCAGTATCCGGATATAGGAGGTGGACAGATGACGCCAACCTTGGCGCCCGCCGCTCCATTGACGGCCGCAGATCGTTGCGATCGTTGCGGCGCAACCGCATATGTTCGTGTTGTCATGCAAAGCGGCAGCGAACTTTTGTTCTGCAGCCATCACGCACGCAAGCACCTTGATGCGTTGCGTCCGCTGGCAGCGAGGATTGACGACGAGAGCGAACGCCTCGACGCGATCAACGCGCCGCAGCCAGCAGAGTAGGCCAGGAACGGGGCCGCGACCTCGCGTCGCGGCCCGCTAGTTCCACAACGACGCCCTCACACCACAGGGTTGGTCCGGGCTTCAGTTGCCGCCGAACACCGGCGCACGACGCTCCTTGAACGCCGTCACACCCTCGCGGTAGTCCTCGCTCGTCCACGCAGCGTCTCTCATGGTGCGCAGTTGCGCAGACTCGCTGACGGACTCCCCCGGTAGCGTCATCGCCTGAATTTCGGCCTTGACCGAACGAATCGTCAACGGGGCACGCTGCGCGATCACGTCTGCTAGCTGCCAACAACGCAGTTCCAACTCATCAGCATCAGCCACTAGGTGGTTGACCACTCCGAAGTCGTACGCACGCTGTGCCGAGATCGGTTCCGCAGTGAAGAACATTTCCTTGACGATGTGCACCGGCAGAGCCGCGAGGAATCTGGAGATACCAGCGGAGCTGTAGGCAACGCCGAGCTTGGCTGGGGTAATAGCGAAGGTACTCGCCTCGTGGGCGACGACGACGTCGGCAGCCATCACCAACTCGCAGGCGCCACCCCAGACCCCGCCTTCAACGGCTGCGATCAGCGGCAAAGGGAAGGCAGCGATGTCCTCCATCATTGCGGCGAGAGTGTTCGTCCACTCCAACGGGTTCTGGCCGCCGTCGGGCAACTCAGAAATATCGTGCCCAGCTGACCACACCTTGACGCCGGGTTCGGCGCGCAGAATCACCGCGCGACTTCCTGCCTGTTGCGCCGATCGAAACGCGTCGACAAGTTCGGCGCTCATGGCAGCACTGAACGCGTTGTGCTTCGAGGTGTTGCGCATCGTCACTTCGGTGACGTGGCCACGCGTTTGTGCTGTGAGGTGTCCCTGAGCCACAGCAGTGACTAATCCAGGTAGTCGCGGAGAACCTGCGAACGAGACGGATGGCGCAGCTTCGACATCGTCTTGGACTCGATCTGGCGAATCCGTTCGCGGGTGACTCCGTAGACTTTGCCGATTTCATCAAGTGTCTTCGGCTGGCCATCGGTGAGGCCAAAGCGCATGCGGACCACGCCTGCTTCACGCTCTGAGAGCGTGTCCAAGACGGATTCAAGTTGTTCCTGCAGCAGCGTGAAGCTGACGGCATCGCTTGGGACGATCGCTTCGGAGTCCTCAATGAGGTCACCGAACTCGCTGTCGCCGTCTTCGCCTAGTGGTGTGTGCAGCGAGATTGGCTCACGGCCGTACTTCTGAACCTCGACGACCTTTTCGGGCGTCATGTCGAGTTCCTTCGCCAACTCTTCCGGCGTTGGCTCACGACCGAGGTCCTGGAGCATCTGGCGCTGGACCCGGGCGAGCTTGTTGATGACCTCGACCATGTGGACCGGGATACGAATCGTGCGTGCCTGGTCAGCCATTGCGCGGGTGATGGCCTGGCGGATCCACCACGTCGCGTACGTCGAGAACTTGTAGCCCTTGGTGTAGTCGAACTTCTCGACCGCGCGGATCAAACCAAGGTTGCCCTCTTGGATGAGGTCGAGGAAGAGCATGCCGCGGCCCGTGTAGCGCTTCGCGAGGGATACAACAAGGCGCAGGTTCGCTTCAAGGAGGTGATTCTTGGCCCGACGGCCGTCTTCAGCAATCCACTCGAGGTCTCCACGCAGGCGCGATTCTTTGACACCTGCGGCGAGCTTCTCTTCAGCAAACAGGCCGGCCTCGATGCGCTTCGCGAGCTCAACCTCCTGCTCAGCGTTGAGCAGCGGGACCTTTCCGATCTGCTTCAGGTAGTCCTTGACCGGATCGGCCGTCGCTCCCGCTTGGGTGACCTGCTGGACGGGCTCGTCAGTGTCGTCAACGTCGGAGAGGACAAAACCCTCGGCCTTGGTAGCTTCACCTGACTTCTTTGCGTCGCCACCCTCAACTTCTGCGACGTCTTCGATGAGTTCCTTCTCGAGCTCGGCAACTTCGCCAAGTGCGGCAGGATCGACGTCGTCAGCATCCACTGCGGCCTTGCCCTTGGCTTTGGTAGTTACCTTCTTCGTCGCTGTCGCTGCCTTCTTAGCGGCCGCGGGGGCGGACTTCTTCGCAGCTGCCTTCTTCGCCGGTGCTGCGGTCTTCTTCGCGGCTGCCTTCACCGGGGCCGCCTTCTTCGTGGCCTGAGCCTCCTCTTCGGATGCTGCGGCCTTCTTGGCAGGTGCGGCTTTCTTGCTTTGCTTTGCAGCCGGTGCGGTCTTAGACGGCGACACGAACTACCTCTCGTCAACTGGCATGGAAAACTTGACCGTTTGCGGCCAAAGGGTGCGTCTTGGGAGCGGCGCGAGTGGGCCGCTGGTCAATATTGTAATTGCCGGGGCCGCGAAGATATTCCGCCCCTCCCAAGAACACGCTGAATGTTTCAGCGCATTCCGGCACCAATCAGCACAGATCGAGCTTCTTTCACAGGCACTGTGAGGCCAGATGTCTGCTCGACTGGACCGCCAGCGACGCGGAATGGACCCACCCCGTTGACCCAGTACTGCGCAGTCCAACTCGTGCGCAGCGTCACCCGCGGCCTCCCTGGCTTGCGAAACGTGTGAGTGACGGTCATCTTCGGCCACGAACCACCCGGATCCTTAGTCGACAGTGGTTGACTTCCGTCGCCCCACGTCCAGCGCCAACCGGCCCGCGCTTCGAACTCGACTGGCATGCCTGCAATGGACTCCGAGCGACTGATCGACGAAGGCTGCCCAGTTCGGAAGTTTGTAGGCAATGCTGTGAGCGCTGACTCGTTCGGCTGGAACCGCGGACGCGCAATGGGCGCCGACTGCCGCACGCGTTCAGTCACCAATGTGCCCATCTCTTCAACGGTGATGGGATCGCTGTTCATGCACTGCGCACCCACTACGCCCCGCTCTAGTTCAGGGCCTAGCGCAGCGTCGTTGACGATCACGAACACAAAGGGACGCCCGGGTGCGCAGCCGTACATCGAGGCGCACGTTCGCTCGCCCTCCACCTCACAAATGGGCTCAAGCTCCCACGTGCATCCAGGGCAATCGTTGGACTCGGGAGGCGGGCCGACGTGAGTACCTCCTGGAAGAAAGATTGACCCTGTCCCCTTCCAACCTGCCCCGGTAGACGACCAATTTGAGCTCTTAGCCTGGTTCGCCGCGACCGGATGCGCCACTAGCGCAACCGTCATTACGGCGGCGATCAGTCCACAAACGAAGCGTGACCATCGCTGAGGCACGCGCGCTACCACGGCAGATCCTGCGCGTCGGGCAACGTATCGACGTTGGAAATGAACCAAGCTCCATCCAACTTCATAACTGTTGCCGCAAGCGTCTGCGGCTTCCCGTTGCGTGTCACGCGAAGCAGCGCGGCCGAAGTAGTCGGCAATTCGAATTCGACGCGAATCTCGTGGACGGTTCCGAGGCCAACGTCGGCCGCGTCTCGCCGGATCGTCTCGTTAACAATTCGGATGCGCTCAGCTGTGATCACGCGGGTATCGCGCTGTTGAGGCGAATTAGTCCGCGAACCCTGCTCTGACGGACGCTCGGAAGACTCGGACTCGGGCCCAGCGGACGTTGGGTCAGTGGTGTCAGCAGCCACAGATTCCGGACCAGTGCTGCTGCTGCCCAATGCGCCGGCGGCAGCATTGCCACCGCATCCAACCAAGGTGGATGCAGTGACCAACGCCACCATGCCTAGTATGAATCCTTGGATCGGCGCGCTCTTGTGCGCGCCTTGCATTTCCTGCATTTCGTCTCCCCCAAGACGGTGATCATTTCATCTGAAACGATCTTCAGGCGGCAGAGACTACTTTGACTTTCCTCCTGGAGTTTCAGGGGGTATCTCAATCCCTGCTCGCTCCAGCGCAGTCTCGATGTGTTCGATGATGGTCTCGATGACCTTGACCCGCGCATACCGCTTGTCGTTGCCCTCGACCAAGATCCAGGGAGCGAAGCTCGTGTCGGTCCGTTCCAGCATCTCAACGACTGCGTCCTCGTACTGGGGACGCTTCTCGCGGTTGCGCCAATCCTCGTCGGTGAGCTTCCATCCCTTGAGCGGATCGATCTGGCGAGCCTTGAAACGTGCCAGTTGCTCCTCGTCACTAATGTGAATCCAGAACTTGAGGATCAACATTCCTTCATCAGAGAGCGAACGCTCAAACCCGCGGATCTCCGCATATGCGCGACGCCACTGCTCTTCGGTAGCGAAACCCTCCACACGTTCGACCAAAACTCGGCCATACCAAGAGCGGTCGAGGATTGTCATGCCACCCCAACCCGGAAGCTTGTCCCAGAAGCGAGTCAAGAAATGGTGGCGCTTCTCATCGAAGGTCGGTGCAGCGAACGTTGCTACGCGCACATGGCGGGGGTCGAGGGGAGCCATAACTCGCTTGATCGCACCGCCCTTGCCCGATGCATCCCAGCCTTCGAATACCAAACAAACTGGCGGACCCAGTTTGCCGGAACCATCAAAGATTCCGCCGAGCACGAGCCGTAGATACAGCAGTCGTTCCTGTGCCTTAGCGAGGCGCTTTTCTTCCTGCGCCTTGGTCAGCTTCAAAGACAAGTCGAGGTGATCAAGAGTACTCATGCCGGTATCCTGGCAGCGATCAATAGATGTTGCCGTTCGACGCAACTCACCCGGTGCAATCTCGCACCTGCGGAGCATCTGCGGTGCCGATGCGGAACCGCAGATGGCGACGCGTGCGCGGGCCGGACCGCAGTTCCTCGAGTGACATTGCCTGCAACATCTCAACCCACACCAATGGATGAACGCCATGAGTGACGGCATCGCGCACAAGCTGACAGAGCACGTTGCGCGGATCCGCCGCGAGACCGTGCTCTGCGGCGATCTCGGCGATCGCACCGTTGCCAAGCTGCCAGCTAAAGGCCGCGAGACAACTCGCGAGAGGTGCCACATCCTCTTCTGGGGTGTTCCGCACCAGCGTGCAGAGTGCGTCCAACATTCGACGCTGCACGTCGCCGTCCCATTCACCTTGGCCACCGGTGTGTTCAGCTAGGCGCCAGAGCACCGGTTCACGGACGCGACTGTCGGCAAGACCGACCGCCCACGACGCCAACACGTCGGCGTCTGGCACGGGGATTCGTGCTGAGCTACCGCCACCTTCCGAGACCGGCTCGGATGGATGGAGATAGGCAAGCAGGTTGTCTTCAAGTCTGCGTCGAGCATCACGGTTCCGGGTGATTTCGCGATCCCACGAATCATCTTGGGCCTCAATGAAGTCGCGCACCGCGCGAGCGCGCGTGGTGTCTGGTCCGTAAACCCGATTGGACAACCCCTCGCGACTCTCTTCGAACGCGACACCTCGGGCGACCCATTCAGCTGCCGTGCCAACACCAGCCTCCGCAAGCCGCACGTCGGCTTCTTCGGGCTCGAGTTCGTCGCGCCACATCCCGTTGCGCACCGAACCGACACTGAGCAACTCAAGGCCGAGTCCTGGAATCGCCACGACGAAGTCTGAAACGACTTGCGCGACGTCGATCGCATCTGGGTCCGCAGGCGGATAGATGACAGCTGCCACTGACGTTGCCCCGTCTGCGCGGCCTGCCTCGCAGATTGCGTCGAGGCCATCAACAAATTGCGTGGGTGGGTCAAGCGGACTGGGTAGATCACAGCGAGCAGTCAAAACATGGCGACCGGATTCGGCCGCGAACGTGACCACGATGCTGCGTTCAGGGGAAAACCCGAGCAAGTACGGAATCGAAACGGCGAGTTGGACAGGGTCGCGAAGCACCAGCTTCGGCGTATGAGTGGGTTGAGTTGTCATGCCCTAACTGTTGCCGAGGCCACGTACCCAACGCTGCCGTCATCGATTTGCCTGTGGACGACTCCCGGCGCACTACGCCATGTGGAGAACTTCTCCTAGTGAGAGGCGGATGCCCCACGCAATGGACGCCCAAGGTTGGCGTCCATTGGTCCGCCAGCAAGCTTTCGGGCGACGTCTTCACTCACCGGGATGTTCGCTTCGTCGACGTGGACCACCCGGGGTGCATACTCGGCGATCTCGGCCTCGTTGTACTCGCCGTAGGTGATGATGATGACTTTGTCGCCGGGGTGCACGAGACGAGCAGCTGCGCCGTTGAGACACACATCGCCCGGTCGACCCTCGATTGCATAGGTCTCGAAGCGGGCGCCATTGTCGATATCGACCACCGCGACCTGCTCGCCGACAAGGATGTCTGCGAGCCTCATGAGTTCGGGGTCAAGCGAGATGGACCCCACGTAGTCGAGGTGGGCATCAGTAACGCTGGCACGGTGAATCTTGGACTTCATCATGCGTCGGTTCATTTGTGATCTCCTTGCCGTCTCGACGCCTCGTCGGAGTCGAGGTCGCCGTACTTGGTACAAGTATTACTTAGATCGGGACTACACACGCCCACGGCCTAGGAAGTTCCGTAATCCGCCGCTGCAATTGCATCGACGGTCTGCTCCAGCGTGAAGTCCGCTGAACCCGCGATCACTGGAACAAAGCCAACAAGGACTCCGTCACGCATGACCTGCGCTTCAAGCCCGGCCGCTCCATCGCCATCCCAGATCGCCTCTGCCCCAGTGGGGAGTACGACGCGGATTCCGACTCGGTTTACGCCAAGGTGTTGAACGTGGGCAAACACGTGACGCGCACGAAGCGCTTGGACGACTTCTTCGGCTTCTGGTTTTTGCACTCGGACATTCTGACAGGCAATCTTACGAATCTGCCCGCTAGGCGGCGGCGCGGCGCTAGTGGCGATGCAATTGGACGCGTTGATCGAAGGAGATCCGTTCCGCGAACTCCTCGTCATGTGTGACGACGATCAACGTTCCACGGTAGGCCGCCAGCGCTGCTTCCAGCTGTTCGATCGCGGGCAGATCCAGATGATTGGTGGGCTCATCGAGAACGAGCGCGCAATACGGGCCGACGCTCAGCAGTGCCAACGCCGCACGGGTGCGCTCCCCTGGCGACAACGTGCGCATCGGGCGATTGACGTCGTCACCCCCAAGCCCGAATTTCGCCAGCAGCGTTCGGGCCTCAACAATGGGCAGCCTTGCCGCCTCTGGAAACCACTCGACGAGGCTGGCGGCCTGGAGTGGCACGACAGATCGCTGTTGATCCAACAGGCCGATCTCGATGGCGGCCGGGACATCCACGCGCCCGGCGAACGGAGCTAGTCGACCAACGAGCAGGTCAACGAGTACCGACTTACCAGCCCCGTTGGGACCGGCGACTCTCACTCGTTCACCGGGAGCAACGGACACCGAAATAGGACCGAGTTCAAAGTCGCCTTGCCACCCAACTGCGGCATCGAGCGTGAACGCACCTGCTCGAGTCGGAGAGGGGAACTCCAACTTCAACGACCAGACTTTGCGTACCTGCTCCGGAGCATTCAACCGGTCGAGCTTTCGTTCGATCGCCTTGACCGATGAGCCCTCCGACGTTGCGCCTTCGCGCATCGCGCCCCGCTGCAACTTGTCGATGCGACCCGACGCGTACGCACGGTTCGCGGATCGGGTACCCGCCGCGGCTCGCTGACGACTTGCGTCTGCTTGTTGACGCAACGACGCGACGTCAGCCTCGAACCGTTCGTTCTCAATCTGCAACGCGATCCGTGCCCGCTCGCGCTCCTCCTGCCACGGCCCGTAGCCACCTTCAAATCGAACGACCCGATCCTGCGATGGATCAAACTCGAGAACGCCAGTGATCGTCGACTCCAGGAACCGACGATCATGGCTCACGAGGAGGACCGGAGTGGTTCTGGAGGTGACGAAATTGGTGAGGCTGCGAATGCCGGCCTCGTCTAGGTCGTTGGTGGGTTCGTCAAGCAGAAGAACGTCGTACTGACTCAACAGGATTCCTGCGAGACCGACGCGAGCACGTTCCCCTCCGGACAAGCCTGCGCACACTCGGTCGAGGCCGAAGTCGCAGCCGAGGTCCGCGAGCACGGTTGGCGCACGGTCCTCCAGAGAGTCAACCCCGAGGGCAATGAATCGGCTGAGTGCGTCGTTAAACGTATCGCCGGCCGCCGCCGATGAATCAACTTCGAGTTGCCGCGAAGCCTTCGCCAGGCGCGCTTCGGCGTCGGCCACTCCGGTTCGCTCTCGAAGGACCTCCCGGACCGTGGCGCCAGGAGGAAGGTCGCGCAACTGCGGAACGTAGCCGACAGTTGCAAGAGCGGGA
>JBAYVO010000074.1:0-9265 GCA_041674545.1 Candidatus Nanopelagicales bacterium | reverse complement strand
GCCTTGGCGTCTACAACCGGCCGACTCCACACTCGGGAAGGTTCCCAGAACAACGTCTCGGGCTTGTTGAGGTAGTTGTAGCGGCTCCAGGCCGCAGCCGTGGAGGTGCCCGGTCCAGTCGGCGTTGCGCAGCCCTTGAACGCCGCAAGGTGTAGGTGCGGCCCGGTGCTGTTGCCAGTGTTGCCGCTGTAGCCGATCACCGTTCCGGTGCCAGCGATGGCCTTGCCGTCGCCGTCGATTTGTGGTCCTTCAACAGTCTGCCCAACGCTGAGCGGCACACCCGGCGATAGGTGTTGCCAGAGAGTCGATATGGGCTTTCCGCGGACGATGCTACAAAGCAGCACCCAGTTGGAGGGAGCGTTTGAGCCGGGATTGAATCCGGGTGCATTGTTCGCGACGCCATCGTTTAGTCCGATCACGACCGAGCGACGCGGTGCGTATAGCGCAGTACCCGTCCACACGCCGACGTCCCACGCGCGATGTGCGGTGCCGCTGCTGTAAGCCCAGCCAGCGTTGAGGCGGGCACTGCCAACCCAAGCCGGTGACGTGAGCATCGTTCCAGCCGGAGTGCCGACATCTGCTCGGCCTGATCGAGGACCAGGCGCTAGTGCCTCGCCGTCTTCGCCGATGGATAGTCCTGGGTTTGAGGATGCCGAGACGCCTGCTCCAGCGATCGGAATTGTCGCTGCGATCGTGCCGGTAATCAGGACCGAGGTCGCCAGAGTAAGTGCCCTGGTGCGGGAGCTCCGGAAGTTCATCTGTGGGTGCCTTTACATCGAATGCCATAGGTCTGGCACGTGTATCGGCACGCAGGAGCGGGTTC
The DNA here is from genome assembly GCA_041674545.1 of Candidatus Nanopelagicales bacterium. Classification (GTDB taxonomy): domain Bacteria; phylum Actinomycetota; class Actinomycetes; order S36-B12; family UBA10799; genus UBA10799. Next base: position 8,442 of record JBAYVO010000074.1, on the reverse strand, counting down.
CGTAGGGTCAACGGTGAAGAAGTTGGCCAGGATCGCGAAGGAACTGGTGAAGTTTTGCTAGGAGGCCTCGGTCGGCTCTGGTGCAAGCGTTCGGCGCAGTTCAGTGCGGGTTTGGTCCGAAGCGGTCCAGAAGACCCCTCCGGCTGGCAAGACCTTGAGCGTTGCTGCCCCAAGTGCATCTGATACTCGCGTTGCGACATCGAGGCTGTGGAGCACGTCTGCCTCTTGAGCGAGCACGAGCGCGGGAGCAGTGACTCTGCGCAAGGTGTCAATGTCGCGGACGGGAACGTCAACCCGAGATGGCGCCGGAGGTGTCATCACCGCAAGTTCGGCAGCTCTGCGGGCAAGTAATACGCGCGTCACGCGGAGATTACGCAGGTCGGCGGGGACCTCTTCGAGGAGTACCTCGGTAAGCAGGTCACGATCACCGGACTCGATCGCGGCACCGAGCGCACGTAGCCGGGCAATCGCGCCGTCGTTGCTGGCTCGATCCAAAGCGGCCGGCATCACGAAGGCGAGTCTGTCGAACCGATCTGGAGTGGTCGTCAGAATGCGCAGCAGCGCGCCTGCACCCAAAGAGAGTCCACACGCTCCAGTCGCACCAACGTGGTCAGCGACCACCCGCAGGTCGTGAGCGAGTAGGTCGTAGTCCCAGCCACCCGGTAGCGGATCTGAGTCGCCGTGACCGCGGAAGTTGAACAGCACTCGGGTTCCTGCCAGCGGCATCGCCAACGGCTTGGTCTCGGAGACCGAACCCGCAAGTCCGTGCGCGAATACCGTGATTGGTGCTCCCTGTCCGTACACAAAAAACTCAATGCCACCGATGCGGCCATGGCGAGCGACTTGGGTCAGGGTCGCGGCATTCATGCGCCGACCGCGTGAACGCCACCATCGACATGAATGATCTCGCCGGTGGTGGCGGGGAACCAGTCGGATAGCAGCGCGAGAGCCGCCATGGCTGTGGGCTGGGCATCGTTGATGTCCCAACCCAACGGAGCACGTTGATCCCAGACCTCTTCGAACTCGCCGAAGCCTTCGATCGATCGAGCCGCCATCGTTCGTAGGGGACCCGCAGAGACGAGGTTCACGCGGATGCCTTGTGGCCCAAGCTCTTTGGCGAGGTATCGCGACGCTGATTCCAATGCGGCCTTTGCAACACCCATCCAGTCGTAGCTCGGCCAGGCGACCGTTGCGTCGAAGTCAAGGCCGACGACACTGGCATTCGATGTCAGACTCGGCGCAAGTGCGCGCGTCAGCGACACCAAACTGTAGGTCGAGACATGCATCGCGGTTGCCACGTCAGGCCACGGGGTCGTCATAAACCCGCCACCCAGGGCGCTTTCGGGTGCGAAGCCGATCGCGTGCAAGATTCCGTCAACCTGGCCCAACTGTTCGGCGACGCGATCGTTCAGGGATGCCAGATCATTGTCGTCGGTCACGTCGAGTGCGAGGACCTCAACCGGCTTAGGGAGACGTGCGGCAATTCGCGACGTCAGGGATACGGTCCTTGGCGGGCTCGTCAACACGATCTGCGCGCCTTGCTCTTGAGCGAGTTGCGCGACGGCGTAGGCGATGCTGCTCTGGGTCAACACCCCAGTCACCACAAGTCGCTTGCCCTTCACGATGCCGTGGGACGCGACGCCGTTTTCCGTGGCGTTGTCAGTCAGAGTGACAGTCACTTTGTCTCCTTCGGTTGTGGACGACCCGTTCGTGCCATCACGAACTGGTCGAGTCCGCCAGATTTTGTTGCCCGATGGTGGTTCAGCGGGCGAGGTTGCGGATGATTAGTGGCCCATGCCGAGGCCGCCGTCGACGGGAATCACGGCGCCGGTGATGTACGCGCCCGCGTCACTGGTGAGGAACTCGACCGTTGCTGCCACATCATTCGGGCTGCCGGCCCGATTTAGCGGGATGCTCTCCATCACGCTGGCGCGCCGATCATCGGGTAGGACCGCGGTCATCTCTGTATCGATGAACCCTGGCGCTATCACGTTGACGGTGATTCCGCGCGGTCCGAATTCGCGCGCAAGGGAACGGGCGAAGCCGATCAACCCAGCCTTACTCGCGGCGTAGTTTGCTTGGCCTGCGGAGCCGCTCGTCGCGACGACGCTGGAGATCAGAATGATCCGGCCCCACCGATTGCGGAGCATCGGTCCGCTGACAGCCTTAACTAGTCGGAAGGCGCTCGTCAGATTGGTGTCGAGCACGTGTGAGAACGAGGCCTCGTCCATCCGTAGAAGTAGTTTGTCGTCAGTGATTCCGGCGTTAGCGACGAGGACCTCAACCGGGCCATGTTCCGCGACTGCTTGTTTGACGGCGAGCTTCACGCCCTCTGCCTCGGTCACGTCGCAGGTGACATCCAGGCACCCGTTCACGCTTCCGCCACTACGGGAGAGGTTCGCAACGCGATGACCAGTTGAGGCGAACGTCGTCGCGATCGCGGCGCCGATGCCGCGGCTACCCCCAGAGATCAGCACCGACCTCGTGGTGCGCTGAGCAGGCTCATCAGCCGTCTCAACCTGGGCTCGCTCGCGCACCGAAGCTTCACTCGGTGGTGCTTCATGCAGTGTGATGACCTCGCCATCGATCCCGAGGCCGTCGGTGAACGAGAGTACTTCTGTCGGATTCATAGGGGGATGTTCTTCTCTCGTGAGCGGGTCGGTGTGCACGTCGCCAGGAGGGAGATGAGCGTCGCGCGTGTCTGTGCTGGCTCGATGACGTGATCGACGATTCCGAGTTCAACGGCACGGTCGAGACCGCCTGCCAGCGTGCTGTGTTCGGCCGCGAACTCGGCGATGCCTGCCTCGCGCGAGTGCTCTGGCAGTTCTGCAATGTCACGGCGCCGCGTGATCGCTACGGCTGCCTCCGAGCCCATGACGTCGACGACCGCGGTCGGCCAAGCGACAACTCGTGTCGCCCCAAGCGACTTGCTGTTCATTGCGATGTACGCGCCGCCGTAGGCCTTGCGCGTGATGACGGTGAATCGGGGGACTCGCGCCGCGGCGAAGGCATGGAGCAACTTGGCTCCGCGCCGCACGATTCCGTCGGCCTCTTGCTTTCGTCCAGGGAGGTAGCCCGGCACATCAACAACGACCACGAGTGGAATGCCAAAGGAGTCGCAGAGGCGAACAAATCTGGCGGCCTTTTCCGAAGCGGCTGCAGTGAGGCACCCGCCCATTCGGATGGGGTTGTTTGCGATGACACCGACTGGCTGGCCGTCTAGTCGGCCAAGGACCGTCACCACGTTGGGCGCCCACTCACGATGAAGTTCGGTTGCAGGTGCGTCGAGGAGAGTGTTCACAACCGGTCGGACGTCGTAGGCGCGGCGCGGATTTGTGGGAACCAGTTCAGCTGGGTCGCGTGCGGGAACGTTGGTCGCTGCAGACTGCTTCTCGCCTGAGAGCAAGCTAGCGACGTCGCGTGCTCGAGCGAACGCCTCTTGATAGGTCGTAGCGCGGATGTGACCGAGACCCGAGGACTTGGCATGGACCTCTGGTCCACCTAGTGTTTCGGCGTCGACTGCCTCGCCGGTCACGCTATTGACGATGTCCGGGCCTGTGACGAACACTCGTGCGTCCGGCCCAACAATCACCACGTCGGTGAGTGCGGGTCCATATGCCGCGCCACCAGCTGCGGGCCCGAGCACGATGCTGATCTGCGGGATGATTCCGCTCGCCCTCGTCATCGCAGCAAACACTGTGCCAACGGCGTCGAGGCCAACGGCACCTTCAGCCAGCCGAGCGCCGCCGGATTGCCACACGCCGACGATGGGGATATCCAAGCGAATCGCGAGCTTGTATGCGGCGACGATCTCTGCGCAGCCGTCGACACCCATAGCCCCGCCCTTGCGGCGCGGGTCAGTGGCGAACATGACGCAGGCAGTTCCACCGAGACGGCCGAGCGCGCTGACGGCGCCATCGCTGGCGGCAAGCAGTCTTAGCGGACTGCCATCGCTGAGCTCTTGCAGCCGGTGGATGGGATCACGGTTGTCGCCCGAACCCGCTAGCGCGATTGCGTCTCGCGTCGGTTGATGCAGGGTCTGGTCAACGATGTCACCGAGGCTGGCCGCGCCCGCGAATTGCTCGGTTGTTGTGCTCAACGCGCTGCGCCCCTGAAGGCAAGCGCGACGTTATGCCCGCCGAATCCGAACGACGTACTCACTGCGACTCCGCCACCGTCGATGGCCCGGCCTTCAACTCTCACCACATCAAGGTTGACATCGTCATCGAGGGAATCGAGATTCCTCGTCGGTGGCGCGATGTTGTGTTTCAACGCGAGCACGCTGAAGACCGCTTCGACAGCACCCGCGGCCCCTAGCAGGTGCCCGGTCGCGGCCTTTGTTGCACTGACTGCCACGGTGGAAGCTGACGAACCCAACGCACGATGCAGAGCAGCGGACTCAGCGACGTCACCAACGGGCGTGCTTGTTGCGTGAGCATTGATGTGGACGACGTCCGTCGGTTGCGCGCCTGCCTCACGCAGGGCCGTCACGATTGCACGGCTTGCGCCAGCGCCCTCTGGATCCGGCGCGGCGACGTGGAATGCGTCGGAGGTAATCCCGGCACCCGCCACCTCGGCGTAAATGTGTGCGCCTCGAGCAACGGCATGGCGTGCGCTCTCCAGAACCAGCGCACCAGCGCCTTCGCCCATGACAAATCCATCCCGGCCTTTGTCGTATGGGCGTGAGGCTGCTTCGGGTTCGTCGTTGCGAGTAGACAGCGCGCGCATCGCTGCGAAGCCAGCGATCGTCAAGGGGTGCACTCCAGCCTCGGTGCCGCCGCAAATCACCACATCGGCACGGCCGAGTCGGATCAGGTCAAGCCCCAGTGAGACGGCCTCGGCGCCAGATGCGCAGGCACTTACCGGAGTGTGGACCCCACCTTGCGCGCCGACGTCGAGTCCCACTGCGGCAGCAGGCCCGTTGGGCATCAACATCGTTACCGCCAACGGCGACACCCGGTTCGCGCCACGTTCATTCATGGTGTCGTAGGAGGACAACAACGTGCCGACCCCGCCGATGCCGGACGCGAAGGCAACCGCGAGTCGCTCTGGTTCCAGGTTGTCGCCGACGTTCGCGTCTGCCCATGCTTCGCGGGCTGCGATCACTGCGAACTGTTGGGACCGATCCCACCGCCGCGCTTGCACACGATCCAGAAGTTCGGTCGGCTCGGTTGCGGCAACCCCGGCGATCTTGACCGGTAGATCTTGTGCCCAGTCGGTACTGATTGCAGTGATCCCGGATTCGCCAGCAAGGAGTCTCTGCCAACTTGATTCTGCAGTCCCGCCGAGCGGAGTCGTGGCCCCAATGCCGGTCACGACTACCGCATCATCGGAATAGGTCATGCGGTAGTCCGTGCTGCCGTGACGGAGTCGGCGATGAAGTCGACGGCCTCTCCGACCGTGGTCATTTCAACGAAGGCTGAATCCGGAATCTTGATGTCGAAGCGTTCTTCGGCAACAACGATGATCTCCACCATGGTCAGGGAGTCCAGGCCCAAGTCGGCATCGAACGCCGCTCCCCGGGTGATCGCGACCGATCGCGGTCCGGCGATTTCTTCGATGACCTCGGTGAGGGTGGCAAGCACGGTGGTGGCGTCGGTCAGGTTGATGTCGGTCATGTGTTTCTCCATCTGTGATGTGTTGTGAGGTGAACTGCTACAGCGTGTTGATTGCTTGGTAGTACGAGTGGAGGTGACGGCGCGGAAGCTACGGGCAGCGGACTACTTGGGACGCCCAGGTCATTCCTGAACCGAACCCGATGAAGAGGGTGGAATCGCCTGACTGGATCCGACCCTCGTCTTTGAGTCGTGCGAGAGCCATCGGGATGCTTGCGGCCGAGGTGTTTCCTGCGTACTTGACGTCATCGGCGACGACCGTGGCATCGGTGAGGCCAAGGCTCCTTGAGACTGATTCGATGATCCGGAGATTCGCTTGGTGCGGGACGAAGGCCGCCAGTTCGGTCGGCTCGACCCCTGCCTTCTCACATGCTTCCCGCGCGATCTTCACGACTTCGGTAATTGCCCACTTGTAGACGGCTTGGCCGTCCATGTGCAGGTACGGGCTGTCCATCGGTTGAGCGATGTAGTCCTTGAGAGCGCCATCGCTACCCCAGACCACAGGCCCGATTCCGTCGTCGTCGGCGCCCGTCGCGGAGATGATGACGGCGCCAGCGCCGTCGCCGAACAGGTAGCACGTGTTGCGGTCCGACCAGTCCATTCGGTCACTGATTCGTTCAGCGCCGATGAGGAGCACGTTGCGTGCTGATCCCGTGCGCACACTGTCCGCTGCAACGTTGATCCCGTAGCAGAAGCCTGCACACGCGCCCATCAGGTCGAACGCACCGGAGGTGAGCTCGAGCTTCTCGGTCAACGGGGGAGCGATACCCGGCGTGGTGACCGGATTTGATGAGGTAGCGACGATGGTGAGATCGATCGTGGCAGGGTCGATTCCGGCCGCGGCGATTGCCTTCGCTCCTGCCGCGGCAGAGAGTTGCACCATATTTTCCTCAACGGTGGCCACGCCGCGAGTAATGATGCCGGTCCTTGACCGAATCCACTCATCGTCGAATTCCAAGTCACCGGGAAGTTCTGTGTTTGAAAGTGATCGTGCTGGTCGTTGTGCAGCGACCGAGAGAATTCGTGCGCCGTTCATTGAGGTACCCCTACTAGGTCGGTGGTGGGAAGGTCGGACACGGCCAGGCTTGACGCGTCCGATGGGATGTTGACTTGGTGGGATTCGATAGCGGGTAGACGTCGACGCAGAATGCCGCGAAGCGATCCCGCCGGGCACATCTCGATCGCAGTTGTGGTTCCGGCAGATTCCAGGCTGTCCATGACCAAATCCCAGCGGACTGGGAGCGCGATCTGCTCAATCATTCGGTCGAGGATCTGCTGTCCGTCGTACAGCGATGCACCGTCCCGGTTGGAGTACACCGGAATGCTCGCATCGTGGGTTTCCACTCCGGCTGCAAGCTCCGCCATCGTTGCGACTGCCGGTTGCATGGCATTGGTGTGAAATGCCCCGGCGACGTCTAGTTGTCGGATGCGAGTACCCGCGGGTGGCGATGCGATCAGGTCAGCGAGTTGGTCGATGGGTCCGCCAACGACGATCTGGCCGGGTCCGTTGTCGTTCGCGACCACCAGCCCGTGTTCGTGAGCGGCTTGAACGACGTCGGAACGCGTGCCACCAAGTGCTGCCACAAGCCCTGTCGGTGCTTGTTCGCACGCTTGTGCCATAGCGATTCCCCGCGCTGCGACAAGGCGGATTGCGTCGTGAGCGTTCAGTGCCCCGGCCACGACGCTCGCGCACCATTCGCCAATGCTGTGGCCACTCGCCCCAGCGGGTCGCAAGCCGGCATCGATTGCAGCGTAGGCCGCAACCAGCGAGCTCGCGAAGATCAATGGTTGGGCGATCCGGGTGTCACGAATTCGTTCAGAATCCCACTGTGAACCCGCCTCCAGCAGGTCAAAATCGACAGCTTCGTTGAGCAGTTCAAGATGTGCTCGTGCGGCCCGATCAGCGAGCCAGGGGCTCAACATTCCCGGCTTCTGAGCACCCTGTCCGGGTGCGAGGAGAATCAACACCCCTTCATGTTGCGGGTCGCTACCGCCATTTGTCGTCCAGCAACTTCTCCGAAGTTCTGTGCAACCGTTTGGAGGATTCCTACAATGGCGGCGGCGTGTTGGGCGTGAGTTCAGCCATTCTTCCCAGAGCGACGCCGGTGAAGATTGCGAATGCGCCACGGCTGGTCCGCAGATCAAAGCCGGTGATTTCTTCAATCTTGTCGAGCCGGTATCGCAGTGTGTTGACGTGCACAGGTAGCGCGCGCGCGGCTTGTTCAAGCACTCCATCGTTGTCGAGCATCGCATCGACGGTTTCCAACAGTCCGGTTCCGGAGCGCGACAAACTCAGGTAGCAGCGGTCGATCAATTCAGTCTGAGCCGCGTGCTCGCCAAGCAACGATCGCTCCGGCAGCATGACTTCCGCTTCGAGGACTTCACGGTTGTTCGGTCGCGCCGACCTGGCGGCTAGCCCAGCGAGTGCCTGTCGGACTGTGGGGCCGGCCTGAATGATTGATTCCGCGGGCCCAGCGACGACGGCTGAAGCCTGTTGTCCAAAGAGTTGACGGGCGACGGTCAGGGGGTGTTCTCGCGTCCGCGGAGACCAAATCGCCACGATCAGTCCCTCGTGCAGGGCTGTGAGTACCTGCCGGTCCAGTTTGCGTGCAGAGCGTTCGACAGCTGCGAGCTCAAGTTGCGGGTCTTGGGATGGCACGCAGGCGGCAGCGCGGACGGGGTGTGTGGAGGGGAACCCAACGCGGCTTGCGAGTAGTTCGATTGCGGCGGTCGAACGATCATCGATCAGCGCATCAACGAGGTCGGATCGTTGTCGGGCCGTCCGCGCACCCCGCTGTTCAGCAACGCGGGCGTAGACCAACGCGGC
>JBAYVO010000073.1:0-9310 GCA_041674545.1 Candidatus Nanopelagicales bacterium | reverse complement strand
GCCAGCCACGCAGTCGTCGAGTAGCCAACGAGCCGACGAGCGTTTACCGACGGAATCACCGCATCCTCGGTGCCGGTCGCGACCAACACTGGACAGGTCGGTCGGCTTCTCTCAAACGGGCTCGCACCACCTCGCCACTCGCGAATCGCCGAAAGCTGGCGGGACAACACATCAGCGCGCAATTCGGCACGAGCATCGGCAACGAGTTGCCCATACTGCGCGAAGACTGCCTCCGCAACGGCAGGCGGAAACAGCAGCGCAAGAAGGTGCTTGGCCTGCTCGATAGACGGACGATCCACGTTCGCAATTTCCGCCAGCACGCCGTCATCAACGTAGTCGGATCTCTGTCCGCCGGCATCCGTAGAGAGCAGCACGAGGCGGCCTACCTGGGAAGGGTTTGAGACTGCAAGTTGCTGGGCGACGTAGCCGCCCATGGACCAACCGAGAACAGCCGCGGGGCCTTCAACCTGCTCTGCAATCACCGCACTGACGTCGTCCGCGAGATCGCCGATCGAAAAGGCATGTCCGTCGTCAGACGACTCACCCATGCCCCGGTGCTCAACCAGGAGCAGTCGATTCGACTCCGCCAGGCAATCAACAAATCCCGGATCCCAATCGTTGACCGTCGCCGCGAACCCATTGAGCATCACAAGGTCGGCCCCCTCACCCACGATTGTGAACGCAACACTTCGACCATCAACCTCGATGTGATCCACCATGTCCAGAAAGTTAACAGGCACCGCACACACCGAACCATTCGACAGCGCGCACAGGCGACGAGCACAGCTCATCTCAAGCCGCTATTCGTTGGCCCCTTGTGTGCTTACAATTCCCCCTGCTAACGTACAACCTTATGGTTGTAGATAGTCCGATTCTGGACGAACTAACAAGCGACGAAGTCGATCGCATCTTCGGAGCACTCGCAGACGCGACTCGGCGAGACATCCTCACTCGTGTGCTAGGTCGCGAGCAGTCGGTGTCAAACCTTGCCGAGGGCTACGCGATGAGTTTCGCGGCCGTCCAGAAGCACGTCGCCGTACTAGAACGCGCGGCGTTGGTCACCAAACACCGAAACGGTCGGGAACAGATAGTTCACGGGAGACCTGCAGCACTCCAACGGGCAGCGTCGCTGCTCGACACGTACGAAGAAATCTGGCGGGCGCGGGTGAGATCCATCGAGACGATCCTCTCCGAGGATTGAGCAGGGACGGCGCAGAACAGCCCAGACCACCCGAATCCCTAGCCCCAAGCACCGCAAGCACAGTCCAACAGCCAGCAAGATCCAAGAAGATGAAGGCAGGAATCATGACCGTTGTCAGCGTTGAAAAAGATCTACAGCAACTCCAACTCACCCTGATCGCCGATTTCGACGCGCCGCCGGAACGGGTCTGGCAGGTATGGCAAGACGCCCGCAAACTCGAACGCTGGTGGGGTCCCCCGACCTGGCCGGCAACGTTTACACACCACGAACTCGTCGTCGGGGGAACGTCGAAGTACTTTATGACGGGCCCAGACGGCACAAAGGCTCCCGGCTGGTTGCGCACGACCTCCGTTAATGCGCCCACCAGCTTGACCTTCGATGAGGGATTCGCTGACTCCGAGGGCAACCCGGTCGATCTCGAGGACAAGACGTCATTCGCCGTGAGCCTCGTGCCGAGCGAGAACGGCACCAGGATGACAGTTGTCAGCACGTTCCTCAGCGCTGAACAAATGGAGAAGCTCGTCACAATGGGAATGGTCGAAGGCTTCACTGAAGCCTTAGGACAAATCGACGAAGTGCTCGCCGCCGATTGACTCCCACCGAGGGTGATTCGCAGTAGTTCTGGTCACCGCGCGTCACCCCTGGTACGCCGCTAGCCCGCTCGCACGGCACAGCTTGGCCCGGCCGTCGACACGCGCTAGCCTGCCCACGGCACGGTGACTACCGATGCCTCGCGCGAAACCCGACCACCAGGAGCAACAGATGCCCGACGACCAACCCACCAACCCGGCAGAATCTGACGAACTCACGATCGAAGCCGCAGCTGTCACTGATGGCGCGTACACGCTGCTCGTTGCCGACTTCGATGACACCGAGGCCGCCTTCGCTGCCTACGAACTACTCAAGGCAGTTGAAGATGGACGCACGTTGAAAATCGAGGGTGTCGTGGTTGTCGCCCGCACCGACGATGGCGAGCTCGAAGTTCAGAAGGCCACCGATCACAGCACACGTCGTGGCCTGGGCTGGGGCGTCGTTGGTGGAGTCGTACTCGGAGTGATCTTCCCGCCGTCACTGATCGGCAGCGCAGCCGTACTTGGCGCTGCCGGAGCAGCTACCGGAAAGCTCCGCCAGCTACACCACAAGAACGAGCTAGCTGACGAGTTGCAAGACGCCGTGGCACCAGGCCATTCCGGGCTGATCGCGCTTGTATCTGACCCCGGCGCTGTCGAGATTCAGCGCGCATTGGACAAGGCCAACCGCGTTGTGGAAGCTGCCGTTGATGACGTCATCGCCAAGGACATCAAGGCCGCGGCGAAAGAAGCAGAAGCGGAACAGAAGGACTCGTAGAGACAGAGCACAGAGGGCGTGGGTGGAGTCGGTTCGTCGACTCCACCCACGCCCTCTGTCTGCGGTCCACCGAATTTCGGCAGATTCCCTACCGATACTCGCGGGCACGGTGAGCACACAGCCTCAAACGCGTCCATCGGAGTAGGGTTGGACGATGATCGCGCAGCGCAACGCGGCACGTTCCAACACGGCCGCGGGGCGCAGCGACCACACGGTTTGACGCCAGCTACACGGGAGGCATGGACGTGGTGTCGATACTGCTCTACTGCGCCGCCGTTGGCCTAGCGTTTGCCTGGCTCGCGCTTCGTATCCATTCCCACCGAGTTCGTGGGCTCAACGACCAACAAACGACGTGGGCGCAACGATCGCGCGGCTTGCCGACCTCCGTCTACGCCGTCGTCATTGGCCTTGCTGCAATTTCACTCTTAGGCGTGGTGTGGAGCGTGCATGCGGCGCAGGGCGCACTGTTCGGAGTTGCCATTTCGATCGCCGCTGCAATCGCTGCCGCGGGCCTGCGTCGGCACTCCTTCGCCGCCCAATACGGTGACTCGCAGGACAGCCGACCATCCCGAGGAGGCCGCGTCGCGCAACGTCCCGAGGCTGTCCAGCGCGCGGGGCACGAGGCCCGTGTGAGCGCACCCGCAACCTCGCGCGGCACGCAGATCGGGCCTAACTGATGACTGAAAACACTGCCAAAAAGACGTCGATCGCACTAATTGACGACCACGAGATGTTCCGTGACGGTCTGGCCCGGACGCTGAACGAGAACCGCTACGAGGTCATCTGGAGTGGCGAGTCCGCAGCCGAGTTCGCAGCAGCATCGGTCAATCCCGACGTAGTGCTGATCGACGTTGCCCTACGAGACCGATGGACGAGCGGCAGCGACGTCGCACAGATTGCTAGCGCCGATACGCGGGTCGTGGTGCTGACGGGTTTCCCAAACCATGAACGAATCGATGAACTGATCCTCGCCGGAGCCCTATCCGTGATCTCGAAAGAGGGCTCAACCGACGACTTCCTCGCAGTACTCGACGATGCCTTGAGCAACGACTTCGACATCACGCCGTTGATTGCATCTGCATTGGCGTCGACAGGAAGCCCTCAGCTTGTTGAACTGAGCCCTCAAGAGGCTCGAGTGCTCGCGCTCTACGGCTCGGGGATGAAGCTCATCACCGTCGCTCATCACCTCGATATTTCAGTGAACACGGTCAAGGAGTACCTCCGGCGAGTGCGCCGCAAACTTGCCGAAATTGATCGGCCGGCCACGACCCAGCTTGACCTCAACCGGGAAGCGCGTCGACACGGAGTGCTCCCGGATTGAGTCCGCGCAGACACAGTGATCCCCGTTCTGTCGACCGGGTTGCTCGGCGCACGGGGATCTTCTTAATCGGCAGCACCGCGATTGCGGCCTGCGCGACAGCGGTCGCGACCGAGCTCCTCAACCACTATCCGCGGAACAGTTGGGTGCTCGGCGCAGCCATTGGCTTGATGGCAGTGGGCGGAGTCCTAGTTATGGGCTTTCGGCATTGGTTCTTCCTCGCGGTGGGTGCAGCGAGTGCGGTGGCCGCCACTTTGGCCACCGTCGCCACTGAAGGATCTGGTAGCGATCAAGCGTCGGCAGCCATGGTTGCCGCGGCGATCACCTTGACCGTTGGCCTGAGCATCGACTCAGTGTTGCTCAGTCTCCGCGCAGTCTCGGACGCTGAAGCAGCCCAGTGGGAAGCAAACGACTACGCGGTTCTGCAAACACACATCGATCGAATCAAGGCTGCCGAAGCACTGGCGATTTCGCGTGAGCTTCACAACCGAGTCGCGAACACGCTAACCGCGATCTCCCGCAATTACGGGTCATCAACGGCGCAGGTTCGCGAGCGTTGCCTCACCGACCTCAACCACCTGGCCGACCTTCAGTCCACCGATCGTCGATCTAGCGATCACGGAACTATCGAGGATCTGGTCACCGAGGCCCACGAACACTGCGTACACCTAGGACTCGAATTGACGGTCCGCGGCGAAGACTTCGACGGAACTGTCCCGGCATACCAGCAGGTTCGAGCAACCGTTGTCGAGTCACTCACGAATACGTCCAAGCATTCGTCGACGGCGAATGTTGAGTTGTTCATCAACAACCGCCCAGGACGCTTCTTCGTTCGGGTCAGCGACGATGGCGATGGTTGGCGATCAGACAGTGAGATAGGAACTGGGATCTCCAGCGCACTTCGCCCAGCTACGCCGTTCGATCCGGTGGTGGCAATCTCAAACGATCTCAAGGGTGGCCTGATTGTCACGATCGAAGTCACGCCACCACCACAAGTCGACAATGCCACCGAAAACGCCGTAACCCAGAAGTCGCCGACAACCACAGATCTGACCAAAGCTCAGCGACTACCCACAGGTTCCAAACTCGCCGTACACATCGAATCAGCAATTCCTGTCGCACGAAGTCTGGTGTTCTGGCTACTCGGACTGGCGGGGGTCCTCACGGTCATCTTGTGGCAGGATTTTCCACCCGCGTGGTGGCTCGCCACGATCATCCTCGGAACATGCATGCCCATGACACTCATCAACTTTGCTGCCGCGCGACGCACCGCTAGTCGCGCGCAAGTGGCACTCGTAGCGGTCAGCATCGCGATCCTCACAGCCATGCCAGTTGCGCGCGGCATGGCCGCCGAAACGGACCCTGCGCTTCTACTCGCCGGGTGCATTCCAGCAACAGTTTCGGTGATCCTTGTCGCCTGGCTGTGGTCTGCCAAACAGTTCCTCGCGGCGCTGATGGCACTCGTCGCTGGGCTTATGGCGATCGCCGCATGGATCCCCTTCACCCCGACACCGGCCGAGACTATCCACTCGTTCGCGCTGCTTGCGACCCTCGTCGCGATATTGGTCGCAGGTTTGTGCGGCGGAATACGAGCGCTTCGCCGTCAGACCTGGGCGCACGATGCCTCAATGCTGGCAGCGCTTCGCCAGACCAGTCGCGCCATCAAGGAAAGTGAGACCGAACGAAACCGGGCCCGCGTCCACACCCGGATTCTTGGCGCAGTCGACACCGATGTGGCTGGAGTACTGCAGGAAATTGCCAACGGCACCCTTGATGTCTCGCGACCTGAAGCGCTCGCCCGAGTCGAACGACAAGAGTCTGCGCTTCGGACCGTCATCGCCGCGGCCGGGCACTGCGGGGAACTCGGCGACAGCCTGATTGCTGGGATTCACGCAGCCCGCATTCACGGCCATACACTCTCAATACGTGGACTCACACCAGAGTTCTCACCACCGCCGGAAGTTGTCGAGATGCTCGTGCAGGACGTGCACGACACCGTTGCCATGGCTGACCCACCGGCCGAAATTGTCGTCTCTTGCTACTCGGCCGGTAGCTCCGCAGGAATCTTCCTGCAGGTCGACGAACGACTTCGCAATTCCTTCACAGCAGAGCGCGCGACGTCGACTCGCACAGTCTCAACCTCGCCGGGCGTGACGCTTATCGAATATCGCTGGGAAGCTATCCCGCAACCCGCGGAGCCCCTCGCATAGGTCACGCCACGAACTGGCCGTGACCGGATCGAACGCTCCGAAGGCAACGTCATATCCCCAGTTGGGCAAGCACTCGTCCTTATTGTGGAGTTCCTTTGAAGGTGGGTGAAGATCATGCGCTAGGACGTACCGTAGGACCAAGACGCGTCCTAAAGTGAACTACCGAACTGACAATGTCGGCCGCAAAAAGGATCAATACGAGTAGGCACAAGACCAACGTTGGCGCAATCCCCAACAAACGTCGAAACGTTCCGAGGCTCAAAACTGCGCCGCTTGCGAAGGAAATGAGTAGGGTCAAACCGTGACTTTGAATAAAGGATCAAAAGGCCAGGCCAAGAGCCTGCGGACTGGCGTGGGCATTCGCCAAGGCGGCAAGCAGTACGACGCGATTCATCGGTCGATTGCAAAGGCCGCACTTGTCGAGCTGTCGATCGACGGCTACGAACGTCTCGACTTCCGACGAGTTGCTGATCGTGCTGGTGTCTCTGAACGCACTGCGTACCGCCACTACCAGAAGAAACTCGACCTTGCGATCGCTGGAATCTTGCAGATGCCCGACTACACCGGGTGGGGCGAGGGCGATGATGCAGCAGCTGACCGGCTACGACGTGGATTGACGATCGGCGCTGCCCATCGCGACTACCTAGGACCGGTCACTGCAACCGCAATGCTGAATCGCGAGTCCGAGCCGGAGCTTCTACGAGCGCTCTCTGAACACGTGTTGTCAGTCCGCGAACAACAGATCGCGATCTTCCTTGAGGACGGCCAGCGAGCTGGCGAAATCCGCCCGGACATCAGCGCGTCGACAGTTTCGGCCCTCGTCGATGGACTTCTGCTTGCGCATCACCGCGGACGCCCCAGCCTCGGCACCGGCAAGACTCGCGTTGCTCGACTCTTTGATGCGATTTGGCCGCTCATTGCCACGGACGAACACCTCAACGACTAACCCGATAGGGTCGACGCGCTCGCTTGCGCCACGGCAGGTTTCGTCGCTTCGCGGGCCGTTTACTACGCCCGCCCTAGGAGTGTTGATGGTCTTCCCGTTCCCGACCGAAGAACCACTCGTTTCGTACTACAACCTCGGTGCTGCGGTGCTGTGGCCGAACCTAATGCTGTGGACCAAGCGCGACTGGCGCGGGCAGCAATTCCTTGGCCAACCCGGCGACGGAGTCGTCGTCGCGGCGAACCACCTCTCGTGGCTCGATCCGCTGCTGCTGTTGCACTTCTCGAACGACGCCAATCGCCCGGCACGCTTCCTTGCCAAGGATTCGTTGTTTGAACTGCCAGTACTTGGCACCGTGATGACTGGCGCGGGCACTATCCCTGTGCACCGCGAATCAAAGGAAGCTGGAAACGCGGTCAGCGACGCCGTAGCCGCGGTCAAGGCCGGCGAGGCAGTTTGGGTGTACCCGGAAGGCACGATCACCAGGGACCCCGATTTGTGGCCTATGACGGGCCGCACGGGTGCGGTACGAATCGCCCTCGAAAGCGATGCACCACTCGTGCCAGTGGCTCATTGGGGCGTTCAGGAGATGATGCGCCCCTACAAGGTGGAACTGAACCTTTTCCCCCGCAAGACGGTTCACATCGTGGCTGGCGCACCGATCGACCTCGATGACTTGCGCGCCCAGCCACTCAGCGAAGAGGTCCTTCAACGCGGGACCACCCGACTCCTCAACACAATCACCGCGATGGAGGCTGAACTCCGCGGAGAAGCACCACCCGATGGTCGATGGAACATGACGGCAGGGGAACGTCTGCCAGTCGGGAGACCGTAAAACTAGTGCCGTCCTCCACAGGTCACCGCTAGGAGCCCTGCTCGAGTGCGAGCAATGTGCGCTTTCGGTCCAAGCCACCGCCATAACCTGTCAGTGATCCCGTCGAACCAATCACCCGATGGCAGGCGATGATGATCGCAATGGGGTTGTAGTGATTGGCCATTCCGACCGCGCGACTCGCGGCCGGGTTCCCTATCTCGGCAGCGACCTCCCCGTAGGTCGCTGTCTCGCCGTACGGAATCCGGGCCAGCGTATGCCACACCTTCATCCGAAATGGTGTGCCCGAAGGTGCCAACGGGATGGTGAACTCGCGTCGCTCGCCAGCGAAGTACTCGCTCAACTGGCGACGAGCCTCGACAAAACTATCCGGATCGCAGACCCAACCGTCTGCGATCGTCGGTTTTGTCGCGTCGTGTGACTCCATCGATAGATGGGTAAGGGCGACGCCGTCACCCACGAGCGTCAACGTGCCAATTGGGCTCTCGACCTCCGTGTACCGGACCGATTCGGTTGTCGGCGGTGAAACAAAATCGACGCGAGTTGAAGCGATCATCATGACTCCTGAGGTAGCGCTGGACCAGTGGTGCGACTAGGTGATGCAATGGCGCGATTCTGCACACTCGCGGCATCGAGTGATGCCCACAAGTGATGCGTTGTGTATGACCGCCAGGGTCGCCACGCCTGTGAAGAACTTTCGAGTTCGCGCGGACTACCGGCAAATCCGAGGCCAGCGAGTGCCTTCTGAACTCCGAGGTCCGTGGAGAGGAGCACGTCAGGGTCGCCGAGACCTCGCATTCGGACAGCAGCCACTGTCCAGGGCCCAATGCCGTGCAGGCGCAGCATCGCAGACTCCACATCCTGCCAGTCGCTGCCCACACTTAACACCAGCGATTCGTCTGCCAGGGCTGTCGCAAGCGCCTTGATAGCGCGCATTCGGGAGGCAGGCATCGCAAATGCTGCTGGGTCCGCCTCGGCGAGTTCACCCGGCGTCGGGAAGGAATGTGTCACGTGTCCCACCGGCGTCTGCAGCGGCCGACCATACTGCTGCACCAATCTGCCTGCGACCGTCCTGGCTCCAGCGGTACTCACCTGTTGTCCAATGACGACGCGGAACGCAACCTCATTCGGGTCGGTACTGCCAGGCATCCTGCTCCCAGGGTTTGCCAACACGAGCCGCCTCAAGAATGGATCCTGCGCCAGACACTCATCAATGGCCACCGGATCAGAATCAAGGTCCAGCATCCTTCGGCATCTCGCGACTGCCGCTGTGAGATCTCGCAGCTCGTCGAGCCACAAGTCACAATCGACCCAGCCCAACCCTTCACGTGCACCAACGGTCTCCGTTGACACCCGCAGCGCCGCAACCCCTGCTCCATGAGGCAACGCCAGCGACTTGTAGAACACTCCGTGGCGGTAATCCTCAATGCCGACAACCGAGCGTTGACCCAGAAAGTCG
>JBAYVO010000072.1:0-9349 GCA_041674545.1 Candidatus Nanopelagicales bacterium | reverse complement strand
AGCGTCTTGTCAAGGTCGAAGAATGCGGCTGCTTTGGCCATCATGAGCCCCCTTTTAACGTCAATCCCCATTTTGTACCGGCACCAAACAACATGCCGCTAGTAGTCGTTGTGCCCGTGGAGTGGGTCTCATCAAACGTTCGAAGGTGAAGTAATCAACCCTTCGTGCGACTCGCCGTAGGCCCGATCGGCCGATTGCGTTGCACAACGTGAGGGATTGGGTACATACTGACACCGCTCGGTCACGTACCGACCACACCGACGTCCCCCCACGTCGGTATTGAAGGCCCCCGCTCCCCCCAGCGGGGGCCTTCCTCGTTAACCGCACGCCCTTGCTTGGCGTTCAGGTTCTTTTCCACAACCGACTCCATGCCGAAGTTGTCCACATCGGGTGTTGGGATTCTCGCGGACGAGCCCGCTGTTGGGCGATTGTTGCGACATGACGAATCAACCGGATGAGCGTCCGTTGCTGGCGACTGACGATGTTGAGCTCATCGACGACGTGCTTCGACTCGCGGCGGCCGCTGGCGTTGAGCCGGTGGTCGTCAATACCGTCGCGGCGCTGCGCAGCCGTTGGTCGAGGCATTGCCTGGTGGTCGTTGGGTGGGATCTCGCGGATGAACTCACGCAGGACTATGTTCCGCGCCGCGACTCCGTCGTCCTCGCGACCAGAGGATCGGCCGATCCAGCTGCAGGTTGGCGAGCGGCGGCACATCTTGGTGCAGATCAAGTTGCGGTGTTGCCACAGGCCGAATCGTGGCTCATCGATCGCTTCGCTGGAATTGGGGTTCGGGGGCGAGCACCAGCGCCAGTGGTGGCCATTGTTGGGGGCTGCGGCGGTGCGGGGGCGAGTTCGCTAGCTGTAGGAGTCGCGGTCACGGCTGTCGAACGTGGCCAGTCGGTGACGGCGATCGACCTCGATCCGCTCGGCACCGGTATCGAGCTCATGCTCGGGCAGGATCATCCGACTGGATTGGCGTGGAGTGACCTAGCGAATACACGGGGTCGCTTGCGGGGAGACGCGGTTAGGTCCTCGTTACCTGACGTCGCGGGGGTGCGGGTGCTGGGCTGGGGGAACGTCGCCCCGCAGGACTTGGCGCCCGGCTCGGCAGGGTCCGCCGTTGATGGATTGGCGCGCAGTTGTGATCTCGTCGTCGTTGACCTGCCCCGGAGCCTGGGCGAGACGTCTGCGGAGGTGCTGTGCCGTTGCACGTTGGTGGTGTTGGCCTGTCCACGAACGAGCGCAGCAGTGGCAGCGGCATCGCGAATGCTCTCGCTAGGCGAGCTTCGCAACCAGCCGGTTCAGCTAGCGACCCGCGGGCCGAGTCCTGCAGGAATCAGCGCACAAGATGTAGTCGAAACCCTCGATCTTCCCTTGTTGTGCGACGTCGCGGCGGACCCCGGAGTGGCACGACGGGTGGAGCGGGGATCGGTGCCGATCGGTCGTCGTGGCGGTTTGCGCATCGCAAGCAATGCGGTGTTACGCGAATTGGCTATTCCGGTAGTGCCGCACCAGGCAGAACGGATGACGCAGCTAGGCGGCGCTTCTGGCTTCGGCGGTGCGGCGTGAGGGGAACATCTGCTGCTGCACCACCGTTTGGTCGGCACGTAGCGACGATTCCGGAGGCGCTTGTCGACCGCGTGCGAGATCGCCTCGCGGCAGCCGGACATGCCGCGACACCGTCTCGGGTGGCGGAGGCGCTCGCCGCTGAAGGTGAAGTCCTCGGCGATGCTGCCGTGCTCGATGTGGTGATCGCACTGCGCAGCGAACTCGCAGGCGCAGGTCCGCTGGAGTCGCTACTGCGGCAGGAACGGGTGACGGACGTTTTGGTGAACGGCCCGGAGTCCGTCTGGGTCGATCGCGGTGCAGGTTTGGAGCGGTCGCCAATTTCCTTTCGAGACGAGGCCGCCGTTCGGCGACTGGCACAGCGATTGGCGGCGAGCGCGAATCGCCGACTCGATGAAGCAACGCCCTACGTCGACGCGCGTTTGCCCGATGGTGCCCGGCTGCACGCGATCTTGCCCCCGGTTGCGCCGCGCGGTACGTGTATCTCCCTACGGATTCCGCAGCGTCGAGCATTCGCTCTCGATGACCTCGTCGACTTGGGCACGATGCCCGCCGCCGGTGCGCGGTGGCTGGGCGCGCTCGTCGAGTCACGTGCAGCATTCCTCGTCAGTGGCGGCACCGGCTCGGGCAAGACGACGCTGCTCTCGGCATTGTTGTCTCTGGCCGCGCCCACCGAACGAACGTTGATTGTCGAAGACTCCGGCGAACTCGACCCGGACCACGAGCACGTGGTTCGACTCGAAGTACGCCCGGCAAACGTTGAAGGTACGGGGCACGTGAGCATGCGGGACTTGGTTCGCCAGGCTCTACGAATGAGGCCCGATCGCCTGGTTGTCGGGGAAGTCCGAGGAGCAGAGGTGGTCGACTTGTTGGCCGCGCTGAACACCGGACACGAGGGTGGTTGTGGAACGGTTCACGCTAACTCTGCAACGGATGTTCCCGCCCGCCTTGAAGCGCTCGCTCTCGCAGCGGGCCTCGGTCGAGAGGCCCTCCATTCCCAGGTTGCGGCCGGGCTCGACGCCGTCATTCACATTGAACGAGATCGGCACGGCAATCGCCGAATCGCGGGGATTCACAGCCTGGACCGCGGCAGAGACGGGATAGTGGTCGCATCGCCTGCCGTCATATTCGAACCGGGAGGCGTTGTGCTTGCCTCCCACGGTGAACGGCTGGCCAACCGACTTGGGCTCCACGAATGACTGCGCTTCTTGTCGCGGCGCTCGTCGCCATCGCAGCCTATTTGATGATGCCCACGGGGTTCCGTCGCCGACTGCTGATTCCGCGCGCACACCTCGCTGGTGAGATTGATCTGCCTGAAGAAACACTCACCCTCACGGCGAAGATTCAGCGTGCCGCGGAGCACCGGTGGCGCCGAAAACGCAGGCAGCAGATCTGGCAGTCAGCAGCGACTGAATTGGTTGCTGCCTTCGCGGCCGAGCTGCGCGCGGGTCAACCAGTGCGGCAAGCCTTCACTCGGGCACAGCGCTCGAGTCCGGTCCCGGTCGCAGCCCATGCCGTCGCGGTGGCAGAACTCGGCGGCGATGTACCTCGCGCCTTGCGTGTCGAGGCCGCCCGCACAAGCTTGCCGATCCTGAACTCATTGGCAGCGCTCTGGGGTGTGGCGGAAGGCAGCGGTGCGGGTTTAGCGCAGGCGGCAGACCGGCTTGCGATCGCGGAGGCAGCGGCGGCGCAAGCTCGTGCGGAGGTCGCGGCGCAGCTGGCGAGTCCACGTGCGACCGCAAAGGTGCTTGCCGGGCTCCCACTCGTCGGAGTGATGCTCGGCAGTGGGCTCGGAGCATCGCCAGTCGCGTGGCTCCTGGGCTCGGTGTGGGGAGTGCTGGTGCTTGCGGTTGGGATTGGCCTAGAAGTCCTGGGGCTGTGGTGGATTGCGCGCCTGACGAACAGCGTTGAGCGGTTGCTGTGACGTCTCAACACATTGTTGTTGCATCGCTGGTTGCGATGGCGATGTATCTGGTCGTTGGAGTGGCACCGGCAGCAAGTCGGCTGGATACCGCCTGCAGACGCAGGGAGCTCCAGTCGGCATCACGAGGCTCGCGGGCACCCGATGTTGTGCCTGATGACGTCGACCAGCTCAGTTCCAAACGATGGGCAGTTCCAAGTTGCCTTCTGTGCGCGGCCGTCGCGTGGCTGCTGCTAGGCGGACTGATCGGAGGACTGGCCGCCATCGCGATCGCGTTGGCAGGACCGCGGGTGCTCGCCCGACTTGAACCGGCCGGTACCCGAGCGAACCGGCTCGCCCTTGAGGCGGCCGCTCCGATGGTCGCCGACCTGCTCGCTGCCTGTCTGGCGTCCGGAGCTTCAACGGCGGTAGCGACCAAGGCGACCGCGGAGGCGCTCGGTGGCCCCGTAGCGGAGGTGCTCAACCAGTGTGTGACCCAGTTCAACCTCGGTGCCAACGCCGCTCGGGTTTGGCAGCCGCTGTCTGATGAACCTGCATTGGCTCCCATCGCGCGGGCGATCCTGCGTTCGACGCAGACGGGCGCACCCCTGACAGCGGTTTTGTTGCGGGTCGCTGATGACCTGCGCCTGGCCAGGCGAACTCAACTTGAACAGGCGGCGAAGACCGTGGGAGTGAAGGCAGTTGCACCGCTGGGTCTCTGCTTCCTTCCGGCTTTCATGTTGCTGGGTGTGGTCCCGTTGATCGCGAGCTTGATCACCGCCGGAATCTCGGGCTGATTCTTTCCACAGCGCCGATCGGCCTAGGAGATGTCCACAAAACGATCTTGAACCTCGACCTGGTGCATCGGACTCGGGCCAATCTGATGTTGTGCAGGCAACGCCGGCACCGGGGGTCAAACAGACCGCTGTCACCACACGGCACTCGCCGTGGGACAACAGGAGGACAGATGGGGCAAAAGCTCGTTCGAATCGTTCATGAAGACGACGGAATGTCGACCGCGGAGTACGCGGTCGGAACTGTTGCAGCAGCTGGTTTCGGCGGTTTGCTGTTGAAGCTGCTCACCAGCCCGGAGGTTCAGGATCTCCTCTGGGACGTCGTCACTCGCGCGTTCTCATGGATCGGCGGATAGCGGGTCGCGGTGGGGGTCGAGGTGTTCGCCTCGGCCCCCACCGCGACCGGGGGATGGTGACGGCCGAACTCGCTGTCGGGATCATGTCGGTCGTGGTTGTCCTCGCGATGATGCTTGGGGCAGTGGGGGTGGGCATCGCGCATGTCCGGACGCAGGAGGCAGCACGGGCAGGGGCGAGGGCGGCCGCCAGAGGCGATAGCAGCACGAACATTCGGTCGATTGCCACTAAGGCGATGCCAGGGTCGAGGGTCAAGATCAGTCGAGGTGGGGACACAGTGTCAGTGCAGGTGGCCATCAAGGTGTCGATGCCCTTCCTGCGCGGTGCCGGGGTGAACGTTGTTGCGACCTCGGTCGCCGAGGAGGAACCGCTATGACGAACCGACTGCGACTGCGGCGCAGTGTCGACGATGCAAAGAGCGACCGGGGTTCCGCGACGGTGATCTGGCTCGCGGCACTCGTGCTATGCATGGTGTTCGGGTCAGTCGCCTTCGCCTTGACCGAGTTCTCCTCTGCGAGGGCGCGGGTATCGGCGGCTGCCGACCTGGCCGCGCTCGCAGCAGCGAATCGTGCGTTGTTCGGCGACGGGTGTGATCGTGCGGCGGCGATTGCGCGAGCCAATGACGCGCGGTTGCGAAAATGCGAACGACTTGGCACCGACGTTGTCGTCACGGTCGAAGGCCGGGCGAGGGGAGCGCTGGCCCGCGTCGCCCGCGCCGCAGGGCAAACTCCGCCCATGGTCGTCATCGATGCGAGAGCCGGTCAGCCCGAGTCCGTGACGTAAACCTTCATCACCCCCGGCATTTGTGCAAAGGTAGGCGCCAGAGTCATTGGGTGTTGGTGAGCGCACGGCGGCAAACCACATCTGAGTGAAATTGCGCAGCGATCGAACTGCACACCTATTGAGGGGAAAGACGTGGAGATCACCTTGGCATCCCGCGAGCACGACGGGTTCTCAATTACTGAGGTCACCGGTGAGGTCGACGTCTACACAGCACCTCAACTCGACGAGGCGCTCTCGGCGATTGTCGAGGGTGGCAACAACAAGTTGATCGTTGACCTATCCGGCGTCGAGTTCCTCGATTCAACCGGACTCGGTGTGCTGGTTAAGGCACTCAAGCGGGTGCGCGAGAACGACGGCTCGCTCGGCGTTGTCGCAACGACAGACCGAATCAGCAAGGTATTCCGGATCACCGGACTCGATGCAGCGATTGGTCTGTACGGCAGCGTTGACGAGGCAGTTGGCGCCTGACATGGGCACCGCCTCCCTATCAATTCCACCAGTCGCCGAAAAGGTTCGTCTCGCGCGGCTTGTGGCTGGCGCGGCGGCTCGCAGGTGCGGAGTCGACGAAGAAGTGCTCGACGAAGTGCGCCTTGCAGTCGGCGAAGCGTGTGCCCTAGCGGTCGTCAAACACCAGGATTCTGATCTCGCCGCGGATATCCGCATCGAACTCACCGATGATTCCAGTAGGTTCAGCGTCCGCATCTTCGACCAGATTCCCGACGCAAGCACGTCCCCTGACTACGACGAGACCATGGCGTTGGCCTTGATTTCGTCATTGGCACCCGAGAGTGCTGTTGCCCAATCTGGTCCGGGAACCGTCATCGAAATGGTCTGGCCGATCGAGGCACCCAAGCTCTCACGCCCCGATCTGGACTAGACCAGCTCGAGCGTAAAAGTCCCGCCTCTCTTGATCGCGCTATGTCGATGAGAAGCGCGTGCGGTATCGATTTCCAGAAACTCCGGGACCACGGCGTTTCGTTCGCGCGGTCACCAAATTCCCGTGTTATCCGACATAGGATCGCGCCGACCTGCCGGCTTACTTAAGTCGGACCCAAAAGGGTGAGTCACCGGAGTGCCATAACAACGCATGGCGCTCTTGCGCGAAGCGCTGAAACCCACCCGAATCCGTGATTAGGAGACCGCATGTCTGCAGTTCTTGCTGCTGACGTCACCGTCTCGCTAGAGGGCGCAAACTTCACCTACGTGGCTGTTGTTGCACTGATTGCCCTTCTAGCGTTGGTAGTGGCGCTGGTCTTGGTTCGTGGCGTACTCGCCGCTGGCCAAGGAACAGAAAAGATGCAGGAGATCGCTGGCGCAGTGCAAGAAGGCGCATCGGCGTACCTGACCCGCCAATTCAAGACCCTCAGCATCTTCGCTGTTGTTGTCTTCTTCCTACTCTTCCTGCTCCCGGCAGATACGAACTCCGAGCGGATCGGTCGCTCGATCTTCTTTGTTGTTGGTGCAGTCTTCTCTGGCGTCACCGGCTACATCGGAATGTGGCTCGCAGTTCGCGCAAACGTTCGCGTCGCGGCCGCCGCGCAAGAGACTGGCGAGCAGCAAGCGATGAAGATTGCGATCCGCTCCGGTGGTGTCGCAGGCATGTTCACCGTCGGCCTCGGCCTGTTCGGCGCAACTCTCGTCGTCCTCATCTACAAGGGCGATGCGCCTAAGGTGCTTGAAGGCTTCGGCTTCGGTGCCGCTCTGCTGGCGATGTTCATGCGCGTTGGTGGCGGCATCTTCACCAAGGCCGCCGACGTCGGCGCGGACCTGGTCGGCAAGGTTGAGCAAGGCATTCCCGAGGATGACCCCCGCAACGCTGCCACGATTGCCGACAACGTCGGCGACAACGTCGGCGACTGCGCCGGCATGGCCGCTGACCTGTTCGAGTCCTACGCCGTGACGTTGGTTGCCGCGTTGATCCTCGGCAAGGTTGCCTTTGGCGACATGGGCCTCGTTATTCCGCTCATCATTCCGGCAATTGGTGTCATCACCGCGATCCTGGGAATCTTCACGATCTCCCCACGCAAGGGCGATCGATCCGGAATGACCGCGATCAACCGTGGGTTCTTCCTGTCCGCACTGATCTCGGCGATCCTCACCGTGGTTGCGGCGTTTGCGCTGCTGCCGAACCGCATCATCGACCTCGAGGGTGTGGATGTCGCCCGTCTCGGCATCGATGTGCTGACGCTGACGACGTTCGATCCTCGCTGGCTGATGATCGGCGCAGTCCTCATTGGAATCTTGCTCGCCGCCGCGATGCAGGTCCTCACCGGCTACTTCACCGAGACCAACCGCAAGCCGGTCGACGACGTCGCTCAGTCCTCACTTACGGGCCCGGCAACGGTCATCCTCGCTGGAATCTCGCTCGGTCTGGAATCGGCCGTCTACTCCGCGCTGGTCATCGCCGCTGCTGTCTACGGCGCCTTCCTGCTCGGTGGCGGCTCGCTGGTGCTGAGCCTCTTCGCGATCGCCCTCGCCGGCACCGGTCTCTTGACCACCGTTGGCGTCATCGTCGCGATGGATACGTTTGGTCCGATCTCCGACAACGCGCAAGGCATCGCTGAAATGTCTGGCGATGTTGACGAAGAAGGCGCCCAGGTTCTCACCAACCTCGACGCTGTCGGCAACACGACGAAGGCCATCACCAAGGGCATCGCCATCGCGACGGCCGTACTTGCGGCAACCGCGCTGTTTGGTGCATTCCGTGATTCGATTGGCGAGGCAGTCGCCACAGTCCAAGAAGAGACGCCACGGGTACTTGAAGGCCTCGGCTTCACCAGTGGAACCCAGTACCTCGGGATCCTTGACGTTGCCAACCCGCGCAACTTGGTGGGTCTGCTCATTGGCGCTTCGGTGGTGTTCCTCTTCTCGGGGCTAGCGATCAACGCTGTGTCCCGCGCAGCTGGGGCAGTGATCTTCGAGGTTCGCCGCCAGTTCCGCGAGAACCCCGGAATCATGACCTACGAAGTCAAGCCGGAGTACGCCCGCGTGGTCGACATCGTCACCCGCGACTCTCTGCGCGAACTGGCCACCCCAGGGCTGTTGGCAGTGCTCACACCGATCGCCGTCGGGTTCGCCCTCGGTATTGGTGCGCTCGGTTCGTTCCTCGTTGGAACCATCGCAACCGGCCTGTTGATGGCAGTGTTCCTGTCTAACTCCGGTGGCGCGTGGGACAACTCGAAGAAGTTCGTAGAGGACGGCGCATATGGCGGCAAGGGCTCACCGGCTCACGAGGCCACCGTCATCGGCGACACCGTCGGTGACCCGTTCAAGGACACCGCTGGTCCATCGATCAACCCGTTGATCAAGGTCATGAACCTCGTTGCACTGCTTATCGCCCCGGCAGTTGTCACGCTGTTCCTTACCGAGCAAACGGCCTTGCGACTGCTCATTGCGGGGCTAGCAACGGCAATCATCGTCACGGCGGTGATCATCAGCAAGCGTCGCCCAATCGCGGTGTCGCCGGATGAGATCTCAGACGACATCAAGGACGCTGACGGTCACGGGCCGTCGTCTGACTCAGCCGCGCAGCTTGACGAAGCAGTGCAAGAGGCAGCCGAGGATGCCGGTGTTCCGGTCCCTGCGGAGGCTGGCGAAAAGTAGTCCGAAACTCCTAGCGACGCAGCCCCGACCAGCAACACGGTCGGGGCTGCGTCGTGTTCGGATCACCGGCGTTGCCGCGGCGCCGGAACCAAGCGAGCGGAATCACAGTCAAAGGGTCACCGGCTATGGTGAACAGCAATCGCGGGCTACAGTGACCGCAATTGCGCGCTCGCCGAGCACGTCAAGCGTCAGCAGCACCGCAAACCAAGTCGTCAGCAACACCATGTACGCACCAACGTGAAGGAGCACCCACCGTGCCCAGTAAGGATGGCCTACGTCGGCTCGTGATCGTCGAGTCCCCGGCTAAGGCAAAGACCATCCAGGGGTACCTCGGACCTGGGTACGAGGT
>JBAYVO010000071.1:0-9397 GCA_041674545.1 Candidatus Nanopelagicales bacterium | reverse complement strand
TGGCAGCCGAGACAGTCCCATGATCGCTAGCTCGACACCCTTGTGTTCTGAATGCCCAGGAACGGCGATCGCGTTAGCAATCCCCGTTCTGGCCAATTCGGTGACGAGGTGTGAGCGAGCTTGCGTTGCAGTCAACTTCGGGGTGGGCAGCGGCCAAACCTTCGCGATCGCTTGTGCCCACTTCAGCTGGCCGTGCAGGTCATGCAGGGTTCGATGGCTCACGCAGCGGATCACGGCTGAGCGGCGTAGGTTCGCCTGATACCCGGCTTGGCGGTAGCGCAGTTGCGCTTGCGACATTTCGGCAGGCCACAGCAGGTACGCAAGGTCGTGCAGGATGGTCACCACCGGTACGTGCGCCGGGGCAGCGGTCAGCGAGGGGCTCAGTGAGAGTAGGCCATCGGCGCGAGACCTCTTCGCGAGCTGGTTGACCGTGCGCGAGGCAGTTAGGAGCGTCTTTGCGCGCCCGCCTTCCTGATAGCTATGAATCCGCGCCCGCTTAGGCGCAAATCCCGCAGGCGCAGCCACCAAGGTCAGCTCATCCGCCGCCTCCCAGTGCATCTCCAACTGCTCCAGCACGCGGAAAATCCCACCTCGCACACTCCCCGAACAATCCACGACCAGCTTCAACGGCTCCACCTCCCCAACGTAAGCAAATTTTGGTGTAGTCGCGCGGCGTGCCGGCAAGTCGCACCAAAATTGAAGTGGGCGGCGATCATGAGCGGCGATCCCTACGATCGAAGGATGCGGCGGTCTCGACGGGTTCCGGTTCGGGACTGGATGTCTTACCGTGGCGGGCGCAGCGTTGTTCATGTGTTTGGGCCGCTAGACATTAGTGTGGCTCAACTTGAAGCGGGGTTGGTCGCGCGATCCAAGATGGCGCCGGACTACTTCGCGCTACAGACATTCGATGTGAGCAAGCAGCGACTGTCGTTCCCCTTCCGAGGTCTGTATCCGGATGTCGCGCGCAGACTATTGCGCGTCGATCCACGGCCGATGGACGATCCGAACTGTTGGGCCGCCGAACTTGCCGAGGATGCGTCGCCAGAAGAGTTGGTGCTGTGGAAGTACCGCGATGGCTACGTCGCGTTTGTCTTCTCGCACATGATCGCTGACGGTCGTTCCGCCACTCGTTCGGCAATGGAGGTGATCGCACTCGCGCAAGGCCATGACGTCGAAATCAGCACGGGGCGCCGACACCGATTGCCAATCGCACGCGCCGCTGTGAAGACGTACTCCCGCAAACCCGGGGCATTTGTTGATGTGATCAAAGGGGTTCTCCCGGGCACGAGTAGATCCGATGATTCGAGCGCTTCCGATGGGCCATCACGTGAGGAGCGAGGAGCATCCGAAGCGACGATCTCGACAAACGACATCGCGATCGCTCACTGCATGTTGGACTCACGACAGACTGCTCGACTTGCCACGTGGCGCGCTACCCAGACCCCTCAGGTGCGCTTAGCTGCGAGTGTGATTTCTGGCTTCTGTGGGGCGTTGATTGCCGAAGGCTTCACGCTGAGTCCGCTCGCTCCGTACGTGGTGTGGGACATTCGGCGGTACGCGGGCATTCAAGAACTCGACCCCACGAACCTGCTTGGCGGGGTGATGCTCAGCGTGGCTGACCCGACTGATCCCCAACTCGTTGGAGATGCGATTCACCAGGCCACGTTGAACGCCGAACCGCTGGGCGGGACCGTCAGCGAAGCGGTCTTTGGCTGGAGAGACCGTCGCAGTGACTTCGGTAAACAAGGCCCGCAAGCCAGAACTCGTGAGCTCTCGTCATTGCCTACCGAACCGATGCCAG
Source organism: Candidatus Nanopelagicales bacterium (assembly GCA_041674545.1). Taxonomy (GTDB): domain Bacteria; phylum Actinomycetota; class Actinomycetes; order S36-B12; family UBA10799; genus UBA10799. Next base: position 7,596 of record JBAYVO010000071.1, on the reverse strand, counting down.
CGTTGTCTGTACTGACTGACCCGATGATGGAGCAATTGCCGTGGGCCGCGCCCCCTGATGAACGTACGTACATCACCTTTATCAATACGTGTGAACCCGCCGCAGTCCCATTGTTGATTGAACAGATTGACGGCGTGATCCACATGACTGCTGTGTGTCATGCGAAGGTGTTCGACCCATGCCGCGTGCAGGCCGCACTTCAACGGTTCGCCAATGACCCACTGGAGCTGATCGCGAAGTGACGACGGATTCGAAGCGGTTGCGAATTCTGGCGGTTCTGCCCGATATTCCCTGGCCGCTCAACAGCGGCAAGCGGATCCGCGAATGGTCGGTGGTGTCTGCGCTGGCGCATATGGGCGATCTCGATGTAATCACGGTTGGCCTTGACGTCGAGCCCTTTGTGGTACCGCCTGGCGTCGGTCTGCAAACTGCTGAAACTGTCGTGCTGTCATACCGGAAGAAGGTCGGGTCGGGAGTTCGCCTCGCAGGGGGCAGGCCCTGGCGAATGGCAGTAGCTGATTGGGCGACTGCTGCTGCCAGGATTGCCGAACTCAACTCGGGGCCATACGACGTCGTGTGGTTCGGATCCCTCGACGCGTGGGTGGAACTTCGAGTTCACGTCGGGGAAGCCAAAGCCATCGTCGACATCGATGACATCGAGACCGAGAAGATCGCGAGCTTCTTGGCGACTCCGCCGACGCCAGGATTTGGCAATCGGGTCGATCGGCTACAGGGCCGAGTGGAACGCGTGATGTGGTCACGAATTCAGAAATCCGCATTGAAGCGAACTGCGGCGGTGACGGTGTGCAGTTCATTGGACGCAGCGGTCCTCGGCGCCGCAAACGCCGCGATCGTTCCCAACTGCTTCCCAGTTCCGCCACGATCTGCAGCCGCCAAAACACGTTCGCACACCGTGCTGTTGGTGGGCAACTACGCATACGAACCCAACCTCGATGGCGCACGGTTCATGGCTCGGGACGTCATGCCATCGGTTGTCAGACGGTTCCCTGACGCGCGACTCTTGCTGGTCGGTAGGGGTGCGGCAGACGAGATCGCAGGGTTAGGCCGACTGCCTTGGGTGGAAGCGATTGGCGAGGTCGAGAGCACAGAGGAATACCTCGAGACCAGCCAGGTTGCCGTCGCGCCGGTGCGGTTTGGCGGGGGTACACGGATCAAGCTGATCGAAGCATTCGCATATTCGCTCGCGTCGGTGAGCACAACGGTTGGCTGTTACGGGCTCGACGTCGTGGACGGTCGCGAACTTCTAGTGGCGGATACAGCCGCCGATTTTGCCGACGCGGTATGCCGGGTGCTTGGCGATGACGTGCTCGGCCAGGAGTTGGGCTCGGCGGGGCACGCTCTATACGCAGCGAAGTATCAGCCGAGCGCGGTCATCGAGACGATCCGTGGATTGGTTGCTGAGGTAGCGGCGAGCTAGTTCGGCTGTGAGCTCTTCGGTCCCGCGATGAACGGAATCGCGAACCCGACCTTTGCCGGGATCGTGTGGCGAAGCCATTCGGCGTCGGTTGGTCCGAGGAATCCGACGAATCGTCCGAAGATGACCGCGGGGAACATGAAGGCGACCATCCCAGCGAACATTGCGATGAGTGCCGACGCTGAAGACGTCAGCCCGACGAAGTTGACCGCGTACGTGCCCATACCGAACAGTGCGACGCTCACGAGGGTGATTGCAAAGATCCGCAGCATCGGGAGCGGGAATTTCTGAGCGGTTCGTGCGGTGAGGGTGATCATCAAGATTGCCAAGGTCAGTTGTCCCGCGAGGTTGGCGATCGCGGCGCCGACGGCTTCGAGATGGGGAATGAGAATCCAAGCGAGCCCGAGGTCGATGACACCCGCGATACCAAACGCCCAAATGGGGATCCGGAGCTTCCCTGAACCTGTCCAGAAGGTCGCGTACAGAACTCCGAGCGGTGCGACCGACAGCGACAAGGCCATAAGCGGGAGTAAATGCGCGGCATCCATGAAGTCGGTGCCGTACAACAGGATGACCACAGCGGGACCGACGGCAGCTACCGCGGCGCAAAGCGGGAGTGAGAGCAGCGCTACGACCCGACCAGCGAACCCCAAAGCCTGCGTTGACTTCTCGAGTTCGCCAGCGCCTGCCGATTTTGCGACGTGAGGCATGCCCGCTCCGATGAGTGTTAGCGGGAACATGATGACTGCTGAGATCAACATGAACGGAATCGAGTACATCGCGATCTGTTCTTTGGTCGAATAGAAATTCAGGAACAAGAACTCCATGCGCTGACTGACAATCTGGCTGAGCGCCTCCATGAAGACGAACGGCCCCCAGATTGCAAGCAATGCGCGTGGGAAGGGGAACAGGTCTGCCTTCGGGGCGCGCCCAGCAAGTTTGATCATCATGATGGTTGCGATCACAGCGCCGATCAAGCTCGCAACGAACACACCATTGATGCCAAAACCCACCAACACGAATGCGACGCCAAGCACCATCGACAAGGTCTGGGTGAACAGTCGGCGCATGCCGACGGCACTCCAGCCATTACGTGCGACTTCGATCGACGTGTAACCCCAACCGATGCTATTGATGAAGGCAGTGAGCGCAACGAGGAACCACGGCAACGGCGTATCGCTGAACAGGCCGAAGACGACCAGGATCGCGCCAGCGATGATTCCACCGGCGCTGTTTGCCAGAACAGACCAGCGAGCGAGGCGATCGAACTGCTCCTCGTCTTTCGCCCCCACCGCCGTCGACAGCGACTGAATCGTTGCACCCGTGAGCGCTGCGAATAGCAACGCGACGAGCAACGCCTGGACGTAGCTGATGAAACTCTGAAGTCCGAGTTCATCGGCTCCGAGGATTCGACCGATGACCACCGATAGCGCTGCAGTCCCGACCATCGGAACGACCTGGCTCGTTGCGACCCACAGGCCACCCTTGAACGCCGACTGCTTTTCCGACAGTCCATCGGTCTCATCATCAGAATGTTGCTCCGACTGCCCATGGTCCGCGCCAGGTCCATTGACCCCAAGTACCTCTTTCTCGTACTCGTCGGGAACCTCGTCAGCCACGCGAGTCAGTCTGCCCCAACAATCGCGTTGATCGTCCACTGAAGCAACAGTTCAACGACTCCACACCCTGTGAGGAGAGGGAGGTGCTAGCCAGCTGCTTTGGTGAGGCTCAAAGTGGTTCGCATCATGATCTTGATGTCGAGCCACAGCGACCAGTTCTGGATGTAGTAGTTGTCGTAGCGGGCACGCTCTTCGATCGAAGTGTCGCCGCGTAGCCCGTTCACCTGTGCCCACCCAGTTAGGCCGCTTGGCACCCGGTGGCGGTCGTCGTAGTGGCGATACTCCGCGCCGAACTCTTCCACGAAGTGTGGCCTTTCAGGGCGAGGCCCGACGAGACTCATGTCGCCGTTGAGAATGTTGAAGAGCTGCGGCAGTTCATCGATTGAAGTCTTTCGGATGAACTTGCCGAACTTACTCATCCGGGCGTCGTTCTTGACGTTCCACTTCGTCGCTGATTCGGCCTCGTTCGCTGGGCGAAGGCTGCGGAACTTCATGATTTCAAACGGATCCCCGTCAAGGCTGATGCGTTGCTGCCGGAAGATGATTCCGGGTCCGCCATCGATGCGCGCGCCGATCGCAACCGCTAGCAAGATCGGTGAGAGGAGAACCAGTGCGACACCAGCGACAACGATGTCAAGTAAGCGTTTGACTCTCCACTGCACCGATCGGTACGCGCGGCGTTGAAGCAGAACGAGCGGGATGCCGCTGATCTCATCGACGCCCGGTCGGCGCGAGGTCACCTCGAAGAAGCGTTCCACCATCGAAATCTCGCAGCTGCGTCGATCGGCTGTGCGGATCATCCCGACAAGTTCCGATTCGCGAAGTGCGCTAAACGCGACGATCACGTAGTCGATGTCGTGTTCGATGATGATGTCGTTGATGTCATGAGGGGCGCCGATGACGGGCCGAAGATGCGGGTGCATGACGGCAACGTTCGCAGGATCGTCGACGTAACCGACGACGTTGAATCCGCTCTTTGGGTCCGCGAGGGCGGCCGCAACTAGTTGGTCGGCAACGAGGCCCGTCCCGACGATTGCGACCCGGCGCTGCAGAAGTCCTCGCGAACGTAGTCGGTGGACGATGAAGTACGACAACATTCGTCCAAAGCAGATAACTAGAAGGTAGGACCCGAAGAGACCTAGCGTCCTGAACGATAGGGAGTCAATGACGTCGAGTGCGAGCGCGAATCCGAAGGCTGCGCCGATCGCCGCGCCGCCGAAGAGCCGAGGGAAGTCGTCGAGCACGGACAGCGATGCCCGCGATCGGTACAGGCCCTTGCCGTAATAGACGATGAAGACCGTGGCGACGAATGCCGCGGTTGGTAGAACCCACGCCTGAAACAGAATTGTCACGAGCAACATCGCAACAAGATCAAACGCGGCCATAACCATGCCCGCGCCATGCCTGTCGATGTAGCGTTTGTGCAGCATTGCATGCACCCCAGAACGCCTTGTGTTTTTCGCCTTAGCCTGCGCGCGGAGATTAGCAGGAGAAACTGACGTGATGTCGGGTCGTGCACCCCGAAATTCCCGACGATAGTCTCGCGGTGACGGAGTTCGATCTAGGGCGGTAGCTGGAGACAAGATGGCGGGCATATCACTCCTTGCCTATTCAAAATCCGGGGTTTCAGCGGAGTCCTGCCCTGACGATCTTTTGCTCACACCAACGCCACTCGTGAGCTAGACAACCAGGCGACAAGCCCTGGTGCGCAAGTAGTCTGACGGTTCATCCAGAGCAGGAGGTTTACGCATCAGTGGCATCGACAAGCGAACGCCCGACGGTCGTATTTATCGACTCGATTCCATGGGAATCCTTCTGTTCACTTGCGGCCGCCTTGCGCCAACATGGAATCGCGACGGCCAGGATCACCGCGCACCGCAAAGAGCGGTTTCAGCGCCTTGTGCAGCAGGCTGAACGAGTCGTTTTCGGCCCGACTCGCGTGCTCATCACCAGACCTGAAGACACTGGCGAAGCACTCGAACTCGAGTGGGATTCACTCGTCGACATCCTGCCATCAACCACTATTGATATTCAGGCATCGGACGTGCTCGCAGCGATGATCTTGGAGTCGGGCGATCCCGCTGAACGGTTCCTTCGCCGCGTCGGAACCGGACACGACCCGATGCAGATCATCGATAAGTGGAAGGCCAAGCAGCTGTGCGTCGAGCTGGGCATTCCGACTCCGAAGGGTTCCGATGTGTGCGCCTCGGATGCGTTCCCGATTGTGGTGAAGGCGCGCGTCGGTTCCGGTGGTAGTGAGGTACGTATCGCTCACAACCGCGAGGAGATGCAGGCGTACTGGGACGAGCTAACGACAGATTTTGGGGTCACGCCGATCCTGGAAGCCTTTCACTCCGAATCCACGATCCGATTTGGAGGGGTGGCGAAGGACGGGCAGTTGTTGGCTGGCTCGGCATACGAAGCGCGCCCCGAACCGAATTTGCCGCTCGGACCGTCGAGGACGGCCCGGTTGCTCGACATGCCTGACCTCGTATCTGACGTGCAGAAGATCATTGCAGCAACTGAATACACAGGCTTCATTTGCGTGGACTATGTCAATGATCCCGACGGGCCGCCGCTTGCGAACGACATCAATCCACGAGCCTTTGCGTCGTGGGCTGCGCTCCAGTGTGCCGGCGTTGACGTGGTCGGAGCATATGTTCACAGTGTGGGTTTGGGGCCAAGTCCCACCGCTGGCACGGTCGACTATGAAACAGCGTTCAACATGTTCACGTTCCCGCTGCCGACGGCATCTTCGGCCGATGCATTGCGTCGACGACGCAAGGAAGAGATGCAACTCGTCCGTCGGAATCGGCCGATCATGGGGAACACCTGGGCAGCGCTGACCGTGTTGCGAATCGAGTCGTACGCGTTGAAGCAGCTAGTAACTCGCCCCTGGAAGCGATAGTTCGTCCTGGCGCGAGCGGTACGAGTGGCAAATCCGCCAACATGACCCGACCGAAGGCCACGTTCAATCAGGCCGACGTTTCGCTACCCGTCGCAGGTCGCAATTTGTGGCAGGCGACCCCTAGGGTGTCCCGCATGGGTGACGTTGATGCCGATGCGCGCTACCAGCGACTTGTCGAACGCCTGAGTCGGCAGTACGCCGCGATTCCCCCAGGCAAGCCGGTGCGACTGGCGAAGAAGACGTCGAATCTCTTCCGTACTCGCACGGCCGTCGACACGCCAGGTCTCGACGTCACCGCGTTCGATGGAGTCCTCCACGTCGATCCGATCGCGCGCACCGCAGATGTCCTTGGTATGACGACGTACGAGCATCTTGTAGATGCGACGCTGCCGCACGGCCTTATGCCACTGGTGGTTCCACAACTTAAGACGATCACTCTCGGCGGTGCGGTCACCGGCCTCGGCATCGAGTCATCCTCATTCCGCGAAGGGCTTCCGCATGAGTCCGTTATTGAGATGGATGTGCTTACCGGCAGCGGCGAGATCGTCACCGCCAGTGGCGCGCCGGACGACCCCAATCGCGACCTCTACCTTTCGTTCCCCAATTCATACGGATCGTTGGGTTATGCGCTGCGCCTGAAGATTGAGTTGGCACCGATTCAGAAGTACGTCTTGCTCGAACATCTCCACTACCCGAGTGCGACTGCGATGGCAGCGGCGATCGCGGAGTTCACTGCGAGCCGTTCGCACGATGACTCGCCGATCGACTTCCTCGACGGAACGGTCTTCTCATCCACCGAGCAATACCTCACGATCGGACGCTGGTCGAACACCCTGCCCGTCGGCTACACCAAACCAAGCGACTACACCGGGATGAACATCTACTACCGGTCAATCCAGCAACGGTCATTCGATGCCTTGACCGCCCGGGATTACATCTGGCGCTGGGACACCGATTGGTTTTGGTGCTCACGTGCATTCGGTGCACAAAAGCCCGCGATCCGTCGATTGTGGCCAAAGGGCAAACTCAGGTCCGATGTGTACTGGAAGATCATTGCGGCCGACCGCAAATACAAGTTCAGCGACCGTCAGTTCAAGCTGTTCGGCAAGCCACCTAAGGAAGAGGTCATCCAGGACATCGAAATCCCCGTCGACCGCCTACCGGAGTTCCTTGACTTCTTCCACCGCGAAATTGGGATTGAGCCAGTGTGGGTGTGCCCGCTGCGTTCGCGCGATGGCGTCACGAAGTGGCCCTTGTATGAAATGGATACGGCAGCGACCTATGTCAATGTTGGCTTCTGGTCGACTGTCGCGCGCGCACCTGGATCGGATCCATCAGACGGCGCGCTGAACCGCCTCATTGAGGCCGAAGTGACGAGGCTCGACGGTCACAAGTCGCTCTATTCGAGTGCCTACTACAGCAAGGCTGAGTTCGACCGCCTCTATGGCGGTGAGCACTACCGGCGGGTTAAATCCACATATGACCCGCAAAATCGGTTGACCGATCTCTTCGCAAAGGTCGTTCAGCGTCGCTAGGCTGAGTTTCCGTCGCCGCACGTGCAGGTGTGCGGCGCGGACTAATGGAGGAACCGTGAAGCTAGCCGAGGTGTTCGATAGCGTCGCAGGTGCAGATGC
>JBAYVO010000070.1:0-9492 GCA_041674545.1 Candidatus Nanopelagicales bacterium | reverse complement strand
TGTGATGGGTTTGAAGCGTCGTCATTTCGCCGCATTCGCGATGAGTCTTCCTTGATCTGCAGCTCAGGTTCCACAAGTCGCCCGGCGACGCCAAGCGCGAGGAGCAGTAGCACGCAGCCTGCGGCATAGGCAGTGCCTATCACCCACACGCGGAACCACTCTGCCGGAATTACCAGGCTCATTCCCATCCGCAGTTGGATCATTGGCGGGATCATTGCGACCACCACAGCGGTGGCTAGTAGCCAGCCGATACCGGACCGTTGCGACCGGAACGCGCGGTATGACAGGGCCGCACAAACACTGATCGCGGGAACTAGCCACACCCAGTGATGAGGCCACGAAATCGGCGAAATCAGCAAAGATACGAGCCCGACGATTGTGGCGGCCACCAGTCGACTCCGATTCCACCACATCACTGCGATGGTGAACCCGCCAACAACGATGAGTGTTCCCACCGCGATCCAGGCGACAGTCCCGGCATCGGTCCCGAACGCGCGCGAGGTGATGCCCCGCAGGGAGAGATTTGACGTTCTGACGAGCTCGCCCACCCGTTCAGTCTTGAAGAGTTCTGACGTCCAGTACTGCCAGACGTTGTTGATCCCGAAGAAGCTGCCGATCACCAACGTTGAAGCGAATCCCAGCATTGCGCGGCCGAAGTCTGCCCACCGGCGCGTAACCAACATGAAGACAATAAAGATCCCGGGTAGCACCTTGAAGCCGGTCGCCATGCCGGTGGCAAACCCTGCGTACTTGGTCCGATTGGCCGTGTCGTACATGACCACAAAAATGATCATCAGATTGACTTGCCCGGCCTCGAGGTTTTGGCGGATGGGCTCGGCGAACGCAGCAACTGCGAGGATCACCGCCGCGATTTCCCAGGTCGCCCATGCCGGGTACTTCTTGCCGGCAAGTCCCGGCAGGCGTTGTGCAGTCAGATATGCGATGCCTGCCAGCGACGCAATACACATCGTGCTCCAGAGCGCCAGTGTCACCTTCAACGGCAGCAACGCGAACGGGATCAGGACCACCGCCGCGAAGGGCGAATACGTGAACGGAAGGACGAGGCCCGCCTTGTTATTGATCGTGATCGAACTGTCGTAGGGCGACTTGCCATCGAGTAGGGCATCCGCGCCGAGCAAGTAGACGCGTAGATCGATCTGCGTGCCGTCTAACATCCGCCACGTTAGAAAGACCGCACCGATGACGGCGGCGACCGTGACGATCACGCGCCGAACGTCGGGGCTCAGGCTCACGGCGTCACAATAGGGCGAGCAGGTGGGAATTATCTTGCCGCGTCCTATGCAACTACCGTAGGTGCCGTGGGTATTGGATTGCGCAAGCCAAAGTTCGAGTTGAAGACGCCAGAACAGTTCGCGCTTATGCGCGAGGCGGGTCTGGTGGTTGCTGCCGCGCTAGAACAGGTTCGCCAGGCGGCGCGGCCTGGCATCACCACCTTGGAACTCGATGCGATTGCTGAGGCGTGCATTCGGGACGCTGGGGCGAGTCCGTCGTTCCTCGGGTATCACGGCTACCCCGCCTCGATCTGTGTTTCAGTCAACAGCGAGGTAGTGCATGGGATCCCCGGCCCGCGGGTGCTTGAGTCCGGCGATCTCGTGTCGGTGGATTGTGGCGCAATTGTCAGCGGTTGGCATGGCGACGCTGCGATCTCGATTCCGATCGGGGAAGTGACGCCGGAAGTTCACACCCTCTCCGAGGTGACGCGAGATGCGCTCTGGGTTGGGCTCGCAGCAGCGGTTGCAGGGAACACCATCGGCGACATCGGCGCGGCAGTCCAGGGTTTCGTCGAGCGCCAGAATCACCCATATGGCCTCGTTGTTGACTACGTCGGTCACGGGATCGGTTCGTCGATGCATATGCCGCCCAACGTGCCCAACATTGGAACGGCTGGGAAGGGCCCGCAAATTGTGGTCGGCATGGCGTTGGCGATCGAGCCAATGGTGACGCTTGGCAGCGCAGAGGTCGACGTCCTCAGTGATGACTGGACAGTCGTGACCGAAGACGGACTTGCCGCAGCGCACTGGGAACATACCGTCGCAATCACGGCAGATGGCCCGGTTGTCACGACTGCGATTGACGGCGGAATTGAAGGTTTCGGAAGCGTGATCTGACGTATCACGCAAAACGTGACGTAGACCGCTTTGACCCGGGGTTCCCTTCCAATACTCCTGTCGCGTAGACTCACTCCTTGGTTCACGTGGGTTTCGTGTGAATCACACCCATTCAAGGAGCGTTAGTACCAGTATGGCCAAAAAAGAAGGTGCCATTGAGCTAGAAGGCACCATCGTTGAATCACTCCCGAACGCGATGTTCCGGGTGGAACTCGACAATGGTCACAAGGTGCTCGCGCACATTTCGGGGAAGATGCGGATGCACTACATCCGGATCCTGCCCGACGATCGAGTAGTCGTGGAGCTCTCGCCCTACGACCTCACCCGGGGACGCATCGTCTACCGGTACAAGTAAGCCGCATTGCCGCATATCCGCCAGTCCGGCTAGCAAGCACGAAGGAAGACGATGAAGGTCAATCCAAGCGTTAAGAAGATCTGTGACAAGTGCAAGGTGATCCGTCGCCACGGCCGAGTCATGGTGATTTGCGAGAACCCTCGCCACAAGCAACGCCAGGGCTAATCCCTTTGGCTTTGCCGTTCGACGAATAACTGAAAACGCAGTAGCGCCCATCCGACCCCGTTGCCTCGGCAGCGGACGACACCCTCAGCGCGAAGGCTGAGGACCTCGGTTGAACCCGAGGAACGATGGCGTAACCGACACCTTCGCCCACGATAGAAAGCAGGAACTGCCACAACATGGCACGTTTAGTTGGAGTTGATCTCCCCCGCGACAAGCGGCTCGAGATCGCACTTACCGCAATTTACGGCGTTGGCCGTTCACGTTCGGTTCAGGCACTTGAAGCCACCGGCGTTGACCCAAACCAGCGCGTCAGCGATGTCTCCGAAGCTGACCTGATCAAGCTTCGCGACTACATCGACGCGAACTACCAGACCGAAGGTGACCTGCGCCGCGAAGTGCAGGGCGACATTCGCCGCAAGGTCGAGATCGGTTCCTACCAGGGAATCCGCCACCGTCGAGGGCTGCCAGTTCGCGGTCAGCGCACGCACACCAACGCTCGTACACGCAAGGGTCCGCGTAAGACCGTTGCAGGTAAGAAAAAAGCCTAAGTAGTCCGCACTGGTCCTCTTGCCGACCCGGCAGACCGCGGACCGACGACCTCACATCAGGAGAAATACACGAATGCCACCAGCAAAGGGCGCCAAGAAAGTCAGGCGCAAAGAGAAGAAGAACGTGGCCCACGGCCACGCTCACATCAAGAGCACGTTCAACAACACGATCGTCTCGATCACCGACCCATCAGGCGCGGTCATTGCCTGGGCCTCAAGTGGCCAGGTCGGATTCAAGGGATCACGTAAGTCGACTCCGTACGCCGCACAGCAGGCAGCTGAAGTTGCCGCCAAGCGCGCGATGGAACATGGCATGCGCAAGGTTGACGTGTTCGTCAAGGGTCCCGGCTCCGGCCGCGAGACCGCGATCCGCTCTCTTCAGGCCACTGGCCTGGAGGTCGGCGCGATCGCAGATGTAACCCCAGTAGCCCACAACGGATGCCGCCCGCCAAAGCGGCGTCGAGTCTGACCCGAAGGAGACAACGAAATGGCCCGTTACACCGGTCCTGACTGCAAGCGTTGCCGTCGGGAAAAGACCAAGCTCTTCCTCAAGGGTGCCAAGTGCGAAACCGCAAAGTGCCCGATCGAGAAGCGTCCGTACCCTCCGGGTGATCACGGTCGCGCTCGCACCAAGGAGAGCGAATACCTGTTGCAGATGCGCGAGAAGCAGAAGTGCGCGCGTATCTACGGAGTGCTCGAGAAGCAGTTCCGCAACTACTACGCAGAAGCGAACCGCCAGTCAGGTAAGACAGGTGAAAACCTGCTGACCATTCTGGAAAGCCGTTTGGACAATGTCGTGTTCCGCGCCGGATTCGGCAAGAGCCGCGACATGGCCCGCCAGTTGGTTCGCCACGGCCACATTCTCGTCAACGGCAAGAAGGTCGACATCCCGTCGTACCGCGTCACGCCGAATGACATCGTTGAGGTCCGCGGAAAGTCCCGCGAGATGACGCCTTTCGTCGTCGCACACGCCGAAGCTGGCGAACGCACCGTTCCGTCATGGATCGAGGTCATTCCTAATCGCATGCGAGTGCTGGTTCACCAGCTCCCAACGCGCGAGCAGATCGACACTCAGGTTCAGGAACAGCTCATCGTCGAGCTCTACTCGAAGTAATCAATCAAGCGCGGGCGTCTCACCGGTGTTCACACGCCGAGCCGGTGAGGCACCGCGAAAATACCGGCGTCAAATAGTGGTCGCCGCGGGGAGGAAATGCCGTGCTTATTGCACAACGTCCAGCTCTTATTGAAGAGTCCGTCTCAGAGAACCGCTCACGCTTCATCCTTGAGCCGCTCGAGCCCGGATTCGGCTACACCCTTGGCAACTCACTTCGCCGGACCCTGCTGTCCTCGATTCCAGGTGCCGCGGTCACCAGCATCCGCGTCGATGGTGTGTTGCACGAGTTCTCCACGATTCCCGGCGTAGCCGAGGATGTCGTCGAGATCATCCTGAACATCAAGGAACTTGTCGTCTCGTCCGAGCACGACGAACCAGTTGTCATGTACCTGCGCAAGCAGGGACCAGGTGCAGTCACCGCTGCCGATATCGCCCCGCCGGCCGGTGTTGAGGTTCACAATCCTGAACTCCACATCGCGACCGTCAATGGCAAGGGCAGGTTGGAGATCGAACTAGTTGTCGAGCGTGGCCGTGGCTACGTGTCCGCGGCACAGAACAACTTGGTAGGCCAAGAAATTGGTCGTATCCCCGTTGACTCGATCTACTCGCCAGTGCTGAAGGTGACGTACAAGGTTGAGGCGACTCGTGTTGAGCAGCGCACCGACTTCGATCGCCTGATCGTTGACGTCGAGACCAAGTCGTCGATCCGTCCACGTGACGCTGTCGCGTCGGCCGGCAAGACCCTGGTCGAACTGTTCGGACTCGCACGTGAACTCAACGTTGAGGCTGAAGGAATCGACATCGGCCCGAGCCCGGCGGACACGTTCATGGCCGAGCAGATGTCAATGCCGATCGAACAACTCGACCTCACGGTGCGTTCGTACAACTGCCTCAAGCGCGAGAGCGTCCACACAGTCGGCGAGCTGCTTGGTCGCAGCGAAGCTGACCTGATGGACATCCGCAACTTTGGCCAGAAGTCGATCGATGAGGTCAAGGCCAAACTGCAGTCAATGGGCCTCGCGCTCAAGGACAGCCCGCCCGGATTCGACCCGGCCGCAGCCGTTGCGTTCTACGACGACAACGACGCCGCTTACGCTGAAGACGAGCAGCTCTAACCCACCCAACCGAAAACTGTTGGTGCGGGTGACCGTGCCAACCACAGCTAGGAGAACGACATGCCAACGCCTACTAAAGGCCCACGGCTCGGGGGTGGCCCCGCACACGAGCGGCTGATGCTGGCGAACCTTGCCACCGCACTGTTCGAACATGGTCGCATCACCACGACGCAGGCCAAGGCGAAGCGGATGCAGCCACTCGCGGAACGTCTCATCACGTTCGCTAAGCGCGGTGACCTGCAGGCGCGTCGTCGCGTCCTGACGGTCGTTCGCGACAAGGACGTCGTGCACGAGCTGTTCACCGAGATCGGTCCGCGCTACGCGAACCGCAACGGTGGATACACCCGCATCACAAAGCTTGGCCCGCGCAAGGGTGACAACGCACCCATGGCGCAGATCGAGTTGGTTGAGCCGTTGAGCGAGCAGGCTGTTGCTGAGGCTGAAGCCGCAGCGAAGCGCGCCGTCAAGGAACGCGAAGCGCGCGAGAAGGCCGCCGAAGCCGCGGCCGCAGCAAAGGCTGCTGAAGCGGAAGAAGCAACTGCGGAGGCAACAGACGCTGAGGCCGCCGAGGAGGCGCCCGAGGCTGAAGCCGCTGCTGAGTCAACTGACTCCGAAGCTGAAAAGTCTGACGAGAAGTAGCCACGTCAAACCCACGAGGTAGAACCGTGGTTGTAGAACATTCGAACAAGCCCGCCGAACCCCTCGGGGACGGCGGGCTTGTTCGCGTTCGCTTGGACTTGGCGTATGACGGCACAGACTTCGTCGGTTGGGCACGCCAGCCCGGCGAACGGAGTGTCCAAGAGGTCGTCGCGGACGCGATCGCTCAGATTTCACGTCTATCCAAACCACCGGTCGTGACGTGCGCGGGCAGGACTGACTCCGGTGTTCACGCTCGTGGTCAAGTCGCACACGTCGACCTACCTGTAGCTGTGGTTGGTCCACGGCCTTATGCGCGAGCGGGTGCTCAAGCAGCCTTGGCCGCGCTGGCGATCGATCAGTTCGAGTTCAAGCTGCGTGCCGTGTTGCCCAGAGACGTGATGCTGCGGTCGACCTCGCACGCTCCTGACGGATTCGATGCGCGCTACTCGGCTCTGTGGCGCCAGTACATCTACCGGGTGTGTGACGACCGGTCTCAGCTGGATCCCTGGCGCCGACGTGACACGTTGATCTATCCGAGACCGCTTGACATCGATGCAATGAACGAGGCTGCGGGCCTACTCGTGGGTCAGAACGACTTTGCTGCATTTTGCCGAAAGCGCGTCGGAGCGACGACGATCCGGACGTTGCTAGAAGCGGAGTGGACTCGTGAATCGGCGCATGTCGCCACCTTGTTAATCCGCGCTGACGCGTTCTGTCATTCGATGGTGCGCTCGCTCGTCGGCGCGATGTTAAACGTCGGTGATGGTCGGAGGGACCTCGACTGGCTTCGGGAGTACGCGGCCAACAAGGTGCGAGGGCCTGGCGTCACGGTTGCGGGAGCTCGCGGTCTCGTTCTCGACCACGTGGAATACCCGCATGATGACGAGATGGCGCAGCGTCAAGCCGTCACACGAGCCACCCGCACGCTCGCCTAGCGCCTTTGCACACGCTGGTGGTTTGTTGTCGCGTACTGACCAGAAACCACCATCCTTTGCGTCACTGAGGCCAGGGAGTTCGGGGCTCGGTTCATCTTGCGCAGGCTATTTGCCTGAGGTGGTGGGCACGTCGCCGACGGCAGTCAATGGGCGCGCGACCTCCTCTAGCGAGCGACCCTCGGCATTCACCCCAAGCCATAGACCGATGAGCCCGCCGCAGATCATGAGCGCGGCACCGAAGAGGTAGCCAATGAACAGCGAGAACGTGTCGCTGCCGTCACCAATAAGGTGGCCGTAAAAGACGGGCCCGAGCGCTCCGAAGCACTGCGCGATCGCGAAGAAGATCGCGATCGCTTTGGCGCGAACCTCAACGGGGAAGATCTCGCTGACCGTCAGGTATGCCGCGCTCGCGCCAGCGGATGCGAAGAAGAAGATCGCGCACCACCAGATGGTCTGAGTGACTGCGGTGAGCATTCCTTCGTTGAACATCCATGCGCTCACGGCCAGCATCAACCCCGAGCCGATGTACGTCCCGCCGATCATCTTCTTGCGGCCAACCGTGTCGAAGAACTTGCCGAGCAGCAGTGGCCCAGCGAGGTTGCCGATCGCAAACGCGATGAGGAACACCGGCGCCATGTTGGCGCTGACACCGTAAAACTTGACTAGCACGAGCGTGTAGGTGAAGAAGATTGCGTTGTACAGGAATGACTGCGTGATCATCAATGATGCGCCGAGAACTGCGCGGCGCGGGTAGGTCGTGAACAGGAGTTTCAGGAGCGTCCAGTATCCGTGGTCGTCGCCAGGCTTCATCTCGATCGCCATCGAGTCATCGACTGGCGACAATTCGTAGCCGTCCTTGCGGACCTCGGCTTCGATGTGATCGATCGAGGCATTGGCCTCTTCGACCTGGCCGTGCATGAGTTGCCAGCGCGGACTCTCCGGCAATGTCCGGCGAACGAAGATGATGACGATCGCGAGGAGCGGTCCGATGAGGAAGCCGAGACGCCAGCCAAGGCTCGGCGCAAAGACGTTGAGGAAGAACAGCGAGGCGAACGTACCGATGATCGCTCCGGCCCAGTACGTGCCATTGATCCCGACATCGACGCGGCCGCGGTATCGCGCGGGGATCATCTCGTCAATTGCGGAGTTGATGGCCGCATATTCGCCACCGATGCCCATACCGGCGACGAACCGGGTGGCGTACAGGAAGATGATCCAGCCGGTGTCCGTTCCTAGGGTGAACGCGCTGAGTCCACTGCCGAACAGGTACACCCCGAGCGTGATCATGAAGAGCCGTCGACGGCCGAGGCGGTCCGAGAGCCTGCCGAAGAAGAGGGCGCCGACTACCTCCCCGGCGAGGTAGACAGACGCTAGTGCACCCGCCTGCGTTGAGGTCATACCCAAGGTGTCGGGTTCGGTGAGCACACCCGCGATCGAACTGGCGATCGTGATCTCAATGCCATCGAGGATCCACGCGACTCCGAGCGCGATGATGAGTCGTCGGTGGAAGCTTGACCACGGCAGCCGGTCAATTCGCGCCGGGATCGTGCTGCGGTTTACCCCTGGTGCAGTTGTCGAAGCCATGGCGCATTTCATAGCGGTTTTGATCACTGTATTGCGCGGCGGGAGACCAATTTTCACCTGGCGCCCGGTCCAAAATTCTGTGCACGCCTACGGGTTGGGTTCGTCCGGATTACGCACTGTCGGAGGGTCAGTCCGACGGCAGTTGGCGACTCCTGTGCGAACATTGACGCTTTGCACATTTCAATGGGGGAATACATGCACAAGGTCTACCTAGTTCCAGGGTTCTTCGGATTCGACCAGCTCGGGGGTATGAGCTACTTCAGACGGGTCGCTCAGTTACTCGAAAGGGAACTCGCGCAAGCCGGCGTTGAGGCAGAAGTTGTCGAACTCGGCACCGCGCCCACCTCATCGATTCGGCGGCGGGCGGTAGACCTGCTTGAAGCCGTTGAGGCCACCGGTGGTCTTGAGGCTGACTCGATTAGCTTCATCGGTCATTCCACGGGTGGGCTCGACATCCGACTCCTCCTGTCACCAGGGGTCAAACTGGTGCCTGATGACCGCGAAGACAGGATCGCCGAACGCACGGTTGCCGCGATCAGTTTGGCGACGCCGCACTTCGGAACGCCGATGGCTAACTTCTTCACCAGCATGAATGGGCGCTACCTGCTGTACGTGCTTTCCACCCTGGTCACGACCAAACCCGGTCGGGTTGGCGCGTGGCTTGGTGCGCGAGCGTTGATGCGGATCGCCAAGTTAGACGACAAAGTCGGCCAGCGCGACACCGTGCTGGATACCTTTGCCACCGATCTCTTCCAGCGGCTGCGTCCTGATAGTGGACACGACCTCTTTGAGTACATGTCGGAGGTGGCGGTCGACCAGGGCGCGATGCTGCAATTGACGCCCGAGGCCATTGACCTGTTCAACGCTGCGGTCCTCGACCGCGACGGCACGGACTATGTCAGCTACGT
>JBAYVO010000069.1:0-9513 GCA_041674545.1 Candidatus Nanopelagicales bacterium | reverse complement strand
GACGAAACCGCAAGGCGACCTAAGCCACACCCGGCCCTCCTGGACATTCCAAGTGTCACGGCAACCGCAAGGCGATTTCAGTCACACCCGGCCCTTCTGGATGTTGTTTAGTCTTACGGAAGGCGATTTGATCATCGGGACGGGTCGTTCGGCGATTGGCACACTCGTCGAACGCAGTAGTCGATCCACGGTCCTGGTCCATCTGCCACGGCTGGAAGGGTGGGGTGAGAAACCGCCAGTGAAGAACGGCCCATCGCTTGGTGGCTACGGCGCCGTCGCGATGAACGCCGCGCTCACCGTATCGATCAGTGCGCTACCCGAACAGTTGCGCAAGACCCTCACCTGGGACCGCGGGAAGGAATTGTCTGGGCATACGCAATTCACGATGGCGACCGGGACCAAGGTGTTCTTCGCCGACCCGCATTCACCGTGGCAACGACCAACGAATGAGAACACGAACGGGCTGCTGGAGTGGTCCCCGAAAGTTGGACTTGGTAATTGAACACTAGGCGACGGCGGTTGTTTGTGCGCGGTACTCGTCCGGGCTGAGGTAGCCAAGTCGTTCTTGGATTCTGGTGGTGTTCCACCATTCGAGGTAGCTGGTGAGCCCTGAGTGGAATTCCTCGACAGTTTCGGGTTTCTGGATGCGGAACCATTCCTCCTTGAGGCGACTGAAGAACCCTTCCATGACGGCGTTGTCCAGACATGTGCCCTTGCGGGACATTGACTGAGCGAGCCCCGCGCCGCGCAACGTGTCCCGCCAGAGGGTGTGGCGGTATTGAAATCCCTGGTCGGAGTGAACGAGAGGCTGCTCATCAGGGCCCAGGGTCTGGATTGCCATGCGCAGACCGTCGGTGACCATCTTCACGCTTGGTGAGGGTCCTGCCGTCGCTGAGATGATCCGACCGTCGTGCAGATCCAGGACAGGCGATAAGTAGACCTTAGTGGTGCCGACGTTGAACTCGGTCACATCCGTGACCCACTTCGTGTGCGCAGACTTTGTCGCGAACTGGCGGTCCAACACGTTCTCGGCCGCCTCCCCGACGTCACCTCGGAAAGAGTTGTACCGTTTGCGGCGCCGCACCGGGCATTGCAGGCCCAGCTCGCGCATCAGCTTGAGCACGGTTTTCTTCGATACCTGCCATCCCTGTCGCAGAAGGACCGCAAGGATGCGCCGGTGCCCGTATGCGCAGTTGGCTGCCTTGAACGCATCACCGATCGCCTCCTTGATGCCGGCCCGGGCGTCGGCTCTATTGAGTCGGCGTCGGTGGTCGTAGAACGTGGATCGGGGAAGCTTTGCTAGTTGCAGGAGCAGGGCAAGCGGGTACTGCGCCTTGAGGTCCTCGACGGCTCGAACTTTCAGCGTCGTTCCGGTGACTTCAAGGCCCGCAATTTTCCCAAGTAGGCGACCTCAGCGCGCAGCCGTTCGTTCTCTCGACGCAGTGTCTCGGTCTCGCTTTCGTCAGGGGAATCCCCGCTAATGGTTGGTGGCCTGCCGCGGCGCTTCGGGCGCAGCCCGTCTTCCCCATCTCGCCGATAGATGCTCGTCCAATTCGCGACGGTCTGGGCGAGGGAAGGTCGAATTCTTCGCGCAGAGTCCTTCCGGATTCACCCTCGATATGTCGGCGCACAACCTCGAGCTTCGTCCCGAAGTCATACTGTCTGCGTTCTCTGGTCATCAGCGCACCATCTCCACGTAGCTGCCATCGCTGATACAACATTTGGACAGGCGACCCGGCCAGGTCAAGTGACATGGCCACAGACTTCGCGGTGAAGCCCTGCTCGAACAGCTCGATAGCCGACACGGCGTCGGAGTGACTCAACGTGCTCCGTGAGTACATTTGACTGCTCCCATACGAAGGATCCCTAGATTTGGTGTCCAACTTTCGGGGACCACTCCACTGCTCAGGCAGTACTTCCCGAAAGGGACCGACCTATCCAGGTGGTCCGCCGAAGACCTCGAGGCCGTCGCTCTCGCACTCAACAACCGGCCACGCAAAACCCTCGACTGGAAGACACCCGCCGAAGTATTCGACGAACAGATACGATCACTCCAAGAACCCGGTGTTGCAACGACCGGTTGAACTCGCCCAACGAACCAGAATCAAGACCGCTCACCTTTGCCGAGATTGCTAACGCTGCGATAGCGAACCCGCTGTGGGCCGTGCCGGACGTCGGCCAGTAACCGTCGCGACAACCGTGGCACTGGACTGTGCGTGGGCTTCCGAACGGGCGCCTACATCTATGTGCCTGGCTCGGATACGAAGGGGCGTTTCCTCCACAGCTAGCCAGTGGTTAGCGGAGGAGTAGATTCTGTTCACCAACTCGGGACGCAGGTACAAGCTGAACGGCCAGGTCGGTACTCAAGGTGACGCCGAATACGTTTGGGCGGACTGGTGTTCAATCCAAGGATTCGACCCCGAGAACTACCGCGATGTTAGCGCCGGCTACCTCCCGAACTGATGGAGCCGCCGTTCATCAGCATTGACCAACCTCGCAAAGCGGCGTTTGGACGAATCCCCTACTTTCCTGACCTGTTGACCACCCCGGCGGTGATCGGGACCGCCACCCCACTCCCCTTCCCGCCGCCATCGCAGCCCTGATCGAGAATCTTGCCGTCCCGACGTAAACCACGCATGGGTGGCTCGTACTCGAAGTAGTCATCGGGGTGCTCTGTCCGCGTCCACGCGTCACCATTTCAGTAGCTGTACTGGAATCGGTCGTCTGGATCTTGTCGCCAGCCAGCCTGTGTTTGCCCAGGCACGGCAACGTCATGGAACACTCAGAGGACGTGCTTGGCCGAAGATTCCCGTCTGGTCCCCGACGTCGGCGGTGACGGCGAACGGGTCGTCTAGCTGGTCGAGGTGCCAGTGTTGCAGTTGCTGATGGAGGTTCTGTGGCATCTGGCGCCGCCATATGGCGGCGGCGGTCAATGCTCCCTCGATATCGTCGAGTTCATCGGCAATCGAGTTGTCACTGTCAGGGGCGGGGTTGCCGCTGGGGAGTGTGAGGACTGCTCCGTATTGGTCGCCGGGCATCTCGCTACCCTTCCTCAATTTCTGGGTATCCTGCGCGTATGTCTCCAGTTTGTGGATAAACAACTCTCCGCGTTGGTGTCAACCAATGGATGTCTCAGAGTGTGAATGTTGGCGATCAGCTGCCCGGATTGTTGGGCGCTAGTTGCCGCCCCTGCTGCTGAATCAACTGCCCGCAAGTGTCCGTTACCGGCCCGTGACCTAGAGTGAAATTGCTAGTGTCCGTGCCATGTCGATGAGCGCGCCGCCTGGTTGGTATCAGCAGCCAGGCGGGGGCCATATGTTCTGGGACGGCGCGAAGTGGACTGACTTTGATGATTCGGGCAGACCTCCGGCAAATCGCAGAACTTCTCGACTTACCAAGACGGCCGTGGTGCTTCTGGTCGTGGGATTCATCGAACCGATGGTCGCCGGATTCCTCCTGATTGTTTCGGGTGTTATCGGTGTACACCGTGAACCGGGTTTCACGCAGGCGTACTTCGTCGCCATCATGGAAGTGGCGTCCTGCTTGTTCATTCTCAGCTTCATCTTTGCCTTGGCAGGTTACCTGCGTACGCGCGCGTACGTAACGCCTCCACGTGTCGCCCTTCCAGTGTTGATCATTACCGGGATCTTCTTGATCCCAGCCATCGCTGCCATCATCGCCTTCCCATCGCTCGTCCTCAGGTAGGACCCGCGACCTCAGTGGAAGACTTCAGCGCGGGCTCAAGCGTCAGCTTTTTGTTCGGAGGCAGGTGTCTCAATTTCTGGCGTGGGATCGTGAAGGTGGTTGGCGTTGGCGCACTGGTCAACAAGGAACGTGGCGCTAGATAGGGAGACTCGTGGCTAGGGGATCACGCAGGTTCGACCCCGCAGACCTGACAGCCCTGGGCAGGCCGGGCAATATGACGATTCCGACGATGATCGGTTCGCTCAGTGGTGGTCAGGAACTGAGCGGGCCTCTGTAAGCCATTCCAAACACCTATCGATCCGGTTATCTATCGGATCCTTACTGCTGTGGTGAAGCTGCACTAGCGCTGTTGCAGTGGGCTTAATTCCTGAGTGGCGAGTACAGGGATCGCACTTGGGCGCTCTTGGTGGTGTTGAGTTGGATTGCCTACGTCTCCTGGCTTCTTCGACTTCCATTTCATATCGCTACTCCACCAACACCGACGCCGCCAACGTGGTAAGAGAACAAATCGCCTCAGCTGCTGCCATCGAAAACAGACCTCATCGCCAGGCGCGTGATCGCCAGCACGCGATGCCAATCGAAGCTCACGAGCCTCTAGTCGTTCCCTTCGAGGTTCACGCCGAGGTCAAGGCGGCCTGTGGCATCTCCCAGAAAATGAGCGCCGACGGCCGGGAAACGGACCATGCAAGCAGCCGACAGTTTGATAAGCGTACTGATTGAATCAGGCAGCTAGGGCATCGCTGCCAACCTCACCGAGATCAGTCTAATCGCCCGCACACTGAAGAAACGTGCGGTCGACATCTTGGCCCATTTTCGACCAGCCCCGGACTAGAAACGGACCCACCGAAGCGATCAATCGACGACTCGAACACCTTCGCGGCTCCGCTCGGATTCCGCAACCTCAAGAACTCATCGCAAGATAACTTCCAGAATGCGGCGGATTCAGACCACGGATACACCGTGGATTGTGAAGAGCCACTAGACACCTGCCCCGGCGCCGCAACCGTCGAACAAATCGAACTGACCACCGCCGCCTAAGTCGCAATTCCACGGTTCAAAACGTGCGCAAGGCTTCCGTTTTGAAGTCCTTCACATATCCGTGTAGAACACATTGATCATGGGTATGCGGCGTGTTACCAGAGCTTGGTCGCCCACGGCGGTGCACCACTGGAGTCCGAATCTTGACCGGGGTCAGTTTCTAGCCAACCAGTGGTGTAAGCGATCCAGGAAACCAGTCCAACACACGCGACAGGAAATATAAGAACTCCAAAGATGATCACCGTCGCGGTGATCGACCACAAGGCGGTGATCCACATCACAACAAAGCCGGCAACAAACCAGCAGTTCAAAAGGAACGAGCCCCGAAAAAGCGGGCTGCCGTGACTGTTGACTAGCAATCCGTCGGCAAGTTGTGAGTCGAAGGTGCTCCGTAGAACTGGGCTGACGTCGTTGCATACCGCAACCCCCGCTGGCGCCAAAACGCGTTCCAGATGACTCATGTCCCACCACAGTTTCTGGCGATCATCCGAACGCACGTGACTGCTTGCGTAGCCCGCTGGAATCCACTCGCGGACGAGAATTTCACCTCGGGATGACACGGGAATCAACCATGTTTCGACATCGACTCCCGCACGCACTTCATCAGGTGGCATTCGAAGGAGGACAAGACTGACCGCACCCGGTTCACCCAGGGCAACAGACAGCCCAGGCACGCGATCCCTTCCGCCACTGAACCGCAGCTGCAGCGGCGTGCCGCCACTGTCATAGTCAATCGCGATTTCCCGACCACGAAGCACAAACCGCTCCACGAGTAGGCGCCAGACCAACCTCCCCCTCGGCAGCGGGCGGAGAACTTCAGTGTGCTCAATTTCCGTGATGAGATCAGCCTCCTAGTATGCGGCGAACGTGTAGAAGATTCCCCCATGTGACCCGGCACCACCGCCGCAGCCACCGCTAGCGGAACGGGACAAGTCCTTCGTGTCCTCCGACACGCCAACACTGCAACCGTAGATCAACTTCCCACCAACTTCGACAGTAACAGTCCCGACTTTCGCCGGTGCGGTGCTAGACGACAGGCCATACGATGCCGAGGCTTCAAGACCGACGCCGCCTACAGACCAAGCCGAGACCTCACCCTGGACGCTGTACTGCAAACACGGTCCAGCGCACACTAAGAATGACGTGACGAAGTTTCCATTGTTCACGGGGGGACTCGCCTTATTTGTCTTCTGCGCGCCTAGTGGCTGCCGGGCGTTGACTCCCATTCGAATATTGGCAACTCTGATCATCCGGTTGGAGAGATTGATCCGCACCGATCCCGCGATGCGTGCACCTGCTCGGAAGTCGGCCTGCGCGCTTCGCATGACGCTGGAGACGCTTCGCATCGACTTCTTGAAGGACGCCCAGCTCGCGGTTCCTTCCAGGTCGAACATGTTCACCGGGTCTGGCGGGTACGTGTACGGGTTGGGTGTTCCACCTGGCACGGGGTCCGTCGTCAAGAATCTGCCGGTGGCGGGGTTGTACATTCGTGCCCCCATCTGAATCAACCCGCCTTGGTTCGCTGATGCGCGCATCGCGGTGCCGACCCAGCCGTACGGCGTGGGTGCGGTCGCGGTGACGACGATGCCGTATTCGTCGTAGTCGGCCACCGAACTCATCGACCCAGCTTCCACGTCCGCGGTGACATCGATGGTGGCGACAACGTCCCCGTGCGGGTTCGCTAGCTGCAGTTCCGCTTTCGTTATGCCGGTACCGCTGCCGGTTTCCAAGATCGCGAGGGAGCCGCCTGGGCTGGTGACGTTGCGGGTCCACGTCCCGGCGACTTGGTCTTGGGTCCAGGTCGGTGAGTCACTGGTTCCGGCGTAGTGGTTCGTGATCGTGTTCTGGCTTCCTCCACCGTTGGTTGCCAGGTCGGTGGTTGATACCCGACCTAGTGGGTCACGGGTGAACACCTGGGCGCTACCGGCCTGATCCATCCGGTACGTGGACCCGTCGGCGTAGTACGACAACGTCGTGGCCCTATCCGGGACGGCATCAATACCGGGCAGCGATGTGGTGCGCCCGAACACGTCATAGGCATATGTTCCCGACCCAGCACCGCTACCTGTCGCGGTTGTGGTGAGTTGGCGTGACCCAGAGTCGAAGGTGTTCGACCACGTCGTCGTTGCCGAACCCTGCTTCTCCACCAGTTTCGTTCGGTTCGAGGTGACATCGAAGTCGTAATCCCGCGTCGTGGCGACCGATGAACATGTGTCCTTAGACCCGACGAGGCGAGCGGCATTGTCGTAGGAAAAGTCTTGGACCCGCTGCCCTAGGGAACAGTTCCCGGTGACGGTGGTGGCTTGACCGAACGCGTTGAACGTTTGCCGCCACGACACCAACGCATCATCACCATTCGTGACGTACGACTTCGCCGTCAACGCACCAACCGGGTTGAACTCGAATCCGGCTTTGACTCCATTCGGGTACACGACCTGTTTCGGGCCTCCGCCAGGACCATAGGTCGCGGTGATGTCAGTCGGGCGGCTACCACCGATCCCGGTGTCTTCTTTGGTCACCAACCCACGGCGCTCGGTCGCCGAATCGTAGGTGTACGTGTAGGTGCGTTTACCGTCATCAACCGTGACCGGGCGTGAGGCGATGTCGTACGTCGTTGTCGTCACCACACCAGTGGTATCGGTGCTCGTCACCTGTCGACCGAAGTGATCGAACGTGGACCTCACTGATCCGCCACCGGCTGTTGTCATCGCAAGCCCACCGGTGTTGTCGTCGTACACCATCGCCCTGGCGTCGATCGCCTTGTCCGATCCGCCGACGCTGGAGATCGACACCGATTTCAGTTTCGACGTTTCCGCTTCGTAGGTGTTCGTGACCGTCTTGGATGTCCCGTTGTTCGCCTTGTCCACACTCGTAGCGACGGCGAGCCATTTGGAGTATGTGGTCGTCGTGACTGGTGGTGCACCGCTGTCCCCAGCGTTCGCGGGGCCTGAGCGACAGATCGCTCCTTCCCATTCGGGCCGGTTCGCGCACGACGCCGTATCAGAGGTGTCGGCGCCGGTGTAGTACTCGTTGATCGTGGTCCCGGCATCGGACCCGCCGGACCCCGGGCTGACGACCTTCGTCGGATTCCCTTCCGGGTCATACTTCGTTTTCGTCACAATGTCCTTGTCCGCGCCAGGCATCACCTGGGTGACGCTGGTGGGTTCACGCAGGATCCATCCGTCAGCGCCACCAATGACGGGGCTGTACCCGGTCTTCACAACTTTCGTGTCAATGTCTTGCTCAGGTGAGGCGTCCGAAGTGGATGTTGCACGGATTGCGGAGGTCTTCACCGTCGTTGGCAGCGTGATGTTCGCGTACGCATCCCCTGTCGGTTTACCTTCGTTGTACACGGTTTGGGTGTGCGTCTTCAACGTCTCCGTCGTACCCGCCGGGGTCTTCGACGTGACGCCATCAAACGCTGGTCCCCACGTATCGATCGGCACCTGCAGATCATCGTCATAGCGAGTCAATGTTTGCAGCATGCGGGCACGCTGCATCGACGCGGTTCGCGCGCACACCGCTACCGGCGTCACACAATTCTCGCCACTGAGGGCAACCACACGGTTCGCACCTGACAAGGTCGACACGACCCGTTGTTGCTTGTCATACACGATGGTATCGACCAGCCATTGGTTGTCACCGAACACCGCGGTGTTCGTGGTGGCACCGACCTCGTTCATATAGGTGATGTCAGCGAACTTCCAATCAGCGGAACCCGGGTCACCAGGTGAATCCCCGACAGACCAGTCGTGGTTCGGGTCCGGGTAGAACACCGCGGTCGCATCCTTGGGTGCATCCACGCTCGCCTGGTCCCAGTCCGGGGTGCGGTCCGGGCGCAGATTCGGCAGCGCACCGTCATCCGGGTTTGCCGACTGGCGTCGAACTGGAGATCATCACAGTCGAAGATGATGCCCAGCTAGTGGTCATCCATTGCATGCCTCACGCACTGCGACAGAAGGGAGTTCAGTGATGACCGGAACGAAGTACGTCCTTGGCCCAGACATCAACCTGGACGCTGAAGAGTTCTACGACGAAGACGGCTGCCGGATTACCCCCGCCCGTGCCGACGAGATCGCGAAAGAAGTCTTCACCCAAGCTGGCAAGCGTGGGCGGCGCTCACTTACTGGCAAGGCCAGTCGATCTCCGCAAGTCACCGTGAGGGTGACACCAAAAATCAAGCAGGAACTCGCAGAACGAGCGAAGGCACGAGGAGTCACGCCGTCTGAGATCGCTCGCGAGGCACTAGAGAAATACCTCGCCTCATAGGTCTACTTCCGGGAGTTCGATCACACGACCCTAAATCGAGACAGTCGCACGAACCACCGCGGCAACACAGGTGGTGACTCGGGTCGCCGTCGCGTTCTCAGCGATTTCCCAGCGGTCGAAAATGCACACGGAATTAGCGGTAGCGACTAGTTGCCCCCGCTGGGTAGAAAGCCCAGCAGGAGAGCGTTGATTGCTTCCGGATCCTCCAGCTGCAGCCAGTGGCCAGGCCCATCGAGTCGCCGGTATGTCCATGGGCCTTCGACCAACTCCGCTGACCTCGTCATTTGGCCTTCAGTTAGTGCGTGATCTTCAGAACTCCAGATTCCGAGCGTGGGTGCGGCAACCTTCGGGAACGGGAACGGAGCGCCCACGAAGGATTCTGGCTTCATGTTCGCGCGGTACCAGTTCAACCCGGGAGTCAGCGATTCGGTTCGCTCAAGGTCGGCGATGACGCCAGCAGCGTCGGGATGGTGCCCCCAAGCGCGGAATCGCGCCCAGTCG
>JBAYVO010000068.1:0-9609 GCA_041674545.1 Candidatus Nanopelagicales bacterium | reverse complement strand
CGGAAAGACACGCCACACAGCGGTCAGAGTGTGAATGAGTCAGACCCAGGCACCAGCACCATCCTGACGGCGGACAACCAGAACCGCCACACACAGACTCACAGAGTGTGGACTTGTTGGGGTGTTTTCGGCCGCGGACACCCCAACAACCCCACAGTCAACGGAGGGTTGGGCGAGTCCCAAGCGGACTTTTGTAGCGGTGATCTGACAGACTCCCCGATCGGAACCTGTATTTCGCTTTCGAATAGGTGGTGGGCGCAAGTGCTCAATTACAAGATCTTGGCCGCAACGGCTGTTGGCATGCTCGCATTCAGTGGCTGCGCCAGCATCGGGAGTCAGACGCCATCAGTGCAGGAAGGCACCGTGGTCGCGGGTTGCCGAGTCGCGCCGAACTCGAATTGTCGAGGTGCGGACCTTGCCGGGGCAGACCTCCATGCCGCCAACCTCTCGGGTGCAGACCTACAGGGTGCGAACCTTGAAGGCACGAACCTGGATGGCGCGAATCTCACAAACGCCAACCTCAACGGCGCCAAGGTTTGGTACACGAACCTTCAGGGTGCAGACCTCACTGGTGCGACGACGGTGCGCGCTGAGTTCGCGAATGCAAACTTGATCAACGCCACCTGCCCAGACGGTTCTAAGGCACGCAACAGTCTGTGCCCGAATACCTAGCCTGACCCAGGTATCAGCGCGGGGGCGGCGCATAGCGAATCGTTATGCGCCGTAGGGGCTTGGCCCGTCTGGCTTGGCGGCGCGTTCGCCTTGGTCTGGGCTTTCAACCATCGTGACGACCGGCGTCACTGTGACGGCGTCGCCGTAGGGCGACGTGGTCACGATCCCGGCCAAGAACTCTGTACTCGCGTCGGCCACGATGCTCGCACCGGCGGTGTTGAGGTGGACGAAGTCCGGTGACAGCAAGAGGCCCGCGCGTTCAGCGATTGCGTCGTAGCTCTTGCCGACAATGAAATGCTGAGTCAGCGATCGTGCACTCACTCGCCAGTCGCCGGTAAACGCTGGTCCATCAGTGGCGCTCGCAGCTTCCAGGTAGGCGGCCATTTCTTCGTAGACCGGCACGTAGGTCTCGCCCGTGCCTTCGGCGACCGTGCGGATCGCGGCATTCAGTTCGCGAACCATGACGTTCTCCCGCGCGGACAGGTCCTGGCCTAGCGGTGGCAGCGAACATAGGCCGACGCGGGCGTGGGTTCGATCCACGAGTTCACTGACGATCGCCTTCAATGTTTGTTGATACGCCTCGACCGTTGGTGCTTGGGAGGTCCCTGTCGACTTTTGACGGCGCCGGGCAACGACACCTGTGGGATCCAAGATCGCTTGGGCATCATTCGTTCCCACCAGGATGAGAACTGCTTTCGGGCGGCAGGCGATCACTTCATCGAGGCGCTGCAGCACATCGTCGGCAGTCTCGTTGTTGATTCCGCCGTTGACGAATTGCAGTTGCGGCAGACGGCTACGCAACATCTCGACGAAGTCCACACTTGCTCGGCCGCGCACGATGCTCGCGCCGAGGCACACCACAACGTCACGAGGATCGGGATCCTTGTTGTCGAGGAGTCCGTCGATATCTCCGGTGGCGCGGCCTTGCACCATCTTCGCGACGTACGCCGCGGCACCTGCACTCGCTAGACCCAAACCCGCTGCTACGCCAGCGCCGCCAACTAACAGTCTCTTCACGAGTATCTCCTGGAATCTTCGTCTTGTTACTCAGGTTCGGCATTCGGTTTCTATGACCGTACTCGTTTGGTGGCCGACTCGCTTGAATCTCACTCCGATGAGGTGCGCCGCGACGCTTGGGCTTCCCTGGGTTACAGCCCCCGACCGGTGCTTGCCAGACCAGTGAGGTCGTTGCCTTCGAGTCTGTATCCGATCCACTCTTCCAGCGGCTTC
This sequence comes from Candidatus Nanopelagicales bacterium, assembly GCA_041674545.1. Taxonomy (GTDB): domain Bacteria; phylum Actinomycetota; class Actinomycetes; order S36-B12; family UBA10799; genus UBA10799. Next base: position 7,707 of record JBAYVO010000068.1, on the reverse strand, counting down.
GCACCTAGTCCTCGGTAGAAGTCGACGGACGGTTCGTTCCAGTCAAGCACGGACCACTGCAGACGTTTGTATCCGCGTTCCAGGCAAATCTTGGCGAGAATCGCGAGCAACGCGCGCCCGTGGCCGTTGCCTCGAAACTCCGGCCGCACGTACAGATCTTCCACGTAGATTCCGTACTGGCCTTCCCATGTCGAAAAGTTGAGGTGCCAAATTGCCCCACCGGCAAGTCTCTTGGGATCGGCCGGGTCGATCACCACATGCGCCCAGAGATGAGGGCTTGTGCCTGTAGGGAAAAGTGCCTGTCGCAGCATGTCCGACGTTGACACGACGGCCTCGGGCGCGCGTTCGTAGTCGGCGAGATCAACCACGAAATCGAAGAGCTGTTTGACGTCTTCGGGCCGGGCGCTACGCACAATGGGTTTGTCCACCCGCGTGACCCTACTGCTAATCCACCTGCGGTGGCGGCGGTCCTTTGTCCGGGTCGAGGCCTGCGCGAATGACGGAAGCAACGTCGTCGAGGTTCTTGAGTTGGGCGGGTGTGAGTTTGTCGAAGATCAATTCACGGACCCAGGCGACATGTGCAGGAGCCGCCGCGACAACCTGTGCCAACCCGGCTTCGGTGAGCGAGGCAATGTTCGCCCGGCGGTCCTCGGGGCAGGTTCTCCGCACGATTAGGCCGCGTTGCTCCATCCTGTTCGCGACGTGCGACAGCCGTGAAAGTGATGAATCGTTGAGGGCCGCGAGTTGACTCATGCGAAGCGTTTGATCGGGGGCCTCCGACAGCATCGCAAGGACGCCGTACTCGATTTGCGACAAGCCTGAATCACGTTCAAGTTGTCGATCGAGGGCGCCCGGAAGCAGGACCACGATGCCGATCAGCGCGCGCCAGGCACGCTGTTCGTCATCTGTGAGCCACCGCTCTTGCGTTGCCATACACCCCACCGGAATAACTTGATGCTTCAAGTAATTACTACTAGTGTTGCACAGTAGTTGAACACAGGAGGAGACGCACATGCCCGGAGAAGTGCAAGAACTCGGACACATCGTCCTCTACGTTCGCGACTTGGAGCGTTCGGTGACGTTCTACGAACAGGTGCTCGGCTGGCCGCTTGTCTCGCCAGCCGTTCCCGGAATGCCAGCTGCGGCATTCTCTGCAGGTCGTACGCATCACGAACTACTCCTCATCGAGGTGGGCCCAACTGCGACGCCGATCCCTGCAGGACGACGGATTGGCATGTACCACTTTGGGCTCAAGGTTGGCGACAGTGATGACGAACTGCGTGCGGCTCTCAAGCGGCTCGTCGACGCCAACGTTCCAGTGCTTGGGGCTACGGACCACAACGTCACCCACAGCCTCTACATCGCTGATCCCGACGGCAACGAGATCGAGTTGTACATCGATGTTCCGGGAGTGGATTGGCGCAATGACCCCGCCGCGCTCTTTGCCCCGCCGCGACCACTGTCGCTTTAGCGCCTTCGCGGGAGCACACTGGCCAAATGGCGACAAACCTCGATCTTGACGACCTCTCCGCGGTTTTTGCCCGGTTGCCCCGCAATCCCCGAGTGGTGGTTTCTGGCAACGCTGCAACCCCGCGTTCAGTTATCGACGTCCTCGACCAAAGTGTCGATGAATTCACCCTGCACCTGCTCAACGCGATACGTGAACTCCCTGACCGTGACGGCATTACGCTTGAGACTGCCTTCGTCGGTCCAGCGATGCGCGGCAAAGCGAACCTCCGCTACATCCCTTGCCGGCTGTCCCTGCTGCCGTTGCTCTACAAGAGAAACCTGCCACCCGACGCGGTGGTCGTGCACACCTCAGTGCCGCACGATGGCGCTGTCAGCCTGGGCATTGAAGTGAATGTCCTACCTGCGGCGATTGAAGCGGCCAAGGCAAGGGGAGCGGTCGTAATCGCAGCCGTGAATCCCGCGATGCCTGCCACCTCTGGCGATGCGGTGATGTGCCTCGACAACTTTGATTTCCTCGTGGAGGTCAACGATTCCCTGTTGTCATTCACGTCAGGCACGCCGGATCAGGCCTCGCGCATGATCGGCGAACGGATTAGCGAGCACATCCAGACAGGTTCAACGCTGCAACTTGGCATCGGCGGAGTCCCCGACGCAGTTTTGGGGGCCCTTGGTTCGTCGCGGGACCTCAAGATTTGGTCCGAGACGATCAGCGATGGGGTGTTGACGCTCGATCAGCGAGGCGCTTTGTCCGATGAGGTGCCCGTGCGAACGAGCTTCATCATGGGGTCGGACCGCTTGTACGAATGGGTTGATGCGAACCCGCGAGTTTCCATGATCCGAACCGAAGTCTGCAACGACCCTGCACAGATCTCGCAGAACCCGTCTATGGTCAGCATCAATGGTGCGATTGAGATTGATCTCCACGGGCAAGCGAATGCGAGCCGGGTCCGCGGCCAGGTCTACTCCGGATTTGGTGGTTCAACGGACTTCATCGTGGGAGCAATTCACTCACCGGGTGGCCAGTCATTCATGGCGTTGCCCTCGTGGCACCCGAAGGCGGATACCTCGACAATTGTTGCTGCGCTCACCTGCCCGGCGACAAGCTTTCAGCAGACCGCTGTCGTGACCGAAAACGGAGTTGCCTGGCTCTTTGGCGCGAGTGAAACCGAGCAGGCCGCACACCTCATTGACCACGCGGCACACCCGCGGGCCCGCGCCCAACTTCGGGAAGCCGCCGCACAGATGTTCGCCGGGGCCCGGTGATGGCGTCATCCTAGATTTCGTCACGACGACAGCTCGAAGTTGTGGCTCGAATGGGGTTAGCGAGGATGGTCGAGTGGGTAAGGCGTCGGCGAAGGTGTTCCCCTAGATTCCGGTAGGACTAAGGTTTCGCACTAGCACGATGAACGCTTGCCGCCACGGCAAGAAATCGCCCGCCCCACAGGAGGAAGCAGATGGCTGACAACGCCGACGTACGTAGGTCCATTGGCGAGGCAGCGGCCCGCACTCTCGCGACGAGCACCAAGACGGTGCCTCAGTGGGACGGGATCACACCTCGGTGGCTGGTGAACCTGCTTCCCTGGCAACCCGTTGAGGCCGGTGTGTATCGCCTGAACAAGGTGAAGTCAGAGGTCGGCTCCAGCGAGGACGTCGAATGCAGCCCAGCCGACGACGAGACGCTTCCGCACGCGTTCGCTGACTACGAACTTGAACCCCGCGAGTACGTCCTCAACGCCGTGACCACCACGGTTGAGATCCAGACCCGCATCAGCGACCTGTTCCGGTCGCCACACGATCAGGTCCGCGAGCAACTCCGATTGGCGATCGAGAAGGTCAAAGAGCGTCAAGAGGACCAGCTGATCAACAACCCCGAGTACGGCTTACTGACCCAGGCGATTCCGTCTCAGCGCATCACGACTCGCTACGGCGCACCAACCCCGGACGATCTCGATGAGCTCATCACGAAGGTGTGGAAGCAGCCGAGTTTCTTCTTGGCTCACCCGCTGGCGGTCGCCGCGTTCGGTCGCGAGTGCACCCGTCGTGGCGTTCCGCCGGTGACGGTCAACATGTTTGGCGCGACGTTCATCACCTGGCGAGGGTTGCCGATCATCCCGACGGACAAGCTCGCCGTCGACTCGAACAACACCTCGAACATCATTCTGGTCCGCACAGGGGTGGAGAAGCAGGGTGTGGTTGGCCTGTTCCAGCCTGGTATTCCTGGCGAGGTGACGCCGAGCCTGTCCGTTCGATTCCGCGGCATTGATCGGCAAGCAGTCGCCTCGTACTTAGTCTCGCTGTATTGCTCAGCGGCAGTTCACACCGATGACGCGCTCGCGGTCCTCGAGGGTGTGAAGGTCGACCAATACCATGACTACAGCTGACGATGGTCCTAGCCGCGACGCGGCTTCGATGCCCGAGGATCTCCTCAGCGTCGAGTCCATCACTCGGCTAGCGAACGAGTTCTTCCAGACTCTCGGGCAGCCCGGCCCGGAGGCGTTCACTGATGCGCAACAGGCCCCCGTGGCAGGGCCCATCGGCTCGGGCGGCACAGGTGTTGGCGGTCAGCCGACCGACTCGTCAGTACTGGCGGACGCAGGAATTGACGCATCGAGCCCAGCGGTCGTTTCCACCGGGTTGAATGCACCGTCGAATCCAGGTAGTCCGTTGCCAAGTTCGTTCACCTCCGCAGGTGTTAGTGGGTTCGATAGCGATGGCTTCGACCTTGGTTCATTGGGTGTGTCCACCTCGTTGGTCGATTCGTTGCCCGAGTCACCGGACGAGGTGCAGGCGCAAACAACAGCTTTGGATCACGAACAGTCGCCGGTTGACGTCACGCGCCTTGCGCAGGTCGCGATCGCCGAGTTCCCTTCCGCGGAATTCGTTGCCGAGAAGGTTGCAGATCATCCGGTGTCCCCCGATGAGTTCGCGCAATATGCGCTCGGGGATCACCCGTTCCTCGAGGGCAAGTACGACCAGGCTCTCACGGAACTGGATCTTTCAGGGTTTCCTGCTGGTGAAGAATTCACTGGGCACGACCCGGCACTACTTGAAGGTCTAGTCAGTACTTCTGACGCCGCTGTCTATACCGAACCGATCACCGACGCACTCGGCTCACCACACATTTTCGATGCAGTGATCGTCGACGAGCTATCGCCGGATGGGTACTCCGGTACCGTTCCGTTGGTCGGCTCTGATGAAGCGACCAATGAAGCGAAGGACGTCGGTCGATCGGCCGCGCGACCAATTGCCGGTCACGGTGAAAGTGCATATGAGCCTGACGAAACAGTCGCAAACTCGGCGGTTCCGCTTGGACGGGTGGCGATTGACGAGCCCGCGACGGACACATCACCTGCAACAGGCGAATCGACCACAGAACCTTCGGAGTTCGGTGGCGAGGAGTTCTCGCCGACGCTGGTTCCCGTCGTGCCCGCAAAGAAGGACATGTTCGACGCCGAACGGATCCGCGAGGACTTCCCGATTTTGAGCGAGAAGGTTCACGGTCAACGAATTGCCTGGCTCGACAACGGGGCGACTACCCAAAAGCCGCAGTCGGTGATCGACCGGATCTCCTACTTCTACGAACATGAAAACTCCAATGTTCACCGCACCGCGCACACCCTGGCTGGGCGGGCGACTGATGCCTACGAAGGGGCTCGGGAGAAGATCCGCCGGTTTGTGAACGCCTCAAGTAGTGACGAGATCGTCTATGTTCGCGGCGCGACCGAGGGTATGAACCTGATCGCGAACACCTATGGCGAACAAAACGTCGGCGAAGGCGACGAAATCCTCATCAGCTGGCTTGAGCATCACGCGAACATCGTGCCGTGGCAGATGTTGTGCGCTCGAAAGGGTGCGAAGCTCAAGGTCGCGCCGGTGGACGATACCGGTCAGGTGATTCTGTCCGAGTACGAACGGCTGATCACCCCGCGCACGAAGCTGATCTCGTTCACGCAGGTGTCGAATGCGCTCGGAACGATCACCCCGGCCGCCGAGATGATTGAGATTGCGCATCGCCACGGCGTGCCAGTGGTCCTCGACGGGGCGCAGGGCGTGCTGCACATGCGCGTCGACGTGCAACAACTCAAGCCTGACTTCTACGTCTTCTCCGGCCACAAGATGTTTGGCCCGACGGGCATCGGCGTCGTGTACGGACGCTACGAATTGCTGCAGCAGATGCCGCCTTGGCAAGGCGGTGGGAACATGATCGATTGTGTCCAGTTCGATCGTACGACCTACCAGGATCCGCCTTGGCGTTTTGAGGCAGGAACGGGCAACATCGCCGACGCTGTCGGCCTCGGTGCCGCAATTGACTACATCCAGAGTGTGGGTATCGAGAACATTGCGTCACATGAACATCACCTCCTCGAATACGGCACTGCTGGACTGCTCACTGTCCCCGGATTGCGGCTGATCGGTACGGCCGAAAACAAGGCAGCGGTCATGTCATTTGTGCTTGACGGCCATGACCCCGAAGACGTTGGTTCGTACCTCGATCAACACGGAATTGCGGTGCGAGCGGGGCACCACTGTGCGCAGCCGATTCTTCGTCGCTTTGGGGTCAACGCGACAGTTCGTCCGTCACTTGCGTTGTACAACACCACCGAGGATCTGGACCGACTCGTAGAAGCGCTCTGTCGGCTACAGACCGGTAGCTGACACAGACACCTCACCTGGGGTCCGAAGCGACGTGGTGACGACTGCGGGTGGGTGGACTCGTTGAGAACAGCTCTGCGGTTTGTGGCAAGGTCGCAACTATGACTTCTGAGAAAGCTGCCGCACGCGAGTTCGATCTGATCGTCTATGGCGCAACGGGATTCGTCGGCAAACTGCTGTCGGACTACTTAGCGCGCTTCGCCCCGGCGGGCACAAGGATTGCACTCGCCGGGCGTTCCGTTGCCAAACTCGAAGCTCTGCGCAACGGATTGCCTGGAGCGGCCCGCGAATGGCCGATCATCGTCGCGGATGCCGCCGATGAAGCAGCGATGAACTCAATGGCAGCGCGCGCCACCGCGATCGTTACCACTGTTGGTCCGTACCTGAAGTACGGCATTCCCCTGGTCGCAGCATGTGCGGCACAAGGAACTCACTATGCCGACCTCACTGGCGAAGTCCTCTTCGCGCGCAAGTGCATCGACGACTACGACGAGTTGGCGCGCAGCACCGGCGCACGCATCGTCAACTCCTGCGGGTTCGATTCGATCCCGAGCGACTTGGCCGTGCTGATGGCGTACGAACATGCCCGTGATCGCGGGTTCGGAACGCTCACCGATACCACGCTCGTCGTTCGCACCATGAAGGGTGGATTCAGCGGCGGAACGATCGACTCGATGCGCGTATCCGTCGATTACGTCAAAGCGCACCCTGCCGCTCGCGAGATCACAGCGGATCAGTTCGCTCTGAGTCCGGACCGCTCGAACGAATCAAGCAGGCCGCAGCCGTCGGACACTGTGACCCTCTCGCGGAACGCCGCGTTCGGTGGCTGGATTGGCCCGTTCGTGATGGCGGAACACAACACTCGCCTTGTGCGGCGATCGAACGCCCTCCAGAACTGGGCGTATGGCCCGGAGTTCACCTACCGCGAGGTTGTCTCATTCGGCGATGGCCTACTTGCGCCGGCAATCGCGCTCGGGATGGGTGCTGGAATCAAGATCGCGTGGTCCGGAATGGGAATCAAGCCGATGCGCGCAGTCTTGGACCGCACGTTGCCGTCACCAGGTGAAGGGCCTTCCGAAGAGGCACGTCGCGCTGGCCGGTTCCTCGTCGAGGTCCACGCCGAAACCAAGAGCGGCGCCAAGGTGATCTCGCAGATAGGTGCGACGGGTGACCCTGGCTATCAGGCCACGTCGGTGATGCTCGCCGAGACAGCATTGAGTCTGGCATTGGACGGCGAAAGGCTTCCCGAAGCGGCAGGAGTGTTGACTCCGGCAACTGCGATGGGTGACGTGCTCGTCGAGCGACTGCGCAATGCGGACTTCACAGTCGCTGTTGCGGCCGTCCCAGCAAGTGCCGATTTCGACCACGGGTAGGCCACAAGGTGAACCATCGCGTCCCCAACCGACTGGAGTAGAAGTGACGACAACATCGATGACGAGCCAGGACGCGTTGTGGTTGACGATGGATCGCCCGAACAACCTGATGGTGATCGACACAGTGATGTGGTTCCGATCGGTGCCGGATTGGGAACTGGTCACCGCGACGGTGCAAGAAAGGCTCGTCAATCAGTTTCCAGTGTTTCGG
>JBAYVO010000067.1:0-9659 GCA_041674545.1 Candidatus Nanopelagicales bacterium | reverse complement strand
AGCTTTCCGCGAGAGCGCCCAGCGCTTTCGCTCAGCTCCGCACCCTCTTCCACCGCCTCGTCGAGCCCGGCACGATCGAGGACGCCTACGGCCACGACCTCTTCACCGAGCACACCGCCGCCCAGGCCGCCACCCACGCCACCAGCACCCGCGCCGAAGGCCTGGTGCAGCGCCTCCGCCGCCACTTCACCGAGTTCATGGCCGACAACCACCTCGACCCCAAGGAGCGCCGCATCCTCGCCCAGGACCAGCGCGAGCTAGCCCAAGCCACCGCCCAAACCACGGCCCACCTCGAGCAGCTGAGGTAACAATAAGCTCAGCAACTCGGGCCACCAGCCAACGCCATGACCTCACCTGACTCTTCCCTCGTCCCCGAATCCACGCCGAAGCCTACCGGGTCCGATGGCCCGAGTTGCGCTGGGGCGTCTGGTTCGCGTCTCACGACGCGAGAAATCACTGACGGACTCGAATACATCGCCACCTCCCCCGCGCCGGAATATGTCGGCTTCCACCCGAACGCCGTGCGCATCGCTCAGGGTGCGCTCGAAGAAATCGTCCGCCTGCGCGGTATCATCGCACGCAATGCCATGCAGCGCCTCGACGGAACGAAATTCCACATCACGCCCGAGGACATCAACGCCAGCCTCGAAATCTGTGCGGACTACCGCGAGCGGCCTGCGAACAATAGCGATGAGGGACGCGCGAAGCGCGTTCCCTCTGGCGCTGGGTTAGGCTCTTAAAAACTCACGCAAGCAAAATCGTAGCCCCGAGAGAATCGCGCAACTCACTGAAGAACGTCAGAAAACCACTGAACACGAAAAACCGATTTGATATAATATAGCATGAAACTCATCTATAAAACGCAGGACTTGAGCGGCAGAATGAACACTGCTGAACTCGAAGATTCACGCGGGCGGCGATTCCAATGGAGCCGCCGCCTGCCGGTCCAACAGGTGTGCGAATCGCGCAACCCGCACGGCCAAGGACAAGCGGAGCAGTGGACGCGGGCGGCTGGCAAGCACGACGCCACAGCCGTGACCAAATGCCTCGAAGAACTCGGCCTCATCGAAACCCGTGCGGCCATGAACGCCCGAGTCGCCAAGGAGGCGATTGGGTTCTGAGCCTAACGATAAAGCTCAGCCACGCCCGGAGAGCGGGCACTAATCCCATGAAAAACCAGAACGGAGAGAGCGTAGAAAAGATACTCGAAGAAGTAGCGATGCAGGGCGTTGGATGTGGTGGCGGGTTGGGCGCGTCTGCGCCCACAGTGTCCGAGGATGCGCTGCGCATCACCACACTCGACGGCAAATATACGGTGGTCCTCACCAATGAGGGACGCCTGCACGCGCTGCGCTATGGCCAGCCGTGGAGAGACTGCATCGGTGACGGCCTGATCCTCGCGCTGGCTCAAGACATCGAGACCCTTCGCGCCCGTCTCAAAACAGCCGAGGCGACAATCGACGCCTACGCCGAGCAAGCCATCGACGACGGCCACGAATGAACTCTTCGCCCAACACCTAGATCAGCCGACGTGGCTGCAAAAAACCTATGAGCATCGAAAATCAAAACAAACATCCGTCCAACGTGGCGTCAGCCACGTTGGCTGTGGCGCCTGGTTCAGCTCTTCTGGTCGGTTACGGACCGGGCTTCACCGACGCTGAAATCCAGCAATCCGCTTTCGAAATGATGGCCAATGCCCATCCACACGAAACCTTCGCGGCCGACCCTGACCGCTTCGTGGCCTACGCTCAGCACATCAACCCGGCGCTCTCACGCGAGGACATCGAGCAAATCCTGCGCGATACCGAGCATATCGAAAGCTGAACAAATAAGATGAGCCACGCGCCCGAAAAACTCCCGATGTTGAGCGTTGAAGCCACTCCCGAAGAACAGGCCCAGCCGGCGCGTTGTGCTCTGGCGCCTGGTTCGCCTGTCCGGGTTCAACTCTCGCGGCGGCGCGGGTGGAGAATGCCGGCCAACACCGTGAAGGTCTGCCGCCCCGGCAAATTCGGAAACCCGTTCGTCGTCGGCGTGGATGGCAGCGCCGCCGAGTGCGTGGAGAAATATGCAATGGACATCTACCACCCGAACGGGCGAGTCGGCTTTGAAGTCGATGACGTGGCCACGCTACGCGGGAAGAATCTCGCGTGCTGGTGCAAGCTCGGAGCGCCCTGCCACGCCGACGTGCTTCTCGATTTGGCGAACAAACCCGATCAGATACGCCCCGAAGAAAGGACACAGCCATGAGCGTTGAAGCCACTAAACGAACTACAGGCCCAGCTACGGGCGTTATCTGTGGCGGGCTGGTTAGCCCCGAGGCCCTCACGCTGCGGCTGACACAAATCGAAGTGCTGGAATACGAGCACGCCAAAAGAATCGGAGACGAGTGGACGGAGGCTGGCCGACAGATGAGAGTCCGACGAGAAGCCGCTGGGCTCTCACTCCGTAAGCTCGCCGCCATGCTCGAAGTCTCGCCGCCCTTCCTCAGCGATATGGAGCGCGGCTTCCGCCACTACACTATTCGCTACGCAGCCCCAGCCCTGAAAATCTTCGGGGCTAACAAACCAGATGAGGAACGCCCCGCCGGGCGTAACTCGTAACCCTTCCCCCAATGAACACATCACCGAGCGTAAACCCAACACCCGAACCGCAGGGCCGGCAAGGGGCGTTCCCTCTGGCGGCTGGTTCGGGTCATGGGGCTCCCGAATACGCGCTGATGTGCGATTTCAGCAAGCCGGTCACGAGCGCGTGCGAACTGATGATGTATGGACCGATACGGAGCAGACCAATCGGCCGCGCAGAATATGACTTCTGGAAAATGCACTGCCTGCCTCGTCACCACTCGATTCTCGGTGTGCCGCTTTCGTGGCGTCATCACCCGAACAAATGATTGTGCGGCAAATGTCGGATAACTGATTTCACAACATGAACACCACCAGCACCAAGCAATTATCGGCCCCCCAGCGGGCTAAGATCGCCGCCCAGTGCGATGCCGTGCAATCCGCCGCTGCCGCGCTCTCCTTTCAGTGGGCCACCATCAAGTCCTACCGCGGCTGGTCCGCCCGCTATGCCGCTTGGCTCTGCCTCCATGCGCCGGCCGATCTCCACACCGCGCTCCGCGCCCCCGGCACCCGCGCCGCCATCGAGCGCCACGCCCTCCGCCTCATCCCCGCCTGACCATGATCATCGAACACAAGGACTCCGACAGCTACCACCTGTATTTCCAGATCCCGCCCGTCGAGATCCGGCACGGCGCCAAGCTCCCCGGCCGCCTGGAGAAGTTCGACGACGCCGCCCGCCTCATGCACCGCCTCGACGAGCTCGGCCGCCTTCGCAAAAACATCCTCTCGCTCACCGAGGCCGGTCAGCCTCTGCCCCAGCAGCACGTCGAGGCGCTCAACCTTTATCTGCACAACAACTGCGGGCTCCGCTCCTTCAAGCGCGTGCACCAGAGCGGCAACGCCTTCAACAAATACGCCTGGGCGGAGTTCCGCGCCAAGCTCAACATCCCCGAGCTCGCGGTGCTCGTCTCCATCTGACCATGCCCCCCGTCGTCGCCATCAAGTTCACGCCGCACCCCATCGTGCGCCGCCGCCTCGAGAAGATCGCGGAGTATCACGGCATCGGCCACAACGACGCCTCCGCCAACGAGCTCATGAAGCAATGGGCCTCCCCCATCTCGCTCATCAAGCCCGCCAAGCTCTACGAAGCCATGGCAGCGCTGAAGCCCTACCAGGTCACGAACCCCTTTGCGGGCCTGACCCAATACCGCCCAAACCGGACCAAACAGACCTTATGAGACCAAAGTGGCCACTAGCGTCAGAGTATATATTGTGCAGCGTTTCGGGGCGTAAGAAACCGGATCGCAGTAAGTTATTAATTTTACAATCTGGAGAAAAAAAGCCGGGTTCGGATAGGCAAAATCGCGTTATTGTCCTGCGGCCAACGACTAATGGGAGGCGGGCCGCATGATCCCTCGTTGCACAGAGTCTGATGGGCTCGGGGCTTCGCTCATGGCGGTGCGCTGCGCTTGGTGTGACTGCTCCATGGGCGCCAAGTTGTGCGCGCCGGCTCAGGCGGGGCTTGTGAGTCATGGGATCTGCCCGGCTTGCGTCGTTGACATGCGGGCTGAATTTGACCGTTCGCGCGGTCTTTCGTGCGCGGTAAGTAGCGCGACTGCCGGGAGAGACCGGCCCAATTTAACCGATGTCGCCTCCGCTCAGGGTGCTAGTCCTGCCTCTTTGCGGGAAACAGGGGTCGCCAACCTTGCGGAGTTCTCTCCGTGCCCTCTGCGGCCAGAGCGGGAGCCCTTCGCTGCCCTCTGCGGTGCTGAGCACGCCTGCGGTAAAAACCGCGTCCAGGGCGGCCCGGCGGCATCGGTGACTTTCAACGGAGACCATAACCTATGATCAATGGCATCGACAATGATGACGCGGCGGCCTGCCAGCGGCTGGTGGAGCGCTCCTTCGACAAGTTTGTGACGCATGGCCAGGTGGACAATCTGCCGCCGACCTTGCGGAAACTGGTGCTTACCCCGCAGGAACGGGCGCGGGCGCGCAAGCGTGGTGATATCATCCCGCGCTTGATTACCGATCGCCCGAAGTGGCAGCGCCCGGGGCGGCGGCCGCGCAACGTGGTGTCGCGCGGCGTGCGGGCGGCGCGGGCCTATCTGGCCCAGAAGGGCGCCACCCCGCTCTCGCAGGCTCACTTTGCGAAATTGTATGGCGTGAGCCAGGTGAGCGTCTCCCAGAATGTGCGGCGGCTGCGGCTCGGGCGGGCTCAGGCGGTGAACGCCAGCCAGCACAAGGCTGAGGGTCGTGCCTCGGCCAACTATGGAACGGGCACCAAGCTGGCCCGGGAGTTTCTCGCGCAGCCACGGGGCTTTGGCGAGTTGAGCAAATTTGCAGCTGAGAAGGGCGTGGCGCTGAGCAGCCTCTGGTCCGCCGTCCAGCGCGTGCGCCAGTCCAAAGGGGTGGCTGCATGAGCGCGCAGGTGCTTTCCGTTTTCCTGCGGGCCGTGGCGCTCGTGGAGTCGGCAGACAACGCGCACGCCGTGGGCGCGGCGGGTGAGCGTGGGCGGTTCCAGATTACCCCGGCGGTGGCGGCGGTGTGCGGCGGGTATGGTGATCCGTCGGCCGTGCGCTGGGAGCGCCAGCTCGAGCGCGAACTGCTGGCGGCGGGGATTGATCCCCTGCCCTTCAACGTGGCCTTGGCGTGGAACGCGGGCCCGGGGGCGGTGAAGCGCGGCACGGTGCCGGAGTCGAGCTATGACTACGCCCGCCGCGTGGTGGCGACGATGGAGAGGCTGGAGGCCGTGCGCTGATGTCTTACGCGCTGCAGCGCATCGAGAATCTGGCGCGTCGGCTGGGCGTGCCCTTCCGCGAGGCGGCGCGCCTTTGCGGGCGCAAGGGTTCGCGGGTGCGTCGTGAGCGCCAGTGTGCCTGCGCCGCGCCCACGCCCACCGAAGCCGAGCAACAAAAGAAAATTTTGGCCCTGCGCTGGGACCTGAGGGAGAGCGCATGAATTTCACGAACACCACGCTCAGCCACGGCCCAGCAGGGCCGTTGGCTGGGGCAACTGGTTCACCTTCTTCAAAACCATGAGCAATCCAACAGTCGAAGCCCGCCTTGCGGCGCTTGAATCACAGATGGGGTGGCGTCGGCCGTCACCGTGCCCGTGGCGCGAGATGAAGGACGCACCTCGCGACCGCGACATCCTCGCCACCGTCCAAGAGGCCAACGGCGTATCCGTGCGCGTGGTCTTCTATCAACCTCACGAAAACCGTGACTGGCGCTCGATCACCGGCCAACGCATCGCGCCGGGCTGTATGCTCGCATGGATGCCGATGCCCGAGCCCTACAAGGTGAACAAACCAGATGAGGAACGCCCCGCCGAGCGGAACTCGTAACCCTTCCCCAAATGAACACATCACCGAGCGTAAACCCAACGACCGATCAACAGGGCCAGCAAGGGGCGTTCCCTCTGGCGGCTGGTTCGGCTCCGACCCGAGAGCAACGCCTCTTCGATGCACTCAAGCGCATCTCGAAATACGAATCACCGGAACGCCTGCGCCGCAATGCCGACAAGGACTACGGGCTCAGCGCCGAAGAGGCCCTAGAAATGGCCTACGAGAACGTCATCGCCGAAGCCAAGCGCGCAATCCACGGCCAGCGCCGCCCCAAGTGAAGCCGAACACTGATTCTCAAACCCGTGTTTGATATCAAACCGAGCAAATAAATAATGTTTAGCTATAAGCAAAATTCGGCCTCGCCAGTTTTCTGGACCGTCACCGGGCGTGATTTCGGTCGGTCGATCGCCTGGTCGCGGCGCTGGATCAACCCGCTGAGTGCCGCCGAGCTCCGCCGGCACATAAAAACTGCCCCTGTTAAAGTGGGGTTGGAGCAGGTTCAAAATTCATCAGATAATTTTGAACCTGCCTCGAGGTTGACACGCGGAGGTAAGCCGTGAGCGAGCAACCACCGAAGGGGCGCGGGCGTTATGGCGTCCGGCCTGAGTATGATCCTGAGCGCGTGCCGTCAGCCGAGCCTGACCGGGCCCCGCCGCACTCGGCCGAGGCCGAGGAGCACGTGATCGCCTGCTGCCTGCTGGATGGCGACCACACCGTGGCGCGCTGCATGGTGGCGGGCGTGGTGCCGGAATCCTTCTATTTCCCGGCCAATCGGCTGCTTTTCGAGATCATTACGAAGCTGCGCGAGGCGGGGCGGTTGGTGTCGCTCGAGACGTTGGCCGAGGAGCTCAAGCAGTCCCGCCAGCTTGAGGCGGTAGGCGGCTTTGCCTACCTCATGCAGGTGACGGGCAAGATCCCTACGACGGCGCACGCGGGCTACTTCATCGACAAAGTGCTGGAAAAGCAGCGACTGCGCGAGGTGGTGCGTGCGGCCTCGGCAGCCGTGGAGGGTGCCTACGCCTACACCGGCGGCGGGTTGAGCGAATACGAGCCTCTGGCGCGGGCGGTGGATGCCCTACAGCGCGTGCGCAGCAAGGGTGGCTCCAACCTGCCGCCGATCACGGGCTGGATGGATTTGCTGGGCGAGACGATGGCGCCGCCGCCCGAGCTGGTGGCTGGGCTGCTGCATCGTGGTGCCAAGATGATGCTGGGGGGCGGGTCAAAATCGATGAAGACCTGGGCGCTGATGGATCTGGCGATCAGCGTGTCGACGGGCACGCCGTTCTGGGGGATGGCTACGGTGAAGGCGCCGGTGCTCTACGTGAATTATGAGCTGATGCCGTATTTCTTCCGTGAGCGTGGCAAGGAGATTTTCGAGGCCAAGCACATCGGCAAGCCGGAGGATGCGCTGCTGACCACGTGGCACCTGAGAGGCCGGGCTTGCGACCTGCGTGAGCAGATACCGCTCTTTGTGTCGAGGTGCGCGGGTTCGGAATACGGCTTGATAATTTTGGACCCGATTTACAAGGCCCTGGGCGACCGGGATGAGAACGCCAACGGCGAGGTCGCGGCGCTGCTCAACGAGGTCGAGGCGCTGACGGTGAAGACGGGTGCGGCGGTGGCTTTTGGGCATCATTTCTCCAAGGGCAACCAGAGCGAGAAGGCGGCGCAGGACCGGGTGAGTGGCGCGGGTGCCTGGGCGCGCGATCCCGACACGTTGGTGACGATGACAAACCACGCCGAGGAGGGTGCGTTTGCGGTGGATTTTATCCTGCGGAATCACAAGCCCAAGGCATCGCTGGTGGTGCGCTGGGTGCATCCGTGCATGAGGCTCGACGCCGGGCTGGATCCGGCCGCGCTGCGCACGCCGGGACGCCCAAAGGAGACGAATGCCAACCAGGTGCTCGTCCTGCTGATCGGCCGGTCGCTCAGTTACAACGATTGGAAGCGTGCCTGTATCGACAAGGGCATCACCGAGTCGACGGCCAAGCGCCGGATCGACGAGGCGGTCAATGCGGGGAGCGCGGTGCATTGCCGGGATGGTAAATACCGCGTGCGCGCCGAGGCTGCGCCGGAGGACATCAAGAAGTGAGTGGGTTCAAAACACATTTTTACAGGTGCGGTCAGGTTGAGCTTTGCTCCCTGATCCACGGGATGGCTGACGCATCGAGCGTTGCTCTGCGCGGGCTGGTCGAGGTGGTTAAATCGCTGGTGTTGAGCGTTGCTCCACTGGTCTGGGCCCTCAGTGGGTTCATAAGGTTCAAAATTCATTCCGTAATTATGACCCCGAAGGCGCTCGGCGGGGTTAGGTTCATATCTCTCCCCCTGAAAGGGGGGAGATATGAACCTACCCTGCGCCAATGGGGCTTTTCGGCGGCAGAGTGGGTTCAAAATGTGAACCTGCCCAAAGTTGACATGACGGTTGCCAGTGTGAACCCACAACCGGAGGGCGCAGCATGAGCAAGCTGCGGCCAGGGCAACGTGATCGGCTGGAGACTCAGTTTCTGGCCATGGCCAAGGCGCGCTCTGATGCCGCCAAGGAACTGGCGCGCATGGATGCTGATCTGCTGGCCATCCAGCGCCAACTCGACGGCGTCGAGGCGCCAAGGATGCCGGTGCGCGATGAGCCGGCTGGCCGGCAAGATGCCATCGATAAGGTCAAGCCCAGCCATCTGGTGGTGATGGATGGTGGCACCTCGGGTGGGTCTGAGCCCGATGCCTTTGCCGAGCCGTCTGGTGGTGGCGGCGACGTCGACTGGCAGGGCCGATGCATGCGGATCACGGCGCTGGTGGTCGGTGTCCTGCGCGGCATCAAGCGCCCCGAGGAGAAGACCCCCAAGCTGGCCGCCCATGTCGCCCTGCTGGCCCTTGGTGTGGATTGCGAGTCCATGCACCAAGCCGCGGCCGCCTATGGCCTCAGCGTCGAGCGCGTAAGGCAACGAGCCGAGGAGGTCCGCGTCCGATTCAATTTACCCAAGAACCAGCACAATAAATCAGAAATGGCGGTCCAGTCCTACAAGACGACGGCTCGCCTATTTAACAAAGGAGCAGCATGAACAAACTACTCGACCCCCTGCAAAATGGCATGATCAACCTGCCCGGCGCCCACCAGCTAACGCTGCTGGGCCTGCGCTTCGCTGGCAACCCCACCGACGAGGAGTTCGATGCCATCGATCGCCTGGCCCAGTCCATCGACAAGCTGCACGCTTGGGCTGATGGCGACGTCGCCGTGGAGTATGTGCGGCGCGAGCAGCACAAGCGCCCAGGCATGACCGTTGCTACCCTGCTCCACGAATACGCCACGGCTCGAAGCAAGCAAGTGGACCAAGTCAAGGCGAGGTATAGCCTGTGCAAGGCCTACCGTCACAAGCTGCGCTCCTCCCTCTCGTGGACGCACCACTGGATCATCTGGTCTGCCGGAATCGAGGGCACGCTTGCCCAGTCCTGGCTGGCCAAGGCCGAGGAGCACGGGTGGCGCGTCGAGGAGTTGCGGGCCCAGATCAAGAAGGAGCTGCGCCCAGCCGTCAGCACCGAGCCTGCCATCCATGGCTGGTTCGCGCCCGAGTTGCAGGGTGCCGTGGACTACGTCTCTGGCCGCCTCGAGGAGGTGGATGACATGCCCATCGAGCAGGTGGGCGCGGTCCTGCGCGAAGCTCAGCCCCTCATTGAATACGTGGACCGCCTAAGGGCGCGGGTGGCCACCCCCACTAGGGAGTCTTCTACCCAAGCCGCGGGACTGAGGTAATGCGAGT
>JBAYVO010000066.1:0-9977 GCA_041674545.1 Candidatus Nanopelagicales bacterium | reverse complement strand
CCGCAGTCATTCCCTCGTTGAGTCTGGGGTTGTTGCCGGGTCAAGCGCCTCAGACCCAGCAACAATCCCAGACTCAACGAGGGGCTTTTTGGGTTTGGGGGCAGTTGAGGTTGCCGGGGGTGGGGCGGCTAGAACGCGGTCAGGGGGAGGCCGTACTGGGCCAGCAGGATCGTGGCGCGCCTTGAGGGCGCGAGCGATTCGGAATCGCGAAGATCGATATCAACCGCAGGTGCTCCGGTGGGCGTCGCCGAGTCGCGGAGGTCGATCACGCTAAGCGAGTCGTCGTCATCAGGCAGTCCGCGGAGCGCTGATTCAGAACCGACCACGTATTGCCTTGGTGCCGGGGCCGCGCCACCCCATGAGCGCCGCACATTTGAGATGTCGACTGCGGGCCACAGCGCGACCTCGTCACGGCAGGCCGCGAGGGCCAAGCGCCACTGTTCGTCCGATTGCTGTGCAGCCTGGGCCTCTTGAGCGGCCCGCGCCGCATCTTGTTGTTCTTGTCGGCGGGCGACGCCTGCCGCAACCTGATCTGGCACTTCGTGAGCGACTGGGGCAATCGCTTTCTTCACGGCAACGTCGACGTCGCGGCGAGCAGCAGCCGACACCGACTGAGCGATTCCGGTCATCCGCGAACGCGAGAACATCTTGCTCAACCCGCCCTTGCTGGCGAGCAGCACCAATTGCGACACAGCTTCCGTGCGGTCCTCCGCTGGCGCACCAAGGGCTGCGGGACTCTGAGCCACGTCTTCCACTGCTGTCTCAGCAACCTCGTCACGAGCCCCTGACTCACCCTCGACCTCGTCGCGTGCCGCGGCTTCAAGTTCAGCTTCCACTAGCTGCGATAGGGCGTCGGACAACTGCTTCGAAAGCTGCCTCGAAACATCCGTGAGTGCCTGCGCAAGGTGGCTTTCGGCGCGAAGCAACGCGCTTGCATCGAGATCTTCGGCCGCCGCGCATAGCGCGCTCGCCGCATCATTTGCTGCGATGACACTCACTGTCTTGTTTGCCGCTGCGGCGAGCGCGAGCGTCACTGCAGGAGTAACGGTGGCGGCGTCGGCAATCGCAGCTGGCTGCGCAGATTCAACACCCACCGCATCAACATCACCGAGACTCTTCGAGCCGATCGCGACGTAGCGGCAGATCTTCCCCGCGACGTCGGGTAATTCCCCCAGCACGCTTGGAGGCGCTGGCATCTTGACGTGCAACCAGGCCCCGAGCGCACCTGCCTTAGCGGATGGTTCAGCATCACCATTCATCATCAGCACCAAGTCACATGCACCCGTGCCAAGTTCGTCAAGGCGAGCATCAAACTCAGTGAGCGCATCCGCGTCACCACCCACGAAGGTTGGCCAAACTCGGGGACGCAACGTGGATGGTTGCTGCCGCAAGGCGGTGACGAACTCGGCAACGTCCTGCCACTGAGAGGTGGTTGCCAGCACCGCAATCGCGGGCAGCCCCTGCCCAACGCCTGCGGCGGTCCCCCGCTCCTGCAGCGCGGCCAGGGTTTGTTCTGCTAGCCCTGGAGCATCAGCAGAGGTCACAGAGTCAACGGTGGTCAACATCGACTCGTAGTGCTCACCGAGTTGTTCACCCACTTTGGCCGCGTCGGCACCGATAGCAACAATCGCGGCGGGTAACAACTGCGCAGAAGTAATCGTGTTCAGGCTCACTGCGGCAGGCTACCTCCCTATTGAGTCGGGCACGCTTATCTCGTGCAACATGACACCGACAGATTCTCCCCAGGCCTGCAAGGTCCCGCCGCCGAAACTGCGGAGGGCAAGCGCATGGCCGACGCCCAAGGCATGGTCGAAGGTCCTGAAGAGGCTGGCCCTTGGTACGAGTGGGGCCCCTACCTTTCCGAGCGCGCGTGGGGAAGCGTCCGAGAGGACTACTCCGACAACGGTGACGCCTGGAGTTCGTTCCCCTACGAGCACGCGCTCTCACGCAGCTACCGCTGGAGCGAGGACGGCCTCGCCGGGATCAGCGACATCTGGCAAGACCTGTGCTTCGGACTCGCGTTCTGGAATGGCCGCGACTCCCACCTGAAGGAACGCCTCTATGGCCTGTCCGGCCATCAGGGAAACCACGGCGAGGACGTCAAGGAGTACTACTGGTACCGCGATGCCACGCCCTCGCACTCGTGGCTGCGCTGGCGCTACCGGTACCCGCAGGCCGCGTTCCCCTATGAAGACCTCATCGAGACGAACGCCCAACGCGATCGCAGCCAGCCCGAATACGAACTGATGGACACGGGCGTATTTGATGAGGACCGCTACTGGAACATCGACGTCGACTACGCCAAGGCAGACCCGACCGACATCTACATCCGGATTCGCATCACCAACGCCGGACCGGAGGCGGACACGATCCACGTCCTGCCGCAACTGTGGTTCCGCGACACCTGGAGTTGGGGTCGACGGCACCGCCGTCCTGAAGTTCGCCACGTCTCGCGGCCGAACGGTTCCGGCACGATCGTCGCCGAACACTGGCGCGCAGGGCTTTACCACCTCGACGCGGCATCCGGCCCAGACGGGCATCCAACGGCGCTGTTCTGCGAGAACGCCTCAAACAACCCAGCCCTGTGGGGTGACGGCGCGAAAGAGACGACCCCGTTCCCGAAAGACGGGATCAACGATCACGTCCTCCACGACAAGGCATCGGTCAACCCCAGCCTCGAGGGCACTAAGGCTGCCTGGTGGTACGAGATGACGGTGGCACCCGGTGAGACGGTCGAGCTACGGCTGCGACTGTGGTCCCCCACTGAGGGTGACGTTGCAGACCCAGCCTGGCCGACCACGCCGTTTGAGGACCTCATGGCCGAACGCGAGGCAGAGGCTGACGAGTTCTACGCCGCTCTCGCTCCACCGGAACGCTCCAGCCAAGAGATCGCGGTGATGCGCCAAGCGTTCGCCGGCATGATCTGGACGAAGCAGTTCTACCGCTACGACGTCAAGCTCTGGCTCGAAGGCGACCCGCAAGAACCACCACCCCCGCCTGGCCACAAACACATCCGCAACCAAAATTGGCGCCACTTCGACGCCTACGACGTCTTGAGCATGCCCGACGCCTGGGAGTACCCCTGGTTCGCGGCCTGGGACCTCGCGTTCCACACGGTCGTGTTCGCTCACATCGACCCCGAGTACGCCAAGTACCAACTCGCCGTGATGTTGCGCGAGTGGTACATGCACCCGAACGGTGCGATTCCGGCCTACGAGTGGTCTTTCGATGATCGCAACCCTCCGGTGCACGCCTGGGCCGCACTGCGGGTATTCGAAATCGACGGCGCCCGGGACTTCCAGTTTCTGCAGAGCGTGTTCCACAAATTGTTGATCAACTTCACGTGGTGGGTGAACCGCGTCGATGCGCAAGGCAACAACGTCTTCGAGGGTGGCTTCCTCGGTTTGGACAACATCGGACCGATCGACCGGACGCACGTGCCCGCTGGTTGCCGAATCGAACAGGCCGACGGCACTGCCTGGATGGCGTTCTATTGCTTGCAGATGTTGCGTATCGCGATGCGACTGGCAGCAAAAGACCCCGCCTACCGCTCAATGATGCTCAAGTTCCTGGAGCACTTCTCGGGCATCACCGACGGGGTCGGCGACGCGGGCATGTGGGACCCGTCCGACGGTTTTTTCTACGACCAACTTGTCCGCCCGGATGGCGAGAAAGTTCCACTCCGGGTCCGCAGCATCGTCGGCGTGATCCCCGTGTTGGCGGCTGCATACATCGAGTCGGACAACGAGGTGTACGTCCGCGACGCCGATCGCCTTGAGCGTCGATTCAGTCAGTTCTTGCGTCGGCGTGGCCTGGACACGACCGAACTTGACCGTGCCGGATTCGTCTACCGAACCGACACCGAGGCAGGGTCCAAGCTGTTGCTCACGGTTGTCGACCCGGATCGGCTGCGTCGCGTCCTCATGGAGGTCTTGAGCGAAGACGCGATGCTCTCCCCCTACGGAATTCGTTCGTTGTCGCGGCGCCACCTCGAAGACCCATTCAGCGTGACGATCGACAACCAAGAGTTCCGCGTCGACTACGAACCGGCGGAATCGAGCACCGCGATGTACGGCGGCAACTCCAACTGGCGCGGGCCCGTCTGGTTCCCGATCAACCACTTGGTGATCGAGGCGCTCGAGCGGTACTACCTCTATCTCGGCGACGACTTCGTCGTGGAATGCCCGACGGGATCGGGCACCATGATGAACCTTCAACAGGTTGCCGACGAGATTCGGAACAGGCTCATCCGACTCTTCCTGCCCGACGCCGACGGCCGTCGACCGTGCTTCGGCGATACCCCCAAGTTCTCCGAAAATGGCGACTGGTCGGACCTCGTGATGTTCCACGAGTACTTCAACGGCGACAATGGAGCCGGAATTGGCGCAAACCACCAGACCGGATGGACTGGACTCGTTGCAGACCTGATCATTGGCCGCAAGGGTTAGCCAGCTTTGTCACTGCCAGTGACGAAATTAGGTGGCGTTCAGGTGGAACCTGTGGGATTGGTCTCTCGTCTTAGCATCCGGCGTGTTTTGCGCTCACAATTGTCGAGTCAGGGTTGACGCACGAGGGGTACGTCATCACAACCTGACTTGCTGGAGGGAAGAACTACATGTCACGACAACTTGCCGTGAAACTTGTGGCTGGCACCACAGTCGCTGGAGCCTTGGCCGTCAGCCTCGCGATTCCGGCGCACGCTGTCACCGAGTCTACGACTGACTCGGCCACGCCTGCTGCCACCGAAGAGGCTGCGCCTGCGTCGGTTGAGGTTGCGCCAGTCGCACCCGCCGCACCGGTCGCGCCAGTCGCGAAGGTGAAGAAAAAGACCGCACCAGCAAAACGCACCGAGTTCACGATCGCGCAGCTCAATGCTGGCGCGACCATTCGGCCGGGTTCGACCGGAGAAGGCGTCGCCGAAATCCAGCGTCGTCTCAACATCCTGGGCATTCTGGTGAAGGTCAACGGCAACTACAACGGTGCCACGGCATCCGGTGTTGCACGCTTCAACGAAAAGTTCCGCTACTTCGAAGCCAACGAGAACAAGGTCGTCAACGCAAAGACCTGGTCAATGCTCCGGAGCAAGTCACGCAATGGTGATGGTGTCCCAAAGATCTGCAAGAAGAAGGCCGCAGCTCTTTGCATTGACAAGGACCAGAAGATCGTTCGGTACTTCAAGAAGGGCAAGCTTGTCGAGGCACTCGACGCACGCTTCGGCGGCCCTGGCTACCGCACGCGCGAAGGTAACTTCCGCATCTTCCGCAAGGTCAAGAACGACTTCTCCACTCTGTACAAGACCCCGATGCCGTGGTCGATGTACTTCAGCGGTGGCCAAGCAGTTCACTATTCGATGTTCTTCAACGGAGTCGGATACAACGGCGCATCGCACGGCTGCGTCAACATCCGCGACAAGAAGAAGCTCATCCCGCTCTGGCGCAAGGTCAAGATTGGCACCTTTGCCAAGGTTTACAGCTAGTCCCGCGTTTGCGGCTGCCGCACTCGACGCGGACGCCCTTGTAGCACTGCCCACCGAGACCGTTTATGGTCTCGGTGGGCTTGCTAGTTCACCGGATGCCATTGCGCGAATCTTCGCCACGAAAGGCCGCCCGGCAACTCATCCCGTGATCGTGCACGTGCGCGATTCGAAGGCCATTGACTCGTGGGCCCAGAACGTTCCGCAGACGGCGCGACATCTCGCTGATGCCTTCTGGCCTGGACCACTAACAATCGTCGTCCCGCGCGCGGACCACGTCAGTGATGCAATTACTGGAGGTCAGCCGACCGTTGCATTGCGCGCCCCTGACCACCCGCTGTTCGCGGCGGTACTCGCAGAGCTCACGACAACCACCCGACCCGCACCTGGCATTGCGGCGCCAAGCGCCAACAGATTCGGGCGAGTGAGCCCCACCTCCGCCCTCCACGTTAAGGCGGAACTCGATCCCTATCTAGGACCTGATGACCTCATCCTCGACGGCGGGGAATGCACGGTCGGAGTCGAATCGACGATCGTGATCTGTCGGCCACGTGACGTCGTCGTCGCGCGCAGTGGCGGCATCACCGATGCTCAGTTGCGCGAGGTCGTTCCGGTAGCCGATGCCGTGGAATCGAAGTCTGTGCCGCGCGTGCCTGGTTCGCTGGCTTCGCACTACGCTCCCCGGGCACGAGTCACTCTCGTTACCTCCGCGGCCGAACTATCTGCCGTGCGCGAGGACCTCGCGCTCAACGCGGACGTCGGGGTGATCTGCCTGAGCACGGATTCCCCTGCGGCTCCCCCGCATTGGATCCGGCTGGCGACGCCGACCTCGTCGGAGCAATACGCACGTGAGCTCTACGCCGCGCTACGCCGTGGCGACGAGTTAGGTCTGACCCGCGTCATCGCGCTGGCACCACCTGACGCAGGCATCGGCGAGGCAGTCCGCGATCGTCTGCAGCGAGCGAGTAGTTAGGTCCGCTTGGCGGGCGATTGCGCGCGCTAGAGCACGCCGCTGGAACCGAAGCGGTTAGGAAGCATCTGCGAACGCGGGTTGACGTCAGCCACAAGGGGCCCCTCACCGTCTTCGATCGCCATGAAGTCCTGGCTCGACACGCCCCATGACTTGAGGGTCCGCGCCACCGAATCACGAGCGTTGGCAAACTTGCGCGCCACCAGACGGCGAGCCGCCCAATCCTGTTCGCGCACCCGCAACGCTTCGTCAATCGCGGCGGCCTGCTCATCTGTACATGGCAGACCGTAGGTCGCGGCAGTCGCGCCGCGAGAGTCCATGCGGTAGTCGTGTCCGCGGCGGACGAATTCGCCGGGTTTGAAATCCATGCCGTTGAGGAGGTCAATGACGGTGAGAACAAACGTCGTCACTGGACGCCAGATCGTCTCTCGCGGAACCTTGGGTGGACGAGTTGCCGGGGGGCCCATCCACCACGGTTGCTTGACAACAAGGCGGTAGGAGAAGCGGTTGACGGGGTCATCGTCATGGACGACCATGACGTGGCGACGACGTCGTTCTGGATTCGCGAACCGTTCCGCCAACACGTCCGAGTCTGACGCGAGCGTCATCTGCCGCTGTGGATCAAAGCTGCTACGAGCGTTCCACCATGAGTTCCAGGCAGTCGAACGGAACGGGACACCGAGGTAAAGGCCGGCATCGAGCCCGAGTTCGTCAAACTCGTTCGAGCCCATCGGGTACGCGACGTCCAGTGCGACTTGGGCCCCGAGGCTCTCCCCAAATTGGACGAGCTTCGGGCGGTTCTCCGGTGGCAGCTGGGCAATGCGGTCGCGGGTGAGTTCCAGGACTCTGCGTTGCAACGCGACGCCGTCGTGGGTGTCGAAGAGCGCCATCGCCGAAGGCACCAACGCGTACTGCGGAATCACGGTCGCGCAGTCTCCGCGGGTGAGGTACTCCAGACTCTCTGCGAACGTGTAGCTGACGTAGCCAACGCCGGTGGGTGACGCGATGCAGATCAACGACCGGTCGAATGCGCCTAGTGACTCCAACTCCGCCAAGCACAAGCGGGCGCGATCTTCGGTGTGTTCGGCCGCTTCGTAGCCGCCGACAATGCGAATCGGCTCGATCGCCGGTTCACCCATCACAGCGCTGATTTCGTCGGCGCTCAGCGCCATCAAGACAAATCGGCGGCCTTCCTTGCCGATCGTGTCGAACGGCACAACCGAGTTGGGGCCAGAGGTGACGAAGGCGCTCGTCGGCGGCTCTGGATACGCAGGCTCGACGATGTCGTCACCGCGTTCGATGCGGCGTTTTGCAATCACAAACGCGCCGGTTCCCGCGGCTCCAAACATCCCAAGTGCGACGCAGTGGCCAACCATCGGACTGCCAATGTCGAAGCGGCGGACCCGCTCATCGAGGAGCTGCTTGACCTTGTGGGCAATGAACTGTTCGCTTGCTGCGAGGGTGAGCATCCCGAGTGCGGCACCGACTCCCGCAACGCTTGCCTTCGCAGTCTTCACCAACCCAGCGCGCTTAATTGCCCGACGTTTTGGATCAACAAGTCCGAACTCGCGAGCGTGCCGGTGACGGACGAAGACTGTGAAGCCAGCGATGGAACCACCGAGGACGACGTCGACGAAGATCGGTCGCTTCGACAGCTCTTGCCCGGGAAACACCTTCGCGAGGCCGTGGTCGGCAACAGTCACCGCAGCGCCAGCCGCACCACCGAGCATCAAGGTTTGGCCAAGGAAGCGAGTGATCGAGACCGCCAGTGTTTCACGCGGCTTGTGCGGCAGCGCTTGATCGATTACCGCTCCAACCGCAGCAAAGGCGAGCTCAATCGCGAGGAGTCGAGTCTGGTCTGGCACGCGTCCGCGCATCCCCCGTGACCCTGTAGTGAACAGCGCAATCGTCTCGGCCGCGGAGTGTGAGGTAACCGTCACTTGGTAGATCGCTGCCGTGCAAATGCCAGTTGCCACTGCCTGATCCCCGACGCTGCGAGGAAGGAGGCCGCGAGCGAAGGTTGACGCGATACTCGCTGATGCTGCAAGGATTCCAGCGCGCGCGGATGGCGACGCGACGATTCGCCCGCCGGGAACCTTCAAGAATGGAAGAGCCACGGTCAAGAACGTTACCGGCGAATGGGGCGCTGATGCGCTACACAGCGAACCTGCGTCGGCCACCCGTGGACCGCTAGCTTTGCGTCGTGAGCATGGGCGTATCGCATAATTCCGGAAATTCAGGGTCCGAGCACGCGGAGGGATTCTCGGCCACGACCGCGCCGAAGCATCCGTGGTGGGCGCTCGCAGCATTGCTCCTCGGCCTCTCGATGATCATCATCGACGGCAGCGTGGTAAACGTGCTTCTGCCCACGATGGTCGATGACCTAGACCTCACCCAGACCGACGCACAGTGGGTCAACTCGATCTACTCGTTGCTGTTCGCTGCATTGCTCATCACTGTCGGCCTCCTTGCCGACAAATATGGCCGCCGCCTGTTGTTCGTCACCGGCATCGTGATCTTTGTGCTCGGAAGCATCGCGAGCGGCTCATCCCAGGACGCTGACTTTCTGATCGCGGCGCGCGCCGTTCAAGCCGTTGGCGCCTCAATGATGCTGCCAAGTTCGATCGCGGTCATCAACGTGTTGTTCACCGGACGGAACCGCGCGGTCGCGTTCGGCCTGTGGGGCGCAGTGTTTGGTGGCGCTGCCGCACTCGGACCACTGCTCGGCGGTTGGCTGGCCGAGGACTACTCGTGGCGTTGGGCCTTTTACATCAACGTACCGATCGCAATCACCGCCGGAATCGCCGTCATGCTCACCGTTCCAGAGACGAAGGTTCCAGGCGTGGGCAAGATCGACGTCGTCGGGGTTCTGCTGTCTTCCATAGGCCTCGGGCTCATCGTCTTCGGGCTCATTGAGGGTCAGCAATATGGCTGGTGGACAGCTATCAGTGACTTCGATCTTGGCCCGATCACCTTGAATGCGGGATCGCTGTCGATCGTGCCGGTGACGTTCTTCCTGGGATTCCTCCTCCTTCTTTTGCTTGTCGCGTGGGAGCGACATCGCGCCAATGTTGGCAAGAGCACTCTCATCGATCTCCCGCTGTTCAAGATTCGCCGGTACGGATTCGGCAACGTGGTTGCGCTCGTTGTGAGCCTCGGCGAGTTTGGGATTCTGTTCGTCCTGCCGCTTTGGCTGCAGAGCGTTGCAGGGTTCGACCCCCTGACCACCGGAGTGCTCATCGCCTTCCTCGCGATCGGAACCCTCGGCGCTGGCGGCAGCGCGCGCAAGGTGTCTGCGCGTCTTGGCGCTACACAGGTGGTCCGAATGGGAATGATCCTGGAGATCATTGGAATCCTTGGAATCGGCTGGAGCTTCAGCTTGACTCGTTCGCCATGGTGGATGGCGATCCCGTTGGTCATCTACGGTGCGGGCGTTGGATTCGCTTCTGCCCAGCTCACCAACGTTGTGTTGGCCGATGTTCCGCCGGAGAAGAGCGGGCAGGCGTCGGCGATGACGTCCACCTTCCGCCAGGT
>JBAYVO010000065.1:0-10109 GCA_041674545.1 Candidatus Nanopelagicales bacterium | reverse complement strand
TCCGCGAACGATCGGACGTCGAAGTAGACATCGCCATCGGATTCGTACGCATGCCCTCGCTCGATCAAGCGCTCCATGAGCTCGACCATTTGCGTGACGTGCCCTGTCGCGCGCGGCTCAACCGTCGGCGGGGCACACCCGAGCACGTTGTAGGCCTCCTGGAATGCACGCTCGTAGAACGCGGCGACAGCCCACCAGGGGCGATCTTCCATCTTCGCCCGGGCGAGAATCTTGTCGTCGATATCGGTGACGTTACGGCACAACACGACCCGGTACCCGGACGCCTTAAGCCAGCGAGACAGCAGGTCGAAGACCACGCCCGACCGAATATGACCCACGTGGGGAGCAGACTGAACCGTCGCCCCGCATTGGTACATGAGGACTTCGCCAGGGGTCAACGGCACGAAGTCGCGCACTTGGCGCGCCAGGGTGTCGTGCAAACGCAATGTCACAAGGCGTGAGCCTATCGGAGCTACTACAAACCTGCCTAGTTCCGATCGCGGGCAGACACCCTGCGCGACACACGTGAGGTGTCTAGGGCAGTCCTAAACACCCATCGAGACAACACGTCGCGGAGTAACCCGCACCACGACGCGGACGTTGTCCGTGCCCTCGTCACCGGGGTATCGATCCGCGCCCATGTATTGCTTGGCAAGCTCATCGATCAATTCGCGTCCACCCTCGGTCACCATCGACGCTGTTCCGCGGATCTCGACGTACTTGTACGGCGCATCTGCGGGCTGGACGACGATCGTGACGCGGTTGTCACGTTCCATGTTGAGGTGTTTACGGCGCCCTTCGACTGTCGACACCAACACGTCGTCACCATCGAGCTTGCACCACACGGGCGACAGCTGCGGCTGTCCGTCAGGATTGATCGTTGCGATCACAGCAAAGTTCGGAGCGCCAATCAGCGCCTTCTGATCATCAGAGAGTTTCTCAGCCATACCGACGACGGTACTCCCCTTCAGCCCGCTATCTGAACCGGACCCTTGGTGCGTTGAGTGTGGACTTGTTGGGCCATTTTCGCGCTCAGACACCCCAACAAGTCCACACTCAACGCGCCGGGGTTGGGTTGTTAGGCGAGGGGGTAAATGAGGGCTGTGGCGATTGCGGCGAGGCCCTCGCTGCGTCCGGTGAGGCCTAGGCCGTCTGTGGTGGTTGCCGAGAGGGTGACGCGGGCGCCGATCGCGTCGGACAACACCTGCTGCGCCTCATCCCGGCGCGTTCCAATCTTCGGACGATTCCCGATCAGTTGAACCGCAACATTGCCAATCTCGAAGCCGGCTGCACGAACGCGGCGCGCAGTCTCCGCTAAAAGAGCGACACCTTGCGCTCCCGACCATTCAGGTTGATCCGTGCCGTACTGAGCACCGAGATCCCCAAGTCCCGCGGCCGACAACAACGCGTCGCAGCATGCGTGGGCAACCACATCACCGTCCGAGTGGCCCGAAAGTCCGATCTCACTCGGCCAGTACAACCCCGCCAGATGGAGATCCCGGATCGGCTCAAACGGATGAACATCCATCCCGATTCCCACGAGCGGGACTACCGGCAACGAGTTCTCATGCGTCGTCATGGGAAGAAACCTACCGACCAGACAGTGTCCACCGCACCATGGACGAGACCCCTAGTGCGGAAGGCTCCTGCTGGTCACGAGCGCATCACCGATCAGGCGATCAAACGGCGTGGTCACCTTGAACGCATCAGGATGCCCTGGGATGACCTTCACGTGCCCTCCGCTCGCCTCGACCATCCCGGCATCATCCGTCGCGCCACGTAGGTCGTGGTCTCGATGAACCGCATCCAACGTCTCGCGCCGAAAACCCTGAGGCGTTTGGACACCTCGCAAAGAATCACGCGGGACAGTCCGCACGACGAACCCGTCGCCGTCGACCTCTTTGGTCGTGTCCACCACGGCCAGGCCTGGAATCACGGCATCGGAACCCGCCTCAACCGCGGCGATGACATCGAGGAACTGTTCAACCGGAGTGAACGCTCGCGCGGCATCATGCACGAGCACGATGTCGATGTCGTCGGGCAACATCGCTAGCGCGTTAGCTACCGATTCGGTACGGGTGCTGCCACCAGGAACCACGATCGCCGCCGGTTTGGTCAATCGCGCGCAAATCTCGTCGACTTCGGCGAGGTATGCCTCCGGCGCGGACACCACAACTGCGCCGAGGCCTCGCAATGCGGCGACGGTGTGGACGCAGTATTCGAGCAACGAGACGCCCGCAACGTGCTCAAGCGCCTTGGGAAGTTCACCGCCGAGTCGTTCGCCTCGACCAGCGGCTGCAATAACTATGGCGACCGATCGCAATGATCGGTCGCCATAGTTGGAAGTCATGTGGTGTGGCAGATAAAGAGACTAGGAAGCCAAAACCTCGTCGAGCAGGCTCTCAGCTTTGTCCTCGTTCGTCTGTTCGGCAAGTGCTAGCTCGCTGACCAGAATCTGGCGAGCCTTTGCAAGCATCCGCTTCTCGCCAGCAGACAAGCCACGATCCTTCTCGCGGCGCCAAAGGTCGCGAACGACCTCGGCAACCTTGATCACATCGCCAGAAGCGAGCTTCTCAAGGTTCGCCTTGTAGCGGCGGGACCAGTTCGTGGGCTCCTCCGTGTAAGGCTGGCGCAGGACGTTGAAAACGCGGTCCAGGCCTTCCTGATTCACGACATCACGCACGCCGACAAGATCTACATTGTCAGCAGGTACTCGAACGGTCAGATCACCTTGCGCAACGCGGAGCACTAAGTACTCACGCTTCTCACCCTTGATCACTCGATGTTCGATTGATTCAATGAGTGCAGCGCCATGGTGTGGGTAGACGACGGTGTCACCAACGGAGAACGACATGTGGCAGATAGCCCCTTTCGTACCCCCCAAGGGTAACACGGGGTAATTGCTCGCCTACCAGCCCTGTGGAAACTCCGAATGCCCATCAAATGGGGCTCTCGGAATGCAAAATGCCGACGAAGTGGGGTTTGCGTTTCACTTGCACCCACTGAACGCGCTAGGCTGCGCGCCGTGAATGGGATCACTCGCCACGCCTCAGGTAAGCGCACCGCCGTCTTGGCAGCCAGCATTGCTGCCGTACCCCTGCTAGCAGGGTGTTTCAACGGGTTTGCGGCTCAAACGAGCGTCCAACCTCCGTCCGGCGATGGCTTGAGCACCCAAGTTGGTGACATCCAGGTGCGCTCCGCTGTCTGGGTGCGTAGCCCACTGAACCCCACGGACTTCACGCTTAGCGCGACGTTCGTCAACACCGGTCAGACGCCTGACGCGCTCACCTCTGTCACGACCGAGACCAAGGGCACGGTCGACATCACTGGCGGAACGATTCCGCTCACCAAGATTGCTGAGACACGCACCGGCTACAACACGACCTTCTATGTCAACCTCAGCGGCGCCCTGATCCCGCCGTCGAACTACGTGTCGACGACCTTCACGTTCGCCCGAGCAGGCGCAGTGACGGGTTCCGTACTCGTCGTCCCGGCCGAGGGAATCTACGAAGGAATCACACCCAACGGCGTTCCCGCACCACCGCCGAAGCCGACACCGTCGCCCACAGCGACCGAGTCAAAGGCCGAAGAGGGCGCGCACTCGAGCTAGCCCCGCCCTCGACCAACCACGCCGCGCCGCGCGCGACGAAGTAGGTCACGCGCCATCTAGTTGAACTTGTACCCGAGCCCTCTGACCGTCTCCAAGTACCGAGGATGCGCTGGATCAGGCTCAATCTTCGACCGGATTCGCTTCACGTGAACGTCGAGAGTCTTCGTGTCGCCGACATAGTTTGATCCCCAAATTCGGTCGATCAACTGCGTCCTCGTGAGGACACGCCCAGCATTGCGAAGCAACAACTCAAGGAGTTCAAACTCCTTGAGTGGCAGCTTCACTTCCTCGCCGTTGACGAAGACGGTGTGCCGGTCCACATCCATGACGACCGGGCCAGACTTCAACTCGCTTGCCCCAGGATCGGTCTCGGCAATCGCCGACTGTCGACGCAACACCGCACGCACTCGCGCAACGAGTTCACGACTCGAGAACGGCTTAGTGACGTAGTCGTCGGCACCGAGCTCGAGCCCAACGACCTTGTCAATCTCGCCATCCTTTGCCGTCAGCATGATGATCGGCACCTTGGACACCTGGCGGAGTTGTCGACACACCTCCGTGCCCGAGATCCCTGGCAACATGACGTCGAGTAGCACGATGTCGGCACCTTGACGAGAGAAGATCTCAAGCCCGGTGTTGCCATCGGCGGCAACCGAAACTTCGAAGCCTTCTTTTCGCAGCATGAAGGACAGGGCGTCGCTAAACGACACTTCGTCTTCGACGATCAGTACGTGAGTCACCGAACTGGCTCCTCTTCAGATTGTTGAGTGGGCATTTGGGTTGTTGATGAGTTGGTATCGCGGTGTTTGAACAGTCCGCGACGCGCGCGCCTGCGGCCGGGTTGCCCGGCACCAACGTCCAGCTCCCCTCCCGAGATCTCTGAGCGCGAAAAGGCTCGCTGTGGCACGTCACTGTGTTCACGCGGAATCGAGCGACCCATGGTCGGCAATCGCAGCGTGAAGGTGCTTCCCTCGCCTTCCACTGACCACACGGAAACGCTTCCGCCGTGGTTCTGGCACACGTGCTTGACGATCGAGAGGCCAAGCCCAGTGCCACCTGTATCGCGGGAACGCGCCTGATCTACGCGGTAGAAACGTTCGAAGACCCGGTCAAGCTCGCCAGATGGAATCCCCATCCCCTGGTCCGTCACCGTGATTTCACAATGGTCGGCAGCGATCCGGCAGCCTAGCGACACTTGGGTTCGCTCACCGCTATACGAGACCGCATTGGCCACCAGGTTGCGTACAGCTGTAACCAGTTGGCTCTCCACGCCGTAGACCTGTGCGTGGCGGTCGCCGCCAACAACGAGCTCGATGTGCTTGGCCTGCGCCGTTGTTCGCATCGAGTCAACGGCCTCACGTAGCACCGAATCAATATCGACTTCGTGGGCGTACTGCATCGGATCGTCGCCCTGAAGCCGAGAAAGGTCCACAAGATCAGCGACCAAGTGCGACAAACGGGCACTCTCGATTTGCATGCGGCCCGCGAAATGCCGAACCTCGTCAGGCTCGTCAGCGCCCTCGAGAATTGCTTCTGAGAGCAGCGATAGCGCACCGACCGGCGTCTTCAACTCGTGACTGACGTTCGCCACAAAGTCACGTCGGACGTCCTCAATACGGCGTGCTCCGGAGATGTCTTCAGCAATCACTAGCGCGATTGATTCATTGACCGGCGCAACCCGCGCAAGTAACTCGATGCGCCCCGAGGCGTACGGCGGGCGCCGAATGTCGATGGTCTCCTCACGGATGCCGGCGGTGCGGTGAACAGCAGTGACCATCGCGAGAATCTGGGCGACCACAATCCGTTCGCCGACAACAACACCCATCGCGTAGGAGTCCGAGGAAGCGACCACCACGCGACCGCTGCCCGCTTCGACGAGCACGGCAGCGCCTGGGACACCGGTGAGTAGCCGCTGAATATCGGCCAGCAGCAGGCTTCGGGTTTCAACTCCGATTCCCAATTCACGAGCCAGACGCTCTCGGCGTCGGCGTGAGACCCAGTTCGCCGCCGCGACGCCGATTCCGACGCCAAGCAGCAGTGCGATCACGAGGCCATCAAATGTTGCCACAACCCAAGGATAGGCACGATCAATTCGATTCGTACATGGCGAAGTGGATATACAACTGCGCGCAACCTCGCGTTCACCTGTTGGCCGCATAACCAGACCAGTCCTTGCAGAACGTTCAATCGCTATCCGCTGACGCGTCGGGTCACCGGGGCTATGGTGCTGAATTATGCGAAGCGCGTACCACGAACAACTCGATCAATTCGACAACCAGCTCGTGCACATGACGAAGCTGGTGAACGACGCGATGATCCAAGCCACCAATGCCATCCTCGACGCCGACCTTGTCCTCGCCGAATCTGTGATCGCTGGCGACGAAGAGATCGATGCCGTTGCCCATGATCTCGAGGAGCAGGCGCTTGAGCTCGTCGCACTGCAGGCGCCCGTCGCAACGGAATTGCGAGTGTTGCTGTCTGGCCTACGGATCTCGGCGTCGCTTGAGCGGATGGGAGACCTCGCGGTACACGTAGCCAAGGCGGCGCGCCTGCGGTACCCGGCCAGCGCAGTTCCCGCGGAGTTGCGCGGTGTCATTACCGAAATGGGCGAAGTCGCCGAACGAATTGTCCAGCGCACTGGGGACGTCCTTGCCGAACGCGATCTGCTCGCCGCGGGTGAACTTGGCATCATCGATGACGAGATGGATTCGCTGCACCGGCAACTATTCCGTGCGGTGTTGTCCGACGATTGGAAGTACGGCGTCGAGGCCGCAATTGACGTCACTTTGGTGTCCCGGTACTACGAACGGTTCGCCGACCACGCCGTGACAATTGGCAAGCGCGTCATCCATATCGTGACGGGTGAGCCGTACAGCACCGCCGGGGTCGAGTAGGCCACCACCGTTCGACGGAATATCCTGACCCTCGGGGAGCGTTTGGCGTTACTGGGACGTTTGTTCCACAGCCAGCGACGTTGCAACCGGAGGGACAACAGATGAAGACGGGTCAATCCCCCTTCGTTGACACCGCCAGTTCCCGCATTCGCAAGACCACAAGCCCTAAGCGCGTTGCGATGCTCTCGGTCCACACCTCACCGCTTGACCAGCCGGGGACCGGCGATGCTGGTGGACTCAATGTCTATGTCGTTGAACTCGCTAAACGCCTCGCGGCCGCGGGGACTCAGGTTGAGATTTTTACTCGCGCCACTGCCCGGGCCCAGCCCGCGCTAGTACCCATGGCGGACGGCGTACTCGTCCATAACCTCGATGCAGGCCCACGCCAGGACGTCGATAAAGCAGACCTTCCTGGCCAACTCTGTGGGCTGACCGCAGGCGTTTTGCGCGCAGAAGCGAGTAAACCAAGCGGTTGGTACGACGCGATTCACTCTCACTACTGGCTGTCTGGACAGGTGGGCTCTGTCGCGAGCGAACGGTGGAACGTTCCGCTCATTCACTCGATGCACACGATGGCCAAGGTGAAAAACCTCGCACTTGCCGATGGTGATCGACCGGAGCCTTCAATGCGAGTGCTCGGCGAAGAGCAGGTGGTTGGCGCCGCGGATCAACTCATCGCCAACACTGCAGCTGAGGCGCTCGACCTCCAGCAACTCTATGGGGCACCTGCCCGACAAACGTCCGTGGTGTATCCAGGAGTTGACCTCGAGCAGTTCAGTCCCGGCGACCAGATCGAGTCAAGGCGCCTACACGGGATCGACGCGAACGCGACAGTCTTGCTCTTTGTTGGCCGAATCCAGCCACTCAAGGGCCCAGACGTGCTGATTCGCGCGACGGCCGCTCTCGTTGCCCGCAGCCCGCACTTGCGCGACGATCTCGTCACGGTGATCTGCGGTGGTCCGTCTGGGGCGGGCCCAGAGCGCCTCGACCAACTACGCAAGCTCGCGGTGGAACTCGGGGTCGCCGACCTCGTCCGATTCGTGCCGCCAACCACCCGGTCGTCGCTAGCCCAGTTGTACCGAGCGGCCGATGTCGTTTGTGTGCCGTCACATTCGGAGTCGTTCGGTCTCGTCGCGATTGAAGCCCAAGCCTGCGGAACCCCCGTCTTGGCGGCAGCCGTGGGCGGGCTCCACACTGCTGTCGCCGATGGCGAGTCAGGTCTACTCGTGCCGGGACATGACACGCAGCGCTGGAGCGAATGCCTTGAGCAACTCCTCACTCAGCGGCGCCTACTCGCCGAACTGGCAAGTGGTGCCCGGCCACATGCACAGCGCTTCAGCTGGGATTCAACGGCGGCGGCGACGCTTCAGGTCTATCGTCAGGCTGCTGTCGCTCGGGCGGGTGCCCCGCGGCTATCGATCGTCTCGCGGAATTCAGCGTGATCCCTACACCGAGTGCCGTCGCGGACACGATTGCTCGCTACCTCGCCGCAAACGAGATCGAGAACGAACGCCCCGAGGACACCACCTTCGTCGCTGTACTGACTGGTGACCACCGTCTGAAAACGAACGTGTCGATTGTCGTTGGAGATCATTCGGTATCGATCAATGCGTTCATTGTTCGGAATCCCGATGAGAATCACGAAGCCGTCTACGCGTGGCTCTTGAAGCGCAATCGTCGGATGTACGGGGTTTCGTACGCGATCGATCATCTGGGTGACGTGTACCTCGTGGGCAAGGTTTCACTCACGTCGATCGATGACTTTGAGCTAGATCGCCTCCTCGGCACGATCCTCGAAAACTCCGACGGCGCGTTCGACTACCTGCTGGAGTTGGGCTTTCGAACTGCGATTCAACGGGAGTGGCAGTGGCGTCTCTCTCGAGGTGAATCCACTCGAAACCTCGCGGCATTCACCCACCTTGCTGAACCGTTGCCCGGCCGCGAGACAGACGCCGCGGCGGGGGACGTGTCCGATGCATAGGCCAAATGCGGCAGGATTACTCCTATGACGACGCAGCCTGGAACCCTGATCCTGTTACGCCACGGCCAGAGCACGTGGAACTCCAAGAACCTGTTCACCGGCTGGGTCGACGTTGAGCTCACGGAGAAGGGCACCGCTGAAGCGATTCGTGGCGGCATGATGATCGCCGAGGCCGAGCTGCATCCCGATGTGCTGCACACCTCAGTGATGCGTCGGGCGATCACCACGTCACAGCTCGCGCTCGATGCCTGCGACCGTCTATGGATCCCGGTTCGGCGCTCGTGGCGCCTGAACGAGCGTCACTACGGTGCACTGCAAGGCAAGGACAAGAAGCAGACGCTCGCCGAGTACGGCGAAGAGCAGTTCATGACGTGGCGTCGCTCCTTCGACACGCCACCGCCGCCAATCGACCCCGACAACGAGTTCGCGCAAACCCACGATCCCCGTTACGCGAATCTGGCGCCCGAGTTGATTCCTGCCACCGAATGCCTCGCCGACGTCATCGATCGCATGTTGCCGTACTGGTACGACGCGATTGTTCCTGATTTGCTGACCGGACAAACCGTGTTGGTAACTGCCCACGGAAACTCACTGCGCGCCCTCGTAAAGCACCTCGACGGGATCAGTGACGACGACATCGCAGGCTTGAATATCCCGACAGGGATCCCGCTTGTCTACGAATTGGATTCCGAGCTCCAGCCAACGAAGCGTGGCGGCACCTACCTAGACCCGGCAGCAGCGAAGGAAGCTGCAGAGGCGGTCGCGAACCAGGGCCGTTAGCCAAGCGAGCTACCGACGGGTGATTTCTAGGACCTTCGTTCGCACATCAACGAGGTAGAAGACGGCCACGACTACGCCGAGCATTCCGAGAAGCGAGATCGCGCCAAAGAAGATCACGATTGCCGTTCCAATCCCTAGGAAAGTGATCCACGCGACCTTGGTCTGCCGATCGACAGCCGGGAAGGCCGCGGCGGGGCGAACGATGCAGTCAATCAAGGCCCACACGACCATGGCGATGATGAGCAAGTTGACGACGAACATCACGGTACCGAGCATTTCGACACCCTACCTGCACTCCTCTTAGCAGCGAACGACCCTCGCGGATCACCGGAGCATCAGCTCTGCGGAGTTGCTAGCGAAACCACAGGTTTCTCACAGCCTTCTCAAAACTTCCATCTAGATAGTCGCTGCCATGGCGATACGACGCATGACTCAGCGATGGTCTGTTCATAAGCGACGCAACACCTTGGTCGCCGGAGCCCTTGGTGCTGTGCTGATTGCGGCGACCGTCGGGGTCACCCGCGCGGTGGGTGACGAGGGAACTGAACTCACGGCCAGGAATGTCTCGGTGACGACCGGCTCGATGCAAGAGACTGTCAGCGCTTCGGGGACGGTCGCGGCGAAGTCAACCGAAGATCTCAACTTCTCCGTGAGCGGGGAAGTTGTCACGGTGAACGTCAAACAAGGCGACACCGTCAGGAAGAACGACGTGCTCGCTCGGATCGACTCGGCGTCGCTTCGAGCACAGGTTGCCCAGGCTGAAGCGTCGGTCGCGTCCGCTGAGTCCAAACTCGCTAGTGACCAAGACGCCGATGCCTCGTCCGCCCAGCTCAATGCCGACAGC
>JBAYVO010000064.1:0-10315 GCA_041674545.1 Candidatus Nanopelagicales bacterium | reverse complement strand
TTAACTGACTCGACCCAGGGCCCACCAGTCGGGAGAAGGTGGGCCCTGGGTCTTGTCACCCGGCGGGGCCGCCTGCGCTCACGCTGCAGGCGCCCCCGCCCTGGCGGCAGATTCGGTGCGAGCCGAACCTGCGTTTTCCAGGTGCGATCTAGAGCGCGTCGTGACCGCGCTCCCCGGTCCGGACCCTAGCTACGGAATCGACTGGGATCATCCAGACCTTTCCGTCTCCGATCCGGCCGGTCTGCGCGCTCTTGATGATGACGTCGACAACGCTTTCGGCGTCATCATCATCAACGAGAACTTCGACTCGCACCTTGGGCACTAGGTCGACGGTGTACCCAGCCCCCCGATACACCTCCGTGTGCCCCCTTTGACGGCCGTAGCCGCTGGCTTCTGACACCGTCAGGCCGTTGATGCCATACGCCTCGAGGGCGTTCTTGACATCGTCGAGCTTGAACGGCTTGATCACTGCGGTTACGAGCTTCATGCTGGTGCACCTTCCTTCGAAGGAGCAGTCACGTTCACCGAGGAGCCGGAGCCCTTCGAGAACGATCCGCCGTAGGCCGCATCGTTGAACTCGTACGCCGACTCGCCGTGGTTAGCGAGGTCAACACCACTGAGTTCGTCTTCTTCGGAGGAGCGGAATCCGATGGTCTTCTCGATCGCGAAGGCGATGATCGCCGTCAGGACGAAGGAGAAGGCCAGGACTGCGCCCGCCGCGATTGCCTGCTTGCCGAGCAATTCAGCTCCGCCGCCGTAGAACAGTCCGAGTGCGGACTCAGCGATGTAGGCATCCGTTGCGACCAGACCAATCATCAGCGTTCCGACGAGGCCACCAACAAGGTGGACGCCAACAACGTCGAGTGAATCGTCGTAGCCGAGCTTGTACTTCAGTCCGACTGCAAGTGCACACAGCGCACCAGCAACAACACCGATTGCGATCGCGCCAACGATGTTCACCGCGGCACAGGCCGGGGTGATCGCGACGAGACCGGCGACGATGCCGGAAGCGGCACCAAGTGAGGTTGCGTGTCCGTCGCGGATCTTCTCAACGAGCAACCATGCCAGCATCGCAGCAGCGGTGCAGATCACGGTGTTGAGGAAGGCAACTGCGGCGGTGCCGTTAGCTGCCAGCGCCGAACCGGCGTTGAAGCCGAACCAGCCGAACCACAGCAGTGCAGCACCGAGCATGACGAACGGCAGGTTGTGCGGACGGAACGGCGTCTTGCCGAATCCGATGCGCTTGCCGAGCACCAAACATAGAGCCAGACCAGCAGCACCAGCGTTGATGTGAACTGCAGTGCCACCAGCGAAGTCAAGGGCACCGAGGTTGTTGGCGATCCAACCGCCGACGTAACCGGACTCTTCATCGCTGAATGCGAACACCCAGTGAGCAACCGGGAAGTACACGATCGTCGCCCAGAGTGCTGCGAAGATCATCCACGATCCGAACTTCGTACGGTCTGCGATCGCACCAGAGATGAGAGCCACCGTGATGATGGCGAACATGCACTGGAACATGACGAAGACGAAGGTTGGAATCGCGCCTGACACTGAGTCAGCGGTGATTCCGGCGAGACCGAAGTACTCCGTCGGATCGCCTAGTAGTCCATTGCCACCGATGCTGTTCCCGAACGCCATCGAGTAGCCGTAGAGCACCCAGAGGATGGCCACAAGGCCCATCGCTCCAAAGCTCATCATCATCATGTTGAGAACGCTCTTCATGCGGACCATGCCGCCATAGAAGAACGCAAGACCTGGGGTCATCAGCAGTACTAGTGCGGTACACACCAGTACCCACGCGGTATCCCCAGCGCTGATTTCCGGAATCTCCGGCATATTGAACTCCTTTCGAGCCCCTTCGGGTTGACAGGTGCAACATTGCGTTGGGGCTGTTTCCTGAAGTCGCTGTGACGGTTTCGCGCAGGTGACGTTGTGACCAAATTCGTTTCGTTTCGGTTGCCAATTCCACCCAGGTGTTACGCGGATGTTTCCGATTGAGCCAATTGAGCAACCGCTCCGCAGTGAATCTGCGACTCCACCACGTCTTGCCAGCCCATCTGGCACAAATGGCGTAGTGCAACGTTGCGTCCCTATGATCCACTCGGCGATTCGCGTGGCACTTACTCGCAAGTTCGGCGAATGCCACTAGGTTCCTCGTGGGCATTCAACTGAGGTGCCAATGACTAGGACCAACAATGGAGGTTTCGGTGGCAGGACTCACTAGACGCGCTTTCATGGCGTCTACGGCTGCACTCGCAGCAGCATTCGCGGTGCCGCGCGATGCGCTCGGCGCGGTGCTAGCAGCACCGCTCAAGCCAGCGGACGTGCCGACGACGTTGCAGCAGACGATCACGATCGGCGCCCCGGTCTACAACCAGTTCCGCAAGCTGACCACCGGACCGGGCGAGGCGTATGTCCCCCGGTACGACATCCTCGGCAAGGTTGCCGACCCGGCGCGGGCAAACACTCGCAGGTCACTCATGTACTTGGGTCACTACACCGACATTCACATGATCGATGCACAGTCACCTGCTCGACTCGACGTGATGAACGGTCAAAGCATGAGCTTGTGGGCTGGTTGCATCCATCCGCAAGACACGATGCAGATGAACGTCCTCGCGTCGATGACCGCGGCCATGAACGCGGCCAATCTGTCGCCACTGACCGGTGCACCTATGACTGCTGCGGTGAACACCGGCGACAGCGCCGATCAGCACTCTCAACTTGAGCTCGACTGGTACATGGGCATCCTCGATGGCGGCACGTTCACCCCGAACTCAGGCAAGGCCGGGGAGTACGAAGGTGTGCAGCTATGGGAGAACACGTGGGCCTGGCACCCGGAAGATCCGTCCAAGGATGCTTTTGGTTCCTACGGCTTCCCGAAGATCCCAGGTTTGCTGAATGCCGCCGTCAGCCAGACGATCACCTCTCCAGGCTTGTCCGTGCCGTGGTACGCAGTGTTCGGTAACCACGACACCCTCATCAACGGCGTCATCCCCATTGACTCAGGTTTGCGCTCGCTCGCAACGGGCGACCGCAAGGCTGCGGAGTACCCAGTCCTCGCCGAGGTGTATCTGCGGGGCATGGCCCAAGATGGCAGCGTCTTCAACCGCTTCACCAACAACGCCTGGACGCAACACGGAGTCGACCCACGACTCATGACGGTGACAGCGGACGGTGAGCGCAAGCTGTTTGAACAGTTGGACTTCATCTCTACGCACCTGAACTCCCCCGCGACCCCAGGCCCTGTTGGACACGGATTCACCCAGGACAACCTCAATACTGGTCAGACGTACTGGAGCGCCGATCTCAACAGCGTGTTCCGAGTCTTCGGGCTCGACACGTGCAACCAGACTGCTGGCGCAGACGGCGCAGTTCCCGAGGACCAGTTCAACTGGCTCAAGGCCGGTCTTGCTCAAGCCCAGCAAGACAACAAGCTGGCGATCGTCCTGAGCCACCACAACAGCGTCACTCTCGAGAATGCTGCCGAGCCGGTGTTTGGCGGGCAGGGTTTGATTCACGCAGAAGAGTTCATCTCGATGCTGAACGAGTACCCAAACATGGTCGCGTGGGTCAACGGACACACTCACATCAACACAATCCGCCCTCATTCCAACGGTAAGGGCGGCGGCTTCTGGGAGATCACGTCGGCGTCCTGTGTCGACTACCCGCAACAGCAACAACTCCTTGAGTTCATCGACAACAAAGATGGGACCATGTCAATTTTTGCAACGACCTTGGATCACGCGTCCCCGGCCAAATGGACCGAAGGCGACTTGTCGCCAGAAGGCCTCGGTTCGCTGAGCCGCGAACTCGCAGCCAATGACTGGATCGAGAATCCGCCGATGCGAATCGGGTCGGACCTCGACCGAAATACCGAACTTCTCCTTCCGGTGCCCTTCGATCTTTCGCAGATCACCGACGCACAGATCGAGGCGGACCAAGCCAAGAGCCGGGCACAGATTGCCGCCTTCAGCCAGAAGCAGGTCCGATGATTTCCGGGCGCCGCCTCGCAGCGGCAGGATTTGTGGCAGCGGCCGCGACGGCCTTGGCGGGCTGTTCGGCCGTTGGTTCCCAGATCGATGCACTCGCGCAGGTCTCCGGTGTTCCCGTCAACACGCTGCAGATTGCTACCGAGACCGTGCTGGAAAACAACAACATTAAGGTACTCATCTCGCCAGCGTGCGCACAATCTCAAACTGACAGCACCAAGTACGAATGCCCCGGTGGAAAGACCACCTCAGGCGAGAGCATTGATGTGACCGCAACGAACGGACCCGCCAACACCTTCACGCTGGCAC
Source organism: Candidatus Nanopelagicales bacterium (assembly GCA_041674545.1). Classification (GTDB taxonomy): domain Bacteria; phylum Actinomycetota; class Actinomycetes; order S36-B12; family UBA10799; genus UBA10799. The sequence continues at coordinate 6,011 of JBAYVO010000064.1, read as the reverse complement.
CCGGCGGAACTCCCACTGTCTACCCCGCGGGCACCCTCGACCTCGTAATGAACGTCAAGGTTGCCGGGAAAACCATCTACGAAGGTCAGGCCCAAACTGTGATTGACCAAAGCCAAGGCGGTGTGAAATGAGCACGATTCAAGCTGATGCCCCAACACCGGTAAGCCCCACGAAGCCCCAGCACTATCGCTTCTCGGTACTCCTCACGGCGATCCCCCGATTCTTCCGCGGAATTGTTCCGTTCGTCGCGGTGATCGTTGTCAATGCTCTGGTCCAGGCACTACTCGTTGGTGCGTTCAATCCGCAGCCAGGATGGTCTGCCACGTTCATTCTGACCTTGGCGATCTCATTCTTCGTACTTGTGGGGTCGTTCTACTTCATGAACCTCACTGCGTTGTCGGTCGCGACAGGCAAGGCCAGTCTCGGTTCAATCTTCGCCCGCAGCGGCAGCCAATGGGGCAAGTTTGTCCTCTGGGCGGTAGTTGTCTACCTCCTCGTCCTGATCGGTTTGATCCTCAACACCTACGTTGCATTCGTCGTGTTGTTGGTCTTCCCGTTCGTAACTCTCGCGGCAGCGGACGACAAGAAGAATCCGATTGCCATCAACTTCCGCGTGATCGGCGGACGAGCAGTTCGCTACATCATCACCGCACTGATCCTCGGCGTCATCCTGATTCTGAGCAACTTCTTCACCTCGGTGAACGGGTTCTTTGTCGGCGGGTGGCAAGGCGCGATCATCACGTGGCTGTACTGGGGTGTGTACGCCTCGTGGGTACTCACAGCGCTTGCGTTGATCTACCGCAGCACGATTGCGGGCGCGACCGCAGACGACCTCGCCGCGGATCCGACAACAGCCTCCTCGACGGGTGACGCCCAGGCCCCGGCCACGGCCTCAGAGTAATTAGCAAGCGAAACGACGCAGCGGGTTCCCTGGCCTCCGGGTCAGGGAACCCGCTGCGTCGTTTCGGGAAAACGTGTCGATTCCAGACGAGGGTGGCCGCCAGGTTGGCTGTTCCTAGTCCGTGAGAGTTGGAAGATCTTCAGTCAGGTCAACTTCGACCGGATGGGCCATTCCCCGGTGCAGGAGCACCGCCATCTCCCCCGCTGATACCGGCCGACCGTAGCGGTAGCCCTGGACCAAGTCGCAACCCATACGCCGAAGCTCAGCCTCTTGAAGCTCTAGCTCCACACCCTCGGCAACCACAATGCAACCTAGGTCGTGCGCGACCTGGATTACTGCACCGACGATGGCGGAATCGTTGGCATCTTCGCCTAATCCCTCAACGAATGAGCGGTCAACCTTCAGCACGTCGGCCGGAAGATACTTCAGCGTCGTCAGGCTTGAAAATCCTGTGCCGAAGTCGTCAATACCAACGTGCACCCCGTAGCTACGCAAGCGACGCAGCGTGATCAGCGTCGGTCCGGTGGCCTCAACCACCGCACCTTCAGTGATCTCCAGACACAGCGACTTTGGGGCGATCCCGCGAGACATGAGCCGCTCGAACACCATCGGCGCAAACGATGCCTTCGCGAGTTGGCGCGGCGAGACGTTGACGTTGAGTTGAACGTCAATTCCCTGTGCACTCCATTGCTGAAGTTGGTCGAGTGCGATCTCGAGCACCCGCTCGCCCATCGGGGTCACCAAACCGGATGTTTCCGCGACACCAATGAACGTCGCGGGGTGTACGAGCGAACCGTCATCTGCCTGGATTCTGGCCAGTGCTTCGATCCCTACAATCCGACCATCGGACAGATCCACGATCGGCTGGTAGTGAACTCTGATGAGGTCTTCAGCGATTGCCCGCCGAAGGGTCTCGGTCGCCTCGACATGCGCGACCGCGCGCGCCTCAAGTTCCTCGGCGTAGTACTCGACGCGATTTCGGCCATTGTCCTTTGCTCGGTACATTGCCAGGTCTGCTCGCCGCAGGAGATCCTCGGCCCTGGTGTTTGGGTCAGTGGTGGTCGCGATTCCGACACTCACGGTTACGCCGTACTCGCGGTCATCGATGCGGAAGGGCTGACGCATCGCTTCCCGAATTCGTTCACCAATCAATCGGGCCTGTCCCGGGGATGGCAAGTCGGTGCAGATGAGCACAAACTCATCACCACCGAGTCGGGCAACGGTGTCTTGTGGGCGCATGACTGCCCGCAGTCGTTCGGAAACCGAAATCAGCATCTGGTCGCCTGCCCGGTGACCAAGGGTGTCGTTGAGATTCTTGAACCCATCGAGGTCGCAGAACAGCACCGCGATGTGGTCCGGATCGCGCCACAGTCGATTGATTGCTGACTCAAGGCGGTCAATGAACGCGTACCGGTTAAGCACGCCGGTCAACGCATCGTGCAGCGCTTGATGGGTGAGAGTTTGTTCGGCGACACGTCGCGCAGAGATGTCCTCCAAGACAACGAGCGCGAAGGTGTCGTCGTCCGACGGTGGGTCCTCATGATGGCGAGCCTGATCCAGCGTTTCGACGACTGTTGCGGTGACCGCCACCCACACGTCTGCACCGTCGCCGCGAACTAGTCGTGCCTCACGATGGCGAGGCTTTCCTGGTTCACCATCAACTGGAACCAGAGAGATCCCGCGTTCTTCGGGGTGAGCAAATCGATCGAGAGTCGCCCCAACGAGAGTCACCGCTTGCACCCGCAAAAGGTCCGCCGCCGAACGGTTCGCGTCAAGCACTTCGGCGGCGCGTCCGTTGCGCCATGCCATTCGCACCATCGGGACCGGGGACTCATCAAACGTCAGCCGCATCAAGCGCTCTCGGCGCCGATGGTCGGTGATGTCGAGCGCAATCGAGCCGACGGAACGAGACTCGCCATCGGCGCTGGCCACTGGGAACTTGGTCGTCAGATACACCCTTGATCCGCCAGACCCGGCTGCGGAATCATCGGTGGCTCCCGACACACTTCGGGTAATGAAGACTTGCGACCGATTCGACTCCAACACTGCGAGGTCTTCGGCGCGCACCTCGTCGACGGCGCGTGGGTCTCCATCAATAGACGTCTGGCTTCGACCAACTATCTGATCAACCGTCATCCCGAGCGCCCGAGCGAACCGTGGATTCGCCAATGCGTAGCGCGAACGCCCGCGCGAGTCATATTCACGGATGCTGATCATCGCGTCGCTGTTGACCAACAGGGAATCGACCAAGCCGTTGGCGGCCGCCAACTCGAGGTCGCGCGAACGTCGCTGTTCTTCGTTTAGCGCAATCGCGTACACGGCCAGCGCTATAAGCGCAACACCAAGTTGCATTGCCAGTAGCGCCGGGATGTCCATCCCGTAGTTCGACAGCGTGCCAAGACCACTATGCGCGGCGATTACCGCCACAACATCAATGATCGAGACAACCGCCGCGGTGATTGCCATGCCAAACCGAACCGCGCACCAGAGCGCCAACGGGATGAGGAAGAACTGGAAGGCTGGCTGTTCCTCCGCGCCAGGGCCAATGATTCCGAGAACCCCAAGCAACATCACGATGGTGCAGGCGATCACCGTTGCCAATTCGACAAGTCGACGAGATGTCAGCGCAACACGGGAACGACGGAACATCAGTACCGCTGGCGCTGTGAAGATCACGCCGGTAGAGAACGCGACCCACCAACTCTGCCAAACGTCGGCGGGCACCTCGACAGCAGTCGCGAGCACCTGCACTACCGCGACCGTGGCGCCGATCGCACCAACTACACACGCCGACGAGACGAGGACAGCAAACGCAGTCCACCGCGGCATCCGTCGACCTGCTGCCAGAAACGCCACAACAACCGCGAGGGTCGCGCCAGTTGTGATGACGCTTGAACTCACGGCGACGAGGGGTGCAATTCCAACGCCCACACCGACAAGCGCTCCGACAATCAGTTGGGCCGCGACAAAGACAACTTGAACCACTCCGCGAAGCCGAACCAGGAGCCCCACCGCGAGACCGCTCGATACTGCAATCGGGCTGATGCCGTTCGCCATCCGAAGGCTGAGTTCAAGGGCAAGCAGTGCCCCATAGGCAACCATGAAGCCAGCGAGACCCCAGAAGATCGCCGAAATCCGCGCAGGGCTGTGCCACAACCCACCAAAAAGTCCACCAACTGTGAGCGAACGTTCTTGCCGCATCAAACACCATTCTCAGGGGAAGCTCTGCGCTGTGGAAATCCGTCAGTTCAGAGCGAGCGCCGGCGCATCAGGTGCGCTGTGTGTATACCTGCTGCACGCACAGTAACGACAGGATCCCCGCCGCGTACGCAATTCCGACAAATCCGCCAGTTCTCGCGCGAGTTCACCTCATTGCGTAGGTCAATTCGCAGCTGGTCGCTGACCAGGCTTCGGCCGCCTGCGTTTAGGACGCGGAGCCGGGTCCGGGTTCGCCTGGCGTGGGTGACAGGTTCAGGTGCGCTGCCAATGTCGTGAGTTCGTGGGCGACGGCTGCGGGACTCAGTCCGGCGGATTGCGCAACGTCGGAGCGCTTGCCGTGTTCGAGGAAGGCTTGGGGCAGGCCGACATCGCGTACGGGCACATCAACATTTGCGTCGCGCAGCAGTTGGGAAAGACGTGCTCCCACACCACATGCGCGAGTGTTGTCCTCGACCGTCACCACAGCAACACTCGATCTGGCGAGTTCCACCAGGTCGAGCGGGAGCGGAGCGACCCACAGCGGATCGACGACCATCACCGGCACCCCTTGGGCAGCGGCCTTGGCGGCTGCTTCGACACATAGGGTGGCCGTCGCCCCGACTGCAACCAACAGAATCCGCGGTCCGGCAGCGTCAGCTAGGACGTCTACAGCGCCGACCGTTCCGACAGCGTCAACGTCGGTCGGGACTGCGCCACTCGGGAACCGCACCACGGAGGGTCCAGCGGAGATTGCCAACGCTTGGGTGAGTAGATCCCGCAGACGCTGGCCATCACGAGGTGCGGCAATCTTGAGATGAGGGACAATTCCCAGCAACGACAGATCCCACATCCCGTGGTGGCTAGCACCATCTGGTCCGGTCAGCCCTGCTCGGTCGAGCACAAAGGTCACTGGCGCTCGATGCATCGCTGCGTCGAGAAGGACTTGGTCAAATGCGCGGTTGATGAATGTCGCGTAGACGGCAACCACAGGATGGAGCCCCACCGCAGCCATGCCTACCGCGCTAGCGACTGCATGTTGCTCTGCGATGCCAACATCAAACGTGCGCGAGGGGTAGGCGCGGCAGAACGCGTCGAGGCCAGTGGGCGCCAACATCGCAGCGGTGATTGCGACGATGTTCTGATCTGTTGCCCCCGCCTTCACAAGTTCATCGCTGAAGACGGACGTCCACGTCGGACCACTGGCCGAAACGGACTTGCCGGTGTCTGGGTCGATCACACCCACACCGTGGAAGCGGTCCGCGTCGTCTAGTTCGGCCGGACGATACCCGCGACCCTTCTCGGTGATCGCGTGGACGATGACCGGCCCGCCAAACGCCTTGGCTCGATTCAACGCGAACTCAAGTGCCTCCGAATCGTGGCCAGGAATTGGTCCGATGTACTTCAACCCAAGGTCTTCGAACATTCCTTGGGGCGACACCATGTCCTTGACGCCTTTTTTGAAGCCGTGCAGCGCGTCGTACGCGGCGGGTCCCACCATGGGCGTCTTACTCACGACCCGCTTCACGCTGCTCAGGAATCGTTCATACCCGTTTGTGGTGCGCAGCGTTGCCAGATGTTGGGCAACACCACCAATAGTTGGTGCGTACGAACGTGCGTTGTCGTTGACGACAATGATGACTTGCCGGTTGCTGCCCGCAATGTTGTTTAGCGCCTCCCAGGACATCCCGCCAGTCAACGCGCCGTCGCCAACAACCGCAATCACGTGGCGTCCGGGGGTATTGACCGTCGCTAATTCACCGCGCAACGCCCATGCCTTGGCGATGCCATCTGCGTAGGAAAGCGCAGTGGAGGCGTGCGAATTTTCAATGACGTCGTGTGGGCTCTCAGCTCGACTCGGATAGCCAGATAGTCCGTCTGTCTGTCGTAGGGAATCGAATTGGTTCGCCCGCCC
>JBAYVO010000063.1:0-10434 GCA_041674545.1 Candidatus Nanopelagicales bacterium | reverse complement strand
TACGGCAGGTGGCCGAACTTCGGCAGTTCACCGGAGCCGACGCCAATGCGGGCGAGCGCACCGTGCAGCGCAAGTTGGCGGGGTGTGCTGGAGAGGAGGTCCTCACCACGCAAGACGTGAGTGATCCCCATGAGCGCATCGTCGGTGGGGTTCACGAGGGTGTAGAGCGGGTCGCCGTTCGCGCGAACGATAACGAAGTCCGGCACGTGTTCGGCGCCGAAAGTGACGTCCCCGCGGACGAGGTCGTCCCACGTCCAGTCTTGGTCAGGCATCCGGAAGCGTGTGACGCTCGTTCGGCCTTCGCTTTCGTAAGCGGTGACCTGCTCGGGCGTGAGGTCGCGGCACGCGCCGTCGTAGCCGGAGTTGCGGCCCTCCTTGCGGGCGATCTCGCGGCGCGCAGTCAGCTCATCCTGGGTGCAGAAGCACGGGTAGGTGTAGCCAGCTTCGGCAAGCTTGGTCACGACGTCGCCGTAGATCTCGCCGCGCTCAGACTGCCGATACGGCCCGTAGTCGCCACCGACCTCGGGCCCTTCATCCCAGTCCAGCCCGAGCCACTTCAGCGAGTGCAGCAATGCGTTGTACGACTCCTCGGAGTCGCGCGCCGCATCGGTGTCCTCAATCCGAAACACCAAGGTGCCGCCGGTATGCCGCGCGTACGCCCAGTTAAACAGCGCCGTCCGCAGCATCCCCACATGCGGATCCCCCGTCGGCGACGGACAAAACCGCACTCTCACTGCCTGCGTCATACGTTCTTCCTCCGCTGATATGTCGATTCGCACAGGATTGTGGCCGATCCGCACCCCTATAGGGTTGCGGATCGGCCACGTTCCTACGTGGTTGGGACGGGTGGGGCGGTGATGCCTAGGAGACCGAAGGCTACTGCGTCTTCTAGGGCCATCCAGCTGGCAGCGATGACGTTCTCGTGGACGCCTACGGTGGTCCAGTCGGTGGTGCCGTCTGTGGTGTCTACAAGGACGCGGGTCACCGCGCCGGTGCCTTTGACACCCTCGACGATGCGGACCTTGTAGTCCGTGAGCTCGAACTTCTCGAGTTCTGGGTAGGCCGTCGCGAGAGCCGAACGCAGAGCATTGTCCAACGCGTTGACGGGGCCGTTGCCCTCGCCGACGGCGACCGTTCGATCCGAGCCGACCTGGACCTTGACGGTCGCCTCGCTGCGGACGACGCCATCCGTCGACTGTTCGACGATGACCCGCCACGACTCGACCGTGAAGTTGCGAACCTTGGCATGCGCGCGGGCATCGCGAACGAGGAGTTCGAACGAGGCGTCCGCGGCCTCGAACGTCCAGCCATGAGCCTCGCGATCCTTCACCTGTTTGACGACCTCATTGAGTACCTCAGGTTCGGCACCCAAGTCGAAACCAAGCTCGCGGCCCTTGAGCTCGACGGACGCCTTACCGGCCATCTCGGTCACGAGCACCCGCATGTCGCCACCAACAAGCGCCGGGTCGATGTGGTTGTACAGCTCGGGATCAACCTTCAACGCACTCGCATGTAGCCCGGCCTTGTGAGTGAAGGCCGAAGATCCGACGTAGGCACGGTGCGTGTCAGGGGTGAGATTCGCGAGATCAGCGATCGCGTGCGACACCCGCACCATCTCTTGCAGCGAAGCCTCGGGCAGCACCTGCCGACCCATCTTCAACTGCAGGTTGCCGATCACGGAGAACAGGTCGGCGTTGCCCGTTCGTTCGCCGTAGCCATTTGCCGTGCACTGCACGTGCATTGCACCGGCCTCGACCGCGGCCAACGTGTTGGCAACCGCGCAAGCGGTGTCGTCCTGGCAGTGGATGCCAAGCTGAAGTGTGGTGCGGGCACCCACGCCGGTGACGACGCGGTGGATTCCGCTCGGCAGCATCCCGCCGTTCGTGTCGCACAGCACGCCCACCTCGGCACCTGCATCAGCGGCAACTTCGAGCAGCGTCACGCCGTACTCGGGATCGCGCTTGTAGCCATCGAAGAAATGCTCACAGTCGACGAACACTCGACGGCCGTTGGCAACGAGGTAGCTCACGGTGTCGCGAACCATTGCGAGGTTCTCATCGAGCGTGGTGTGCAGCGCGTCGCGCACGTGGCGCACGTCGCTCTTGGCCACCACCGTGATGACAGGCGTCTCGGCCGCGAGCAAAGCGGCGACCTGCTTGTCGTCCTCGACATTCACGCCGGCCTTGCGCGTTGCGCCGAACGCAACAAGCAGCGCATTCTCGAGTTCGATCTCGTCGCGAGCGCGAGCAAAGAACTCGGTGTCCTTGGGCATCGCACCGGGCCAGCCGCCCTCGATGAAGCCAACACCGAGGGTGTCCAACAGTCGGGTCACCGCAAGTTTGTCGGCGACCGAATATGAGATGCCTTCGCGCTGCGCGCCGTCGCGAAGTGTCGTGTCGTACAGGTGGAACTCGCCGTTCGATGCCGTTTGAAGGTCGGCCATGGTCTTGTCTCCTACGTGGAAGTCTCGCTGTGGTCTCTGGGCTCGCCCGGCAAACAAAATGCCCCCGGGCACAGGGCAGGGGGCACGCGCACCGCGGGCTTCGAAACGAAGCGACGGCGCGCTAGATAATGATGCGAGCGACCAGAGTCACCCGTTTAGTGTCGCACAGGGGTTCGGCAACCTGCAAACCCCTGCGCGCAACCGCTAACTGACGGTGTGGACCCAGCCGTGCGGATCGGGGATTGCGCCGGTCTGCAGATTCAGCAGGTACTCGCGCAACTGCATGGTGATCGGGCCGGGCTCGCCACCATTGATGGTCCATTCGCCTTGGCGACCCTTCACTGCACCCACCGGCGTGATGACCGCAGCGGTACCGCACGCGAAGACCTCGGTCAGTTCACCGGATTCGGATGCCTTGCGCCATTCATCAACGCTGATCCGGCCCTCTTCGACTTGGTATCCGAGGTCCTTGCCGATCGTGAGTAACGAATCACGCGTCACACCGGGCAACAACGCGCCAGACAACGACGGCGTCAGCAGTCGTGCGTTCTCGCCCGAGCCAAAGACGAAGAACAGGTTCATTCCACCCATCTCTTCGACCCACTGGTGTTCGTTCGCGTCGAGCCAGACCACCTGGTCGCACCCGTGGTCGATTGCCTCGGCCTGGGCGACCAACGATGCCGCGTAGTTGCCTGCACATTTCGCCTCGCCGGTACCGCCGGGCGCCGCCCGCACGTAGTCCTCCGAGAGCCACACACTGACCGGCTTCACGCCCCGCGGGAAGTACGGTCCGGCAGGCGAAGCGATCAACAGATACTGATACTCGGCGGCCGGCCGGACACCCAAGCCCACCTCGGTGCTGAACATGAACGGCCGCAAGTACAGCGAGCGGTCTTCCCCGCCAGGCACCCAGTCGCCATCGACGGCGAGGAGCGCATCGATCGAGCCAATGAAGAGCTCATCGGGGAGTTCGGCCATCGCAAGGCGACGTGCCGACGAGCGGAAGCGTTCGGCATTACGTTCCGGGCGGAATGTGGCAAGTGAGCCACCCGCGTGTCGGTAGACCTTCAACCCCTCAAAGATTGCCTGTCCGTAGTGAACAAAATTCGTCGCCGGGTCAATTGCGAGCGGGCCGTACGGTTCGACTTTGGTGTCGTGCCAACCCCTGTCAGCGGTCCAGCGGGCGCTGACCATGTGATCGGTGAAGTACCGGCCGAACCCAGGCTCAGCCAAGATTGCGTCGCGCACGTCAACGGTCACCGGGCGGGTGGTGAGCTCAACTTCAAACAGATCCGACACGTCTTCTCCTTGGGGTCAGCTACGAGGGTACGAGAATTACGCGCCCGATACCGCAGCCATTAACGCGTCGCCGATTTGCGAAGTTGACCGAGGCGCCGTGCCACGGCTTGCGAGGTCCGCAGCAACTGCCGCCTCGATCTTCGCGGCAGCGGCCGCCAGCCCGAGGTTGTCGAGCAGCATCGCCGCCGACATCACGGCCGCCGTTGGGTCGGCCTTGCCCTGGCCAGCAATGTCCGGGGCAGATCCGTGAACCGGTTCGAACATGCTCGGCGCCGTGCCATCGATATTGACGTTGCCTGATGCGGCGAGTCCGATTCCACCGGCGATCGCGGCGCCGATGTCGGTGATGATGTCGCCGAACATGTTGTCGGTCACGATCACGTCAAAACGTCCCGGATCGGTGACGAAGAAGATGGTTGCCGCGTCGATGTGGCAGTAGTCGACCGTGACGTCCGGGAACTCAGGCGCGACTGCGTTGACCACGCGCTGGTAGAGCCCGCCCGCGTGAACCAGCACGTTGGTCTTGTGGACCAGGGTGAGCTTGCGGCGCGGACGTTCGGCAGCGATCGCAAACGCCCGACGAACGATCCGCTCGACGCCGTACCAGGTGTTGATGCTCTCCTCGGTCGCGACTTCGTGTGCGGTGTCTTTGCGCAGGTGACCACCGGCGCCGCAGTAGAGGCCTTCGGTTCCCTCGCGGCACACGACCATGTCAATGGTCTCGGGGGTACCAACACGAATGGGTGACTCAACACCTTCAGGCAGCTTCACCGGGCGCAGGTTGAGCGCATGGTCCAACTCGAAGCGCATCTTCAGCAACAACCCGCGCTCGAGCACACCCGGCGGCACACTCGGATCGCCGATTGCGCCGAGCAAGATTGCGTCGTGCCCGCGGATTTCTTCAAGCACCGAATCCGGCAGCGCCTCACCCGTCCGGGCATAGGCGCGTGCACCGAGGTCGTACTCGGTCTGCTCGAACGTGACGTCTTCGCCAGCAACGGCCGCGTTGAGCACCTTCAGTGCCTCCGCCGTCACCTCGATACCGATACCGTCACCTGGGATCACTGCCAATTTGAACGTCTTAGCCATAGCGGTAGAGGTTACGGGTTGGGTCACGAACACATTCCACGCAGGCAGGCTGTTACTCTTTTTTTGTGGCGAGCTTGCGACTCCTCCTTAGCCGCCGCGGCAGGGTCTGACCGACCGGTCCCCTAACCGCGGCGATTTTGTTGCGCTCTTGACGCAACACCACCGGTCATCCAGCCCACACCTTTCACCTCTGGAGACCTTCACCATGAACGCTTACGAACAACGCAATTCGCAAAAGCCCAGCGGCATGCCGATCAACCGGTACCAGCCGTTCACGCCCATCACCCTGCCGGACCGTACTTGGCCAGATGCCGTCATCACCGAGGCACCTCGCTGGTGTGCCGTCGATTTGCGTGACGGCAACCAGGCGCTGATCGACCCGATGTCGCCTGCTCGCAAGAAGCGAATGTTCCAACTGCTTGTTGACATGGGCTACAAGGAGATCGAGGTCGGGTTCCCGTCCGCCTCGCAGACGGACTTTGACTTCATCCGGGAGCTGATCGAGGAAGATCTGATCCCCGACGACGTTGTCATCCAGGTATTGACGCAGGCGCGCGACCACCTGATCGAGCGCACGTTTGAGTCCATCGTGGGCGCCGACCAGGCAATCGTCCATCTGTACAACTCCACCTCGACCCTCCAGCGCCGCGTTGTGTTCGGGTTGGACCGCGAAGGCATCAAGGACATCGCTGTCCACGGTGCGCAACTGTGCGCCAAGCACGCGGAAAACGCGGGCAACACCGACGTCTTCTTCGAGTACTCCCCCGAGTCCTTCACCGGCACGGAACTGGAGTTCGCGGTTGAGGTCTGCAATGCCGTCACCGACGTGTGGCAGCCGACCCCGGACCGCAAGGTGATTCACAACCTGCCTGCGACAGTCGAGATGGCGACACCGAACGTCTACGCCGACTCGATCGAGTGGATGAGCCGCAACCTGAACAACCGCGATGCCGTCGTGCTGTCGCTGCATCCGCACAACGACCGAGGCACCGCGGTGGCCGCTGCCGAATTGGGTTTCATGGCCGGCGCCGATCGGATCGAGGGTTGCCTGTTCGGCAACGGCGAACGCACTGGCAACGTCTGTCTGGTGACCCTGGGCATGAACCTGTTCAGTCAGGGCATCGATCCCCAGATCAACTTCTCCGATATCGATGAGATTCGTCGGACAGTTGAGTACTGCAACCAACTGCCTGTGCATGAACGCCACCCGTACGGCGGCGACTTGGTATACACCGCCTTCAGCGGCTCACACCAGGACGCCATCAACAAGGGACTGGCGGCGATGCAGTTCGACGCTGACGAAGCGGGCGTCGCGACCGACGACTTCGAGTGGGCGGTGCCGTACCTGCCGATCGACCCGAAAGACGTCGGCCGCACCTACGAAGCGGTGATCCGGGTGAACTCCCAGTCCGGCAAGGGTGGGGTCGCATACATCATGAAGAGCGAACACAACCTGGACTTGCCGCGTCGGCTTCAGATTGAGTTCAGCCAGGTTGTGCAGCAGTTGACCGACTCCGAAGGCGGCGAGGTATCGCCGACGGAGATGTGGGAGACGTTCCAAGACGAATACCTGCCGAATCCCGCCGCGCCGTGGGGACGGTTCGCGCTGATCAAGCACGACCTGGCGAGTGAAGTTGACGGCGAGACTCACGTGAACGTGGTGATGACCGACCGCGGGCAAGAGGTCACGCTAAACGGGCACGGGAACGGTCCGATCGCCGCGTTCTGTGACGCACTGTCTAACCACGACGTCGCCGTGCGGGTTCACGACTACCACGAGCACGCATTGTCGTCCGGCGGCGACGCCAAGGCCGCGTCGTACCTCGAATGTGCCGTTCACGGCCGCGTGTTGTGGGGCGTCGGAATCGACTCGTCGATCGTCACCTCGAGCTTGAAGGCCGTCGTTAGCGCCCTCAACCGCGCCGACCGCGACGCATCCGCCCAATGACCCACCCCCTCCAGCGAGTTTTGGTGGAATCGCGCGGCCTGCCGGCAAGTCGCACCACATTCGTAGGGGGTGTGCGGTGAGCGGTGAGGGGTGGTACCGGGAGGTACTGGCGGATATTCACGACAGTGACTACACGTTTCTTGCGCGGGCGGGGGCGGCATCGGCGATTGCGCTGCTGCCCCCACCCGCGGAGTCCGGGATCGTCGTTGACCTGGGGTGCGGATCTGGCGTGACCGCGCAGATCCTTGACGAGGTTGGCTACTCGGTTGTCGGGGTCGATGCCTCGGCCGACATGATCAACCTCGCGCGCAAGCGCGTTCCGAACGGGCACTTCCGGATTGAATCAATCTATGAAGCTGACATCCCGGACTGCCAGGCGGTCCTCGCAATCGGCGAAGTCCTCAACTACACCAGCGATGACCGGACGCCTGAGACGGTCGCCAAGTTGCTTCGCAACATCTCGCGTTCGCTGCATTCCGACGGCTTCTTCCTCTGCGACATCGCCGAGCCTGGCCGCGCCACCGCGAGCGCGGGCACAGGCGCACATGCGAGCGGTCCGAACTGGTCGATGCACTACCGCGCCACCGAGAGCGCGAACGCCGCCGCCCTCACCAGAACGATCACGATCGATGTTGAACCCGGCTGGCAGTCGCAACTCCTTCGGCGTGACCCGCTCGCGGAAGGAGTGCAAATCATCGAGGCGCACGAACTCGCACTCTTCGATGCTGCAACCTTCGCCTCCACGATGGCCGCGAACGGACTCGCCGGTTCCCAACTGTCGAGCTACGACGGGTTCGACTTCCCTGCCGGTTGGTCGGCGTGGTTGGCCAAGCCCACCCGCTAGTCCACCCATAGAGGGACACCCACTCGCGCCCCACCTTGCAAGTCGCCGTGCAGAACGGGACGATTGCGAACGGAGGATCGAGTGAGCGAACCACGTCCAGCCCGGCCACAACTCGCGCACGTTGCGAAGGCCGCGAACGTCAGCATCAGCACCGCATCTGCCTGCCTGCGTGATGTACCCGGACCATCGGACGCCACTCGCGAGCACGTCAAAGAAGTTGCGGCTCGCCTCGGCTACCGAACCAACCTACAAGCCAAAGCTCTTCGTGACGGACAACTCTCGACAGTCGCATTCGTCTTCGATCCGGTGATCCTCGAAGGCCATCCACGCGCGGCCCGACTGTTCTGGCAGCGATTCGTGAACGCAATCATCTCGACCCTGACGGACGAGGGAATCGCACTCCTCATGCTGCCGGCCGCGAGCATCGAATCCCTTCGAGGCGCCGCGATCGACGCCGTCATTCTCGCGGCGTTGCCGGAGGAAGCGACCGCCTCACGTCGAGTCGGCTTCGGAATCCCCGTAGTTGCGGCAGGGACACCCCGACCTGGGGTGATCGCCTCGTGCTACGCCGGGCACGACGTCGAGACGATGCACCGAATTGGGCTAGACCTGCTGCGAGAGGGCGGCGCCAAACAGATCGCGCTCATCCCCAACATCAGCCTCGAGCGGGTGAGCTACGAGTCCTCGGTGTACCGAAATTGGTGCGAAGAGAATGAGATGGAACCGACCGTCATCGAGCTCGATTCCGTGCATGACAACGAAGACGCAAAGTCGGTGATCGAATCGGCCGTCGAATCCGGTGTTGACGCGTTCCTCATTCGCAACGGCGACGCCCAGGTAGTTCTCGCCGGCATTGCGCAGGCTGGCCGACGAGTCCCCGAAGACGTGCAGATCGTGTCCGAATCGGAGGGAACAATCGACTCGCTCACTCACCCACCGGTGACCACGGTGTCGCTGATGGGACGGGAATCGGGGCGGATTATCGGTGAGGAAGTGATCCACCAAATTCGCAATCCGAAACTCGTCAGCACCAAGCGCCCGCGGCACCTGACATTGCCTTACGAACTCACCATCCGGGAATCCACCCGGTCGAGAAGCTAGTCCAGATCGACGGCGTTGACCGCTGCTGCGCCGATTCCGGCTGCGATCGCATCGAGGGTGTCGGCCGAAATCGCCGAGTCCACGGTGAGCGCGATGAGCGCCTCGCCGCCAGCTTTCGTCCGACTGACCTGCATGCCGGCAATGTTGACGTTCGCCGATCCGAGGATCTGACCAACAACACCAACGATGCCCGGCTTGTCGTCGTAGGTGTAGAACGCCATGTGCGAACTGATCGGCACATCGATTTCGAAGCCGTCAATCTCGATGAGCTTCTCAGTGTCGCGGGGACCAGTGACGGTGCCAGCAACAACAATGCTGCGGCCGTCGGTCAACGCAAGCTTGACGCGCACAACTGCGCGGTGCTCGGGGCTATCCAGATCGGTCGTCAACGTTGACTCGACTCCACGATCAGCAGCCAAGACTGGCGCGTTGACGTAGGAAACCGGATCCTCCACCAGCACCGAGAAGACGCCCTTGAGCGCCGACAACTGCAGCACCCGCACGTCTTGTTCGGCGATCTCGCCGAGCACCGAGATGTCGACAGACGCAATCGGTGACGGCGCGAGTGACGAGGCGATACGGCCGATCTTCTCGGTGGCCTCGATGAAGGGACGCACCGATTCGTCGATGCTGCCACCCTCCACGTTCACGGCATCCGGAACAAGCTCACCGGCAAGCGCTTGGCGAACGGACTTCGCCACCGCGATGCCCGCCTTCTCCTGCGCCTCGTCAGTGCTGGCGCCAAGGTGTGGCGTCGCAACGACATTGTCGAGGGTGAAGAGCGGCGAATCCGTGCACGGCTCCTTCGAGTAGACGTCGACGCCCGCGCCCGCAACCTGACCGGCAACCAACGCGTCATACAGCGCCTGCTCGTCGACGATGCCGCCGCGGGCAGCATTGACGATGTGGACGGTCGGCTTGACCTTCGCCAACGCGGCTGCGTCGATGAGGCCGAGCGTGTCCTTGTTCTTAGGCAGGTGAACCGTGATGAAGTCGCTAGTGCGCAGCAGTTCGTCGAGGTCAACCATGCGCACGCCAAGCTGCGCCGCACGGGCTGGCTGCACGAACGGGTCGTAGGCGATCAGTTCGACGCCGAATGCGGAGAGTCGCTGAGCAACGAGGAGGCCGATGCGTCCGAGTCCAACGACGCCCACGACCTTGTCGGCAAGTTCGACGCCCGAGTACTTGGAACGCTTCCATTCGCCATTGCGAAGGGCAGCGTGCGCTGGGCTGATGTTGCGGGCGCTCGCGAGTAGGAGCGCAACAGCGAGTTCTGCGGCGGAGACGATGTTGGAGGTCGGTGCGTTCACGACCATGACGCCAGCCTGTGTGGCGGCGTCGACGTCAACGTTGTCCAGGCCAACGCCCGCACGAGCGACGACCTTGAGGTTCTTCGCAGCTGCGAGCGCCTCGGCATCAACCTGCGTCGCTGACCGAACGAGGATCGCATCGACGTCAACAATGGCTGGCAGCAACTCTTCGCGGTTCGCACCGTCACAGTTGCGGACTTCGAAGTCGGGGCCGAGGGCCTCGATCGTGGCCGGGGATAGTTCTTCAGCGATCAGCACAATAGGCTTCGACACGCGCCAGGCTCCTTTGCCAACAGGCAGATTATTGGGGTCCCACAAAGCGGGACTTATCCAAAAGTAAGTGAAATCTAAGTGTAACGACAGACTTTGTGAACGCTTTCACAAGCCTGCAACGTTGCAG
>JBAYVO010000062.1:0-10535 GCA_041674545.1 Candidatus Nanopelagicales bacterium | reverse complement strand
CAGGAGATACCTTGCCCGAGGAAGTTCGGCAGTTAGTGCCACGCGCCGCCTCGCGGCCTTTGGTGCTCGGGTGAAGGCCGTCAAGCGTCGCGCGGAACACCGCGCCCGTGTCAGTCATCCATCGCGAGTCATCGTCCACGGTTTCGCTAGTGCGATCGCCGTCGGCACTGGCTTGCTGATGTTGCCGTGGTCGCGCGCGTCGGGCGAATCTGCCCCATTCGAAGACGCACTCTTTACTGCGACGTCCGCGGTCTGTGTCACTGGCTTGGCAACCGTGGACACGGGCACATATTGGTCTGCTTTCGGACAAGCAGTGATCTTGCTACTGATCCAAATCGGCGGACTTGGCATCATGACCATGGCAACGCTCATTGTGGTGTTGTTGTCGCGTCGGCTTGGGTTACGCACACGCCTCGTCGCACAGGCCGAAACCAAATCCCTCACCGGGGCTGACGTCCGCAGGGTCGTCAAGAGTGTTGTCCTCTTCAGCCTCGGAACCGAGGCGGTCATCGCGGCGATCTTGGCGGCCAGGTTCTGGGCGGTGTACGGCTTTGATTTTGGTTCCTCGGTCTATCAGGGTGTGTTTCACGCGATCTCCGCGTTCAACAATGCCGGCTTCTCGACCAACCCGGACAGCCTGACGCGATACAGCGCGGACCCATGGATTCTCATCACTGTGGCGATCGCAGTCATTGTCGGTGGCATTGGCTTTCCCGTCGTGTTCGAACTCGCGCGTAGTTGGCGAACCCCGCGCGTGTGGTCGGTGCTGACAAGAATCACTGTCGTCGTGACTGCCGCGCTCTTGGCAATTGGCACGTTGGTCTACTTGCTCGCTGAGTCGGGTAATCCGCTAACCCTTGGGTCACTGAGCGACCCGAATAAGCTCCTCAACGCGTTCTTCTCTGGTGTGATGCCGCGCTCGGGTGGCTTCAACAGCATCAACATCGCCGAGCTCGAGACCGAGACCCTGTTCGCCACCGACCTGTTGATGTTCATCGGCGGCGGATCGGCGGGAACAGCTGGAGGGATCAAGGTCACGACCTTTGGTTTGCTTGCGTTCGTGATCTGGGCCCAAATGCGGGGCGAGCCACGGGTTCAGATTGGCCGCCGCCAAGTCCCGGCGGACAACGAACGGCAGGCCGTGGCCGTCGCACTCATGGCCCTTGGCATCGTCGTGGTTGGTGCATTCACCCTAATGTGGGTTTCTGCTTTCAGCTCCGATGCAATCCTGTTTGAATCGATCTCAGCCTTCGCAACAGTTGGCCTCTCGACGGGTATCACTCCCGAGCTTTCGGATGTCTCAAAGTACATACTTGTGGTGCTGATGTTCGTGGGACGACTCGGACCGCTCACATTCGCAACTGCGCTCGCATTCCGCGAACGCAGGAAGCGGTATCAGGTTCCAGAAGAGAGGACGATCATTGGCTAACTTCCGTGAACCGGTGGCAGTAATTGGGCTAGGCCGTTTTGGTATCGCCGTTGCACTTGAGCTCACTCGCGGTGGTACCGAGGTCCTGGCCGTTGATAATCGTTCCGATATCGCTCAGCGGCTGTCCGGTCAGCTCGGTCAGATCATGGTCGCGGATACGACCGACCTCGATGCCCTCGTAGAGGTCGGAGTCGCCGACTTCGGCAAGGTTGTCGTCGCGATCGGCTCGGATATGCAGGCGAGCATCCTCACCACCTCGTTGCTCTCTGAACTTGAAATTCCCGATATCTGGGCAAAAGCGCTGAGTCAAGAACACGCCAGAATCCTCAAGCGTGTTGGCGCGCACCACGTCGTCATGCCCGAGAACGACATGGGGATGAGGATTGCGCACCTCGTATCCGATCAGATGCTTGACTACGTCGAGATCGACCAAGACTGGGTGCTGGTAAAGACACAACCGCCAAAGGAACTGTGCGGCGTGCTCCTGGACGAGGCACGATTGCGAAAGCGTGGAATCGCGGTGGTCTCGGTGAAGCCCGAGGGTTCAACCGCCTTCCAGCACCTGCAGGGTGACACTCACCTGGCCTACGGCGACGAGGTCGTCATCGCAGGCACTATCAGCGATGTCAACAAGTTCGTCAAGCGGATTTAGCGCGCGGTCTGCAACACCGATTTAGTGCGCCGAAAGGCCTGCGGCGAGGATGAACCCGAGCACGGTTGCGAGCCCCACTGCACGACCACCCTTGGCGAACGCTTGGGGCATCATCGTGATCGAGAGCATCGCGAGAATGCTCCCGGCCGCAAATGAGTTGATGACGGCAATCGTCTGTGGGTGTGCGTCTCCAAGTAGAACGAACCCGAGCGCCGCTGCTCCTACGCACAGCACAACAACCCCGATCCAGATTCCCATAATCTTCGCGCGCGAATAGCCCGTCCGAGCGAGCTCCACCGAGGCCGCCATTCCTTCGGGAACATTTGACAGGAACACCGCAAGGACAATCGCTGCGCTCACGGGATTTCCCCCAAGTAGGGTGAGCCCAATCGCGACTGATTCGGGGACGCCATCCAACGTCGCTCCCAATGCAAGCTGCAGCCCAGAACCTTCCTCTTCGTCAGTTCCGGCGCCTGACTCATTCGGCGCGGACTTCTTTGCCTGCATACGCTCGATGAGAAGGTCGCCTACCCAAAATGCCAATGCGCCGGCCAACAAGCCCACGACGACTGGTAGTCCTGGCGACTCTTGGAACGCCTCCAGCACCAGGTCGAACGAGATCGCGCTGAGTAGTGTGCCGGCGCCGAATCCCATGATGAGGCCCAGGGTCTTTCGCGAGACGTCGAGCCAAAACCCGAGCGCTGCCCCAACGATTAGAGCGCCGGAGCCGATGAGCGCCCAGAAGGCTGCAGCAAGCATGTGTGCACGCTACCGTCAGAGACCTGCGTGGTGTTTCCGGGCCACATTTGACCTATTGCGGGGATATCTACCAATTCTTGGTTGAGCGCTCGATGGAATCTCCCCTTCGATTCGCGGATCAGTAGGTATTGTCACGATTGTGATCTTTGCGCGCTCCAGTGTGTCCTCGTTCGCTAAGCAGTTTGCCGTCTTCGGCCTCGTCAGTGCCGTTACCGCGTCGGGAATCGCGCTCGCGACACCCGTTCACGCTGCCAGCGTTCCGCTCGCCAGCGTTGGTGTGGAGGCGATGGACGAGGTCTACGAGCTCGATCCCGGGCCGCTCCCCCAATACAGCGAACCGAGCCTGACAACTCGGAAGACTCGCTCCAAGGCTGCGGGGCAGTGCCAGTACGGCAGCTTTGGATCGCTTGCGACCGACGCAGTTGACGCGGCGAACATAATGCGAGGACAGGCGCGGGTTACCTCGTTCGGGACGTTCAAGCTGAAAAAGAACCCCTCTTGGCGCTACACCAAAGCCCTCGATCGGAGTGGAAACGGCCTTATGCATGCCCTGCACTGGGCATTGCCGCTGCTGCGTCACGGGACGAGAGTCGGCAACAAGGCGATGGTGAACCGGTTCTACAACTTGGTCCACGACTGGATCAAAGACAACCCGCCGAGCCGCCCTCGACAGAGCGCGGCGTACGGGCAAATTGCCTCAGGATTTCGGATGGTCTCACTGTCCTGCGCGCTCGCCGGACCGGCAAAGAAGCGCAAGCTGATCGTCAACGCTCTGCGCACACAAGCGAAGACCGCGGTCAAACGCTGGGGCAACGTGAATAACGTGTCCTTCCTGCAGGCCGGAGGCATCTATGCAGCCGGCTGCTCAGTTGGCAGCAAGAAGCTGCGGAACCAGGGTCTGCGGCGGATGAAGTGGAACTCCGCCAAGATGATTGCCAGCGATGGTTCAGTCCGCGAAGGCTCAATGAACTACTCCCTCAACACCTACCTTTGGACCCAGCAGCAGATCGCGCGAATTCGCAACTGTGGCGGCAAGGTCCCGGCGGTGCTGAACCGCTCGAACCTCATCCCCGCATTCTTGGCGTACTCGGTGCGGCCGGACTCGCGCTATGAGGCCCTCGGCGATGGGGTGCCGAAGAAGGCGAAGCCAACAGATGCTCCCGCAGGAAGCTCGCTCAAATACATGGCAACGGCAGGGTCTGAAGGTGTCGCTCCCGCTGCGAAGTATGCGGCGTTCGAAAGTGGCTACATCTTTGGACATTCCGGCTACGGGCAAGACCAACCGTTCAAGCAGGAAACCTTCTACTCCCTGCGTACCGGACCAGGCCACAGCACCGAGTACCACGCGCACAACGACGCGGCGTCGTTAACGGTCGCCGCTGACGGTGGCCAGTTGCTCCACGATACGGGCCAATATCGGTATTCGAACGATCCTGCGCAGTGGTTCGTTTACAGCCGCGCGGCACACAACGTCGTCAGCCTGGACGGCCGAAGCTCGAACGCACCGCGGCCCTCCGTGGTGACATCAGCGAGTTCGGAAGACGGCGACCTCACCTCGATCGTTGATCCGGCATATCCAGGGACGCGCTTGCAGCGAACGGTTTGGTACGACCGCCGCGGCGACTACTTCATCGTTATGGACGACGTCGTCATGGACCGACCAGGAACTTTCTACCTCAACTGGAATCTCGGTCGTGATCGAACGGCCACGGTGGAAGAGCAGTCGGTCGTGAGCTCGGGCAGCGGCGCCAATGTGTCATTGATCAATGTGGGCAGCCCGGTTCGGTATTCGGTTGTTGCGGGCGCGACTTCGCCTTACCGAGGATGGAACTCAGCGAAGTACGGTGAGTTGGTTCCGTCCCCGAGTGTGCGAGCACACGCGGCCGGACCGGTCAACCGAATCGTGACGGTCATCGTTCCTCGGGGCAGCGGCGTCGCGTCAACCGAAGCAAGCGCGACCGGCACGATCACGGTGGACGGAGCCGAAGTCACCACAAGCAAGGGTGGCCAGACGTACCGGATCGGGTTGACCTCCACGGGTGCCGTTCGGCTACCAGAGGAACCTGAACTACCCTGACGAGGTGTCCAAGGTCGTTGCGCATCCGTTTGCTGCCACTGATGGACCAATTGGTTTAGCACATCGCGGTGGCGGTCGGGAAGCTCCAGAGAACTCGCGAACCGCTTTCAGGAACGCAGCGAGCATCGGATTCAACTACTTCGAGACCGATGTACGTGCGACCTCGGACGGCAAAGTGATGGTGTTTCATGACGCCAACCTCAACCGTGTCACTGATCGGGTCGGTCGAATCAGCGCGCTGCCCTACTCCGAAGTTCGCCGGGCAAAGGTCGGCGGCGCCGATCGAATCATGCGCCTAGAGGAACTCCTCGAAGAGTTCGATGACAAGTTCATCAACATTGACGTCAAAGACGATCACACGGTCGACCCGTTTATTCGGTTGGTCAAGCAGAAGAAGGTTGCGGACCGGATCTGTGTCGGCTCTTTCTCCGCCCTACGCGTGAGAGCAATCAGGTCTGCATTGGGCTCCACCGCCGCGAGTTCACTCACAGCGCCGGAGGTCGGCTCACTCATGGCGGCGTCCAGAATGGGTCCATTCAAGAGGTTCGCTGAACTTGCTCTCCCCCGCAACGCTCAGTGTGTGCAGGTCCCGGTCAGCCAAAGCGGTGTCCCAATCGTGACAAAATCCTTCATCGATACCGCGCACAAGCGCGGACTGGTCGTCCATGTCTGGACTATCGATGACGAACCAACGATGACCCGCCTGCTTGAAATGGGTGTCGATGGAATCGTGACTGACCGTCCGCGGCTCTTCCAAGAGGTCCTCGACCGCGGCGAATGGCGGCGGCGCGCGATCGGATGATGTCGTAGGTGTGCGGCCGATTTTGCGCCAATCGTGTAATTCGATGGCACCAAACCGCTTGCTGCTGCGTCTCAAACAAGGAACACGCACCGCACGCGTGTAATTCGTCCCATTTGGACTAATTCGCGTTTCGGAATCTGTGGTGTGGGGAACAACTTCTTCACAGCGCACGTTGGGTCAACGAGACTGATGTGCGAATGGCAACGAACGGCGCATTAACAGTCGGTAGGCGTGGATACGCCAGAAAAGGTGGCACAAATGAGTGACGGAGCATTGCGCGGATCGCGTCTCGGGGCAACGAGTTACGAGACCGATCATCACGTGGAGTTTGCACCCCGCCAGCCAGTTTCGTACGACTGCCCAAACGGACACGTGACCACGATGCCGTTCTCACTTGAGGCAGATGTGCCGCTGGTGTGGGAGTGCCGTTGCGGGTCCGAAGCGCTCTTGCGCGATGGCGATCGCCCGGAACCGAAGGCAGTCAAGCCTGCACGTACCCACTGGGACATGCTGATGGAGCGTCGAACCACAGACGACCTTGAGGTGCTGTTGCAAGAACGACTAGATCTGCTTCGAAACAACGAAGTGATTACCAGCGCAGGACGCACGAGCGCGCCGCGTCGAAAGAAGACCGCCTAAGCGGTCAACGCGAACAAGCCAATTACTCGTCCGGCAAGATTGCCGGGCGAGTTTTTGGCTTTGTTGAGGAGTCCTCGTTCGACCCAGCCCCATCAGCAGGTGAGTCTTCTCGACGGATGACATCACCCACGACGACGTCGCCGGGAACAACACGGGTCACGGTCGTACCGTCAATGTTGGTCGTCACCACCGACATGTTCTGCTTCCGGGCCCAACGAGTGAAGCCAAGCACGCCGAGGCGTCGAGCAAGTTTGCCGATCGGCGGGATCAGCAGCAATAGTCCAACGATGTCGGTGACGAATCCAGGCACCATGATGAGGATTCCGGCCACGAATCGGGTCGCAGATGAGGCAACCCCGCCTTCAGGAGCCTGCCCCGTCGCTGAGGCCTCGCGCATCGCGGTGGCGGCCTGCGTTCCAGCGCTGGAGAAGACAAGAATGCCGAGGACAAACCCAGCGATCGTTAGTCCGATGACCATCAACCAGCCGACGAGGGATGCGATCCAAATCGCGACGAGCAACTCGACAACAACATAGGCGACAAAGACCGCTAGACCGCGCATGTCACCAACCCTGCTTGCGCTTAGCCTTCGCGGTGCGAATCCGCTGCCGTCCCGCCTTGCGCATCCGCTCCCGAACACCCCATACCGTGACCTTCCACAAGGCTTCGGTGACGATTGACTGGCTCATCTTGGAGTCGCCAATTTCTCGTTCGGAGAACGAGATTGGAACTTCGACCACTCGCATCCCAGCTTGAATGACCCGGTAGGCCAGGTCGACCTGGAAGATGTAGCCGGCGCTACCGACGCCGTCGAGATCGATCTTCTTCAGCGTTGTCGTGCGGTAGGCGCGGTAGCCGCCGGTGGCATCCATCAATGGCAAGACCAATGCCCTGCGGGTGTACCAGTTACCGCCCCGGGAGAGGAACTCGCGGCTCTTCGGCCAATTGGTAACGGACCCGCCGGGAACCCACCGAGATCCGAGCACAAGGTCGGCATTGCGCAGCGCATCCAGTAGGAGCGGTAGCTGTTCAGGCGCGTGACTGCCGTCGGCGTCCATCTCGATCAGCACGTCGAAGCCGTTCTCAATACCCCAGGTGAAGCCCGCGAGGTACGCCGCACCGAGGCCTTCTTTGCCGAGGCGATGCAGCACATTGATCTGCGCATCAGCGGCGGCGAGGGTGTCAGCAATCTTCCCGGTGCCGTCCGGACTGTTGTCGTCAGCGATCAGAATGTGGGCTTCGGGCACAGCCGCACGTACGCGAGCGGTAATGAGTTCGACGTTGCCGGCTTCGTTGTAGGTGGGAATGATCGCGAGGATCTTGCCCAGGTCAGCAAAGCCCTCGCCGGTGGGCTCTTTTGGGAGACCAGAGTCCACAGGTCCAGAAGAATCCGGCGAAATCGGATCAGTCACAGATAGCCCCTTTGTTCATGCGTCCGGCAACCCTACCCATCCGAGTTGTGCAGGTTGTCGTCACCTGCGGGTCCCGACTCCAGATTCTGACGTTCGGCACGTCGATGCCGAACTACCGAGAGTGATACCCCGCCGATGACGACCAGAAACACCAGCCACTCAGGCCAGTGGCCAACGCGATCAGCGATGGTGAAGCTGTCACGAAGTGGCACATCGACAACGAGGGACGAGGCTTCTAGCAGCGGCGCCTGTTCGATGACTTTGCCTGCGGGGTCGATGTAGGCAGTGATGCCGCTCGTTGCCGCAATCATCACCGCTCGGCCATGTTCCACGGCACGAACCTGCGACATCGCTGCCTGCTGCTGCGACTGAGCCGCACCACCGGGTTGATCGGTGGTGTACGTCGCATTGTTTGTTTGCACACTGATTGCTCGACCACCCGCTAGCACGGCGTCGCGAACGACGTCGTCGTACGCAATCTCAAAACAGATGACATCGGCCAAGAGTGCCGGGCCAACCTGCAGGACACCTGGTGTGTCGCCAGGTGAAAAGTCATAAGGAACCTGATCGAACCGAGAGATGAACCGCTGCAAAACGCTTCGTCCAGGAATGTACTCACCGAACGGAACTGGGTGACGCTTGACGTAGTAGTCACCGGGTCCAGTCACCGGGTCCCAGACAATTCCGACGTTCCAGAGCGTTCCAGGAGTCGTGGGACTTCGAACGACTGCGCCGACCAAGATCGGTACACCGATCGCCTCGGCAGCGCTAGAGATCGCTTCACCGGCAGCGCGGTCATTCAGCGGATCGATGTCCGTCGAGTTCTCTGGCCAGATGACCAGCTCTGGTGCCGGAACGTCGCCAGCGTCCACCTGTGCAGCAAGCCGTTGAGTCTCTTGTACGTGGTTGTTGAGGACAGCACGACGTTCCGCCATGGCGTTGAGGCCAGATCCGGGGACGCTGCCTTGAATCAGCGCGATCCGGGCCGACGCCGGACCTCCCGTGGTTTGCCCATCAGTTGGGCGCGGGATCGCCGCACCTGCGATACACAGTCCGATTGCGAGGACGACGGCGCCGATGGCCGAGGGCGTTGGTCCGAGGCGAGGCTCGCGGCCTGGCGCAGTGGGCATTCTGACTGCGTCTGGCGGATTCCAAGCCAAGACTCGCAGCACGGCCCAACAGAGCATTGCGCCCGCTAGTGCTACGACAAAGGTTACGAGAGCGGCGCCGGCAAGGCTGGCGAAACTCACGGTTGGTGCGTCCCCTTGGCTGTAGGCGAGTCTCCCCCACGGAAACCCGCCGTAGGGGATTCGATCGCGCAGTGCTTCTTGGACGATCCACGCCCCGGCCATCCAGGCTGGCCAGTACGGAAGACGCACGAGAATCCGTGTCACGACTCCGAGCAACCCGAACCACAACGCACAAACCAAGGCGAGCGCAACCCACGCATCGGGGCCGAGAATTCGGATCCACGACAACAGGAGGAGGAAGAAGGTCGCGCCACCCAGGAAGCCCCACCCGAAGGCGCCCCGCGCTCGCCTCGTGGTCACCGTAGATGCTGTCAAGGCAGCCACAGCCAACGGTGCTGCCCACCACCAGCCCAACGGCGGGAACGCGGCGGCCAAGAGTGCCCCGCCTGTGATGGCGAGCAACATTCTGGCAAAGACGTGAGCGCCGCGGTGAGTGTCCATCGGTGCTAGCGGGCCATCGTCGGTACGCCATCGAGTACGCGACCGACTAGCTCTGGCAATGCCGCGCCAGGACTCAGATCCGGAAGAGGTGGCGTACCGGCCCTCACGTCAGTTGACCACGCACTGACCCGCTCGTCGGGGACCTGTACCTCGACGTGGTCACACGACCACAGATTGAAGTTCGCTCGGCTTCCGATGTTGAGCTGGCCCGCGTCGGGCATTCCGGTGTATCGCCAACCGGAACGGGTCGCCGCGTTGAAAGCCGCCCGTGCCGAGAGCCCGTGGGGTTCGAGATAGACCATTCGCGCGATCCACTCCCAGACGGATGTGGTCTGCCCGTTCGAACCGAAGGCGAACGGCACGCCAACTGCCGCCAACGCCCGCAAAGCTTGCGGCCGAACGTCATATCCGGCCACGACAAACTTCGCGTTTGCGAGCATCAGATCGGCATCGGTTGCTGTCACATCGGATGCACCCAGTTCAACCGCGACCGGAACGTGTGCACCGTCATTGCGCACCAACTGGAACTCGCCCGTCGAATCGCGTACGAATAGCTCGCCGCGTCCGTCGACGACGAGAACACCCGCGCCGATGCTGGGATCGACCCCTTCGAGGCCGGTCATTCCCGCGTCGAAAAACGGGGGCGTGATCAGTGAACCATCGCAGTCGATCATGCGGTCACGATCCAATAGCTGACCAGCAAGCCCCGCGTCGTCGCCGATCCAGGCGATCCTGCCGCTATCGACGATGAGGGCAGTCGAGAACGGAAACTGACTCGAATAGACCATGCCGCCGGTGAAGACGAGCCTTGCCGTTGCATCGATCACGACACAATCCTGCCAGGATGGGCCACGTGTCCCCCATCAGCCTCCTCGCAGCCGATGCCGAAGGCATCCCGCGATTGCTGGTGGAGTTCGGCGCCCTGCTTGTCGGATTGGGCATTCTGGCCCGGATATCCGCCCGATTTGGCCTGTCGCCAGTCCCGCTGTTCCTCATTGCCGGCCTCGCTTTCGGTGAGGGTGGAGCGATCCCACTCGGCGTCGACGAAGAGTTTGTCGAGGTTGCTGCCCAGAT
>JBAYVO010000061.1:0-10587 GCA_041674545.1 Candidatus Nanopelagicales bacterium | reverse complement strand
GGTACTGACCTGACGGCCACGACTCAGGAGGCACTCAATGGCTTCGCGCAATCCCATCATCCGCCGCGCGGAAGAGCAGTACGCGCAGGATTACAGCGGTCCTGGCTTTGCATCGATCAACAACCAGCCCGGGCAGCCGCAGCAAGCGGGTCAACCGCAGCAACCCGCGGCGCAGCAGCCGCAGGTTCAGCAGGTAGCTCCGCAAACGGCCGCTGGTGCAGTTCCACCACCGCCCGGCTCAACCGCGGACCTCAACAACATGTACGCCGCACCGGCACGTGCCGGCTTCAGCGGTCCCGCCATGACGATTCACGACGTCATCATGAAGACGACGCTGAACTTCGGCATCCTCTTCGTCGGCGCAGTCTTCGGCTGGGTCACCGCCCAATCCATGCCGTATGTGTGGATCGTTGCGGCGCTTGTCGGCATGGGCCTGGCGTTCGCCAACATCTTCAAGAAGCAGATCAGTCCAGTCCTCGTGATGGCATACGCGTTGGTTGAAGGCGTATTCCTCGGTGGAATTAGCAACTTCTACCAGGCCTACGGCGAGGCCAACGGCTACGGAAACTTGGTCCTCACCGCTGTTGTCGCGACGTTCACCGTCTTCGCAGTGATGCTCGCCCTCTACACCACTCGCATCATCAAGGTGAACGGCCGCTTCAAGAAGATCATGCTGGTTGCGCTCATCTCGTACGCGGTATTCGCGCTTGCGAGCTTCGTTGCCGCGATGTTTGGCGTTGGCGACGGTTTCGGCTTCTTCGGTGTAGGCATCATCGGTATCGCCTTCTCCGTCTTCGCCGTCTGCCTTGCAGCCTTCTGCCTCATGCTCGACTTCGACGCGATCGAAGAAGGCATGAAGTACGGAGTGCCGGAGCGCGAATCGTGGCGCATGGCGTTCGGCCTGATGGTCACGCTGATCTGGCTGTACCTCGAGATCTTGCGACTGCTCGCGATCCTGTCCGGTCGCGACTAACCTTCGCGGTATGCCTGCCGCGATTGAAATGACACCGGGAGTCTTTCGATTCCCGACGCTTGGTGATTACATCAACACCATTGCCTTCGTTGAGGATGATGGATCGGTCACCCTCGTCGATTGCGGTTTGAAGCAGGCACCACCGCGGATTGTTGCGGGCCTTCGCGAAATCGGGAAGGTTCCGGCAGACGTCCAGCGAATTGTGCTGACGCACGCGCACAACGACCACGCGGGCGGTGCAGCGGAGATGGTTCGGCGAACCGGGTTGCAAGGGGTTGCCGCCCACGAAGCCGACGCCGACTACATCGAGGCTGGTGTCGCGTCGCCGTACAACTCTTCGATCAGTGGCCGGGTGTTCTCCCGGTCCGGTTCGGGCGGGTTCGAAGCGACGCCTATTACCGAACGCTTAGTCGACGGACAACTGCTGGACGTGGCCGGTGGCCTCTCGGTTCACCACACTCCTGGACACTCTCCCGGGCACATCTCACTCAAGCACGAGCGCACCGAACTGCTGATTACCGGCGACGCAATCTTCAACATGGTGCGGATGACGTGGCCGTTCTCCGCAACGTGCACCGACCACAAGCTCAACCGCAAGTCCGCGCATGTTCTTGGCGAGCTTGACTACGATGTTGTTGCGTTCACTCACGGTCCCCACATCAGCATCAATGCGCGCGAGACCGTCCGCGGCTTCCTCAAGCGCAAGGATGCGTGGTGAACACCTACCCAATCGAGGAGTCGCTATGACGAGGGCAGGATCGGCCCGGCGAATCGCGACCGCAGCTGCGTACGGTGGCGGAGGACTTGTAGGTGTGGGTGCGGCGACACTTGGAGTGCTCGTCGCTGAGGGGATGCTTGCCCGCCGCACGTTCGGTCCACGGCGTGAGTCTGCGCCCTATGCGGATGGCTACTACGGCCCAAAGCGGCGCGGAACTTCTTTGCGGTTCGTCATGCTTGGCGACTCGGTAGCTGCGGGGCTCGGTGCAGATGGGCCGCTTGAGACGCTCGGCGCTCGGCTTTCGCAGGGGCTCGTCCGAGCTGCGGACCGCCCAGTCCGATTCGTGAACGTTGCGACCGTCGGAGCAAGAAGCGCCGACCTTGAATCTCAGGTCACGCGTGCGTTGATTTTGAAGCCACACATTGCTGTGATCATTATCGGCGGGAATGACGTCACACACCTCACCCGCCCGCAGACCGCTGTGCGAGACCTCGAATCCGGCGTTGCGCGCCTTGTCGACGCGGGCGCAGAGGTCATTGTCGGGACCTGCCCCGACCTTGGAACAGTCAAACCGATCCGTGAGCCGTTGCGTACGGTCGCGCGCCGACTGTCCCGTCAACTTGCGGCAGCCCAGACCATCGCGGTTGTGGAGGCTGGTGGTCGATCGGTGTCGCTGGGCGATCTACTTGGGCCTGAGTTCGACGAGTTCCCCGACGAGATGTTCGCCCACGATCGGTTCCATCCATCATCGAGGGGTTACGCCTCGGCCGCGCAGGCGATTTTGCCTTCCGCCCTGGATGCACTTGGCCTTGTTTCGCCGGACGAGCGCCTGCCCAACGTGCGACTCGGTGACGCATTGTTGCCCGTGTCGATGGCCGCGGTGTCGGCTGCCGACGTCGGCGGGACCGAAGTCGCTCCGGGTCAGGTGTCCGGTGAACTGCGGGGACCGAAGGGTCGATGGGCGCAGGTTCGACACCGGATCCTGCACCCTGTTCCCCGTGCCGAAAAGCCAGCCCCGCTCACAACTGACATGCCCGATGAGGAGTCTGACATGCCTGATGAGGAGTCGTAGCGTGGAGCCAGAACCTGGCACTACCTTGGGATCCACACGTGAACTCGTCGCCGAGTTTCGTGCACAGGTTCAACGCACCGCGGACTGGCTGAACTCGACCGCACTTGATCAACTTACGCGACACTCAGATGGTCCGTCCATTGCGGATCGTGCCCACGACGTGAGCCTCGCAGTCGTACGCAGCACCGAGGTCATTGACGGCAGTGCCACGCGAGATCTCCCACGCCTGGCAGCACACGGAGTAGGTGCGCAACTGTGCGTTGTGGGAGACGAACTCGCAGTCGCCGCCGAGAAGTCGTCTGACCCCTTCCGGGCAGATCTCGAACTGATGGCCCGAATTTCTGATCTCTTGCTACTGCGTACCGGCGGCTGACCACCGGCGGCTGACCACGGGCGACTCGCAAATATTCGACTGTCGCCGAGTCGTCAGAAGCTAGGAAGTGAAGATTCGATCTAGATGAGCGTCGAGGACCGCGACCGCTCGGCGAGGTGTCGTGACGCCGAGGAGTACGGGCCCGACTAGACCCTGTGCGGTGAAGAACAACTGCGCTGCCGCTACCTCTACATCGGTTCCCTCCTGCAGTTCACCGGCATCGCGGGCGGTGCGGAGTCGGAACTCGACCGCCTCCAAGAGCCCGGAGTAGCCCTCGCGCAGCAAATCTCTGAATCGGTCATTGTTGACCGAAGATGCGAAGAACGAAATGTTGACGATCGCCTCCTGTCGAGACTCGTCATCGGTCGGAAGCAGCATCTGCAACATCGTGCGCAGGTACCGCTTGGTTGTGGGCTTCTTGATGTTGGCCAGTTTGGCTTCAAAGCGGATCAGTACCCGAGCGCGCATATGTTCTAGCGCAAAGAGCAACATCTCATCCTTCGTACTGAAGTAGTGCTGGATGGACCCCATCGAGAGGTCAGCTTCCGCAGCGACGTCGCGCAGGCTGACTGCGTCCATTCCGTCACGGCCGATCACCCGAAATACCGCATTGGCGATCGTCTGCTTGCGTTCTTCGCGGTCAACAATTCGCGGCATCGGCCCCTGCTCCCAACTTGCTGGTAACGAAATTGTTAGTAATGCAATCGTATTGCTAAAAGTTGGCTGTTGCTATTACCATGCAAGTGTATTACTAAACGACGAAGTGGAAGTGCTGAAATGACCGTGGACACCCAGTACACAACCAACGGTGACGTGACGATCGCCTACGAGGAGTTCGGTGACCCGGCCGGCGCACCGCTATTGATGATCATGGGCCTGGACTTCCAAATGGTGTGGTGGCCCGATGGCCTCTGTGAACAACTGGTAGCGGCAGGATTCCACGTCGTCCGGTTCGACAACCGCGACACGGGACTGTCGACCCACTTCGCTTCGGCGCGCAAGCAGAATGCACTGCGCGCGCAACTCGGGATGTCCACGCCCGTGTACACCGCGATCGATATGTTGGCCGACGCGGCTGCTGTGATGGATGCGGTGGGGTGGCAAGAGGCGCACATTCTCGGCGCATCGATGGGGGCCGGACTCGCGCAGGCATTCGCGCTGACATACCCGCAGCGGACGTTGTCCCTCACCAGCATGATGGGCCTTCCCGCGACCGTCTCGTCGTTTGGCAGCCTCAAGTACATCCGGATGGGCACGCTGTCAAAGATGTTCAAGATCAAGCCTGCGGCCGATCGTGCGAGCGAGGTCGAGATGCTCACGGATATCTACCGCTTGATTGCGTCGCCGGGGTACCCGTTCCCAGAGGAATGGGCGCGCGAGGTAGCCGGGATCAGCTACGACCGAGCTCCCCGAGATCCAGATTCCACCCAGCGGCAGCTCGCAGCAACGCGTGCCCAGAAGTACCCGAGTCTTTCGACGATCACTGTCCCGACCCTGGTCATCGGTGGGGAAGACGATCCGATCATCAAGATCAGTGGAAGTCGAGACACGGCCAAGCAGATCCCTGGTGCCCGCCTCGTCACCTATCCGGGCGTGGGGCACAACCTTCCGGAAGCGGTGTGGCCCGCGGTGGTTTCGGAGATTGCCACGACTGCAGGTCTTAGCGCCGTCGACTAGGTGGCCGCGTCTGACAACAGACTTACGCCCCGTGGGCGGCCTTCCGCAGTGCCAGGCGAGGTTGCGACTGTGGACTACATCCCTGGGTCGGCCAAGGTGTCGAGTGCAGTGGTGATCGCGAGGAGGAACATGACGTCCTCACCTGGCGTGACGTCCACCGTGTAGGTGTCCCGAATCCGGACCCACTTCTTCGAGATCTCCGCGATGACGACGTCGTCACGTTTGATCTTGTACTCGTGATTGAGGATGTTTCCCTTTGCGCTGAGGTCGGGGCCGTTCTCGACTTCGATACTGAAACGTGCACGAATCGGCGAGATCAGCGCCTTCTTCACCGTCGCGACAGTGTCGTCGTTGGGAAGTTGGATCTTCATGGTGTCGCGCACGCGTGCCTTGCGTTCCTGAATTTTGTACAGTTCGCGGCCTTGTAGGTCCTTGAAGATCAGCGTCTCGCGAATCCGCAGTGCCTTTCCGTCGACCCAAAAAGCGCGAAGTCCGGCGGCATTTTCGATGTAGGAATCGTCGCCGATAGCCAGCAAACGTTCCTTCATGACAAAGCGCCATGGGTTGTCGTCGCCGTGGTCTTTGTTCCTGAATATGCCCATCCCGTAACGCTACTGCGGCGCGGACGTCGATTCGAATCGCACGCCCATCTTGGCTAACGGGTGTGCTCGTACACCGCGCAGTTGTCAGTTCCAAAGGTTCGGTACTCGACGAATTCGAAGCCCATCTTCTCGTAGAACTTTCGGGCTCGGATGTTTGACACAAGGGGATC
This sequence comes from Candidatus Nanopelagicales bacterium, assembly GCA_041674545.1. Classification (GTDB taxonomy): domain Bacteria; phylum Actinomycetota; class Actinomycetes; order S36-B12; family UBA10799; genus UBA10799. The sequence goes on along the minus strand of JBAYVO010000061.1, from coordinate 5,002 downwards.
GATGAGGACCCCCGTGACGGTGGGATCGGCGTAGCAGAAGTCCAGGGCCGTCGCCATCATCACGCTGCCGTAACCCTGCCCGAGGTACTCGACCTCGCCGATCCAAATGTCGATCGCCCGCAGGTTTGGCTCGACGTCGCCCCAGTAGTGCTCGGCCTCCCGGTGTGGGTCGATGATCTGCACGACCCCGATCGGCTTGCCGTCAACCTCGGCGATCAAGTCCCACTTCCACTGCGGTTCGTGCCATTGCGTGGCGCACGCGAGTTCGGTCTCCCATTCGCTGGCGTCGTCGTCGCCCATGATGTCGATGATGTGGGGTCTGCTGTCCCACTCGCGCAGAACCGGGACGTCGTCGAGAGTTGCTGGACGCATGGTCAACATGGGGTCACGCTACTCATTCGTCCGGGTGTGAAGCTTTTCGCCACTGTCGTTGAAGATGCTCAACACCTCCGCTTGACGATTTCCCAAGGCCCACATGGCGTGGGGTGTTCGGGTGTCGAACTCGGCCGCCTCGCCACGTTTGAGGGTGAACTCGTTCTCGCCGAGCGAGAGCCGAAGTCGCCCGGTGAGGACAAAGAGCCACTCGTAGCCGTCGTGCGTCTTCTGGACCGGGGCAGACGTGAGCACGGGGCACGTGATCTTGTATGCGTGGATTGGTGCATTCTCGGCGGTCAACGGGACCATCACGTGCCCGCCTCGCCGCAGCACTGGTCGGCGAATCCGGGGGTCTGCCTGTTCGGCCGGCAGAAGATCGTCGATCCGGATACCAAGCTGACGAGTCAGCGGAATGAGTAGTTCCAGACTTGCCTGCCGTTTACCCGATTCCAGTCTCGACAACGTGCTGGCAGACATGTTCGCGCGGGATGCGAGCTCGTCCAGAGTCCAGCCTCGCGCGTTGCGTTGCGCACGTAGCTTTGCGCCAACCTCGCGCAGATCTGTCGACATTTCCTCACCTCTGACTTTCGACCTCGGTCAGCCACCGTTCACCGGTGGCGAAACGTCCTTGCCAAATCAGCAAGGAGTCTTGCTATTGAGTGATGGTCGCATGCAGGGTTGGGTCATGGCAAACAACAGGTGGGATGCAATCGTCGTTGGTGGCAGTGCGGCCGGGTTGAGCGCGGCGCAGATGCTCGGGCGTGCTCGAAGGAAGGTGTTGGTCGTTGACGGTGGGAGCCCTCGCAATAGGTTCGCATCGCACATCCATGGCGTGCTCGGCCACGACGGAACACCACCGGGCGAACTCGTTGCGGCAGGTCGGCGAGAGCTTCAGCGTTACGGCGTGGAGTTCGCGTCTGGCAACGTGACATCGGTAGCCGACGGTGACGGCGTCGTCAGCGTGACGATCGAGGGTAGCGAAACCCAGGATGCTCGCGTGCTTGTGGTCGCCACCGGCGTGACGGATAACTTGCCACCGATTCCCGGCCTAGCCCAGCGTTGGGGCATCTCCGTCTTGCATTGCCCGTACTGCCATGGGTGGGAAGCTCGCGACAAAAAGTTCGGCGTTGTGACGACCACGCCGATGAGCATGCACCAAGCAGAGTTGGTTCGGCAGTGGAGCGATGACGTCACGGTCTTCACCGCCGGAGCGGGCGAGATTGATCCCGAGGTTGAACAGCGACTGCAGGCGCGTGGGGTGAAGTTGGTATCCGCTCCGGTTGTCGAGATCGACGGCGACGGCGACTCCATCAACGTCGTGCGCACCGCGGATGGCGCCGAACACGACATCGAGATCGTCTTCACCGGCGGGCCGATGACAGCAAACGATTCGTTCCTTGACGGGCTGAATCTTGATCGTTCAGATACTCCCTTCGGCAACTTCTTGAAGGTTGACGACTTCGGCCGCACAAGTCACGAGCGAATCTGGGCTGTGGGGAACGTCAGTAATCCGATGTCACATGTGCCGATGGCGATGAGCGCGGGGACCACCGGCGGAGCGTTCGCCAACGCGATCCTGGTAGCCGAGGATGGCGCCATTGCAGTCGAGGAGTCGAAACGATGAACGAACACGAGAACCTGGCGCCGATTGATTTCTGGGAAGAGTTGTACTCAGGAGACAGGCCGAACTGGTCAGGTCTTCCGAATGCAGTGCTTGCCGACATCGCGGCGACGTTTACCCCAGGCCGCGCATTGGACCTGGGGTGTGGCGAAGGCGGAGACGCAGTCTGGTTAGCAAAGCAGGGGTGGGCCGTGACGGGAATTGACATCTCGCCGCGCGCTATCGAGCGAGCTCGGCAGGCCGCCGAACGTGAAGGCGTCGCAGGCGGACAGTGTGAGTTCGTCGCGATGGATCTCGCTACGGAGTTCGCCGCCCACACCGGCGCGTACGAGTTAGTCACGGCGAGCTTCTTCCAATCACCCGTCGAGTTGCCGCGCGATGAGGTGTTGCGAACCGCTGCGGAACTGGTGGTGCCTGGCGGACACCTACTGATCACGTCCCACGCTGGCCCGCCGTCGTGGGTTCCGCCGGGAGCGAGGCAGGGCCCTGGGCACTTCGTTCAACCTGACGAAGAAGTCACCGCGCTCGCCCTCGATCCCGCATCATGGATGATGGTGCTGGCCGAAAAGAGAAGTCGGCCGGTGACCTCACCAGATGGTGAGTCAGGTGAGATCGACGACGCGGTGGTGTTGGCGCGGCGGTTGACGAGGGAGTAGTGCGTGGGCGAGCAACGACTGACAGACGTGACGAAGAGCCCGGCCGCGCGGGTTGCAACGGTGGTCGGGCTCTTCGCCGCTGGCCTCGCGCTGGTGATGACGGTCGGAATGGTCATCGTTGCGCTTGGTGGCTACAGCTCCGAAGTCCTGCAGATGTGCTTGCTCATATGGGTGCTGTCACTGACGACTGTCTTTGTTGTCACCCGCTATCTGAAGAACCTCGCCGCAGCTCAAGAAACGGACGAAGGAACCCCATCCGGCCAGTAGTGGTTACGTCCGATGAAGGCGAACAGCTTGTCTTGCGTTGACGCGTCAACCGGAACTTCCACGGCCGGACCGTATTGGCCCGACCCGCGAATCGCCGCTTCCATCTGAGTCATCCCACCGAGCAGTTGGGCACTGAACTCGTCATCGAGATCCACAGTCACGCCAGCGCCGCGGGCGAGGTCCCAGCTATGCATGAACACGTCCGGGATATAGATCATGTTGATGCACGCGCTGACCGTTTGTTGGCCGATGTGAGGCGCCTGGAATGAGCGCTCGGACTGCAGCGGGTCGTCGAGCACAGCTTGGACCTTCTCGACTTGCTGGGCCCACGTGCCGACAGGGTCGGCCGCGACGTTCGTGGTTGCCCGGACATCGATTCCCGCGGCGTTCTGTAGGAATTCGGGGAACCAGGTTGTGAGGTGTCCGACCACATCGCGGGTCGTCCAGCCGTCAACGGGTGTTGGTGCGTCCCAGTCTTTAACACGATCAACCACCGATGTGAACGTCGCTGCCACCTCGCGGTGGAGTTCTGCGGGACTATCAGGCAATCCCATTGCTGAGCACCTCATCCAGCTTGGCGTATCCCTCGTTGACCCCTGTTTCCATACCGCTGGAGAGCCAGGCATCGCGGCCTTCAAAGCTGTCGACGAGTGACTGTGCGACCAGACGTGTCGTGGTGTCGTCAATCCGCTCGAATGTGATGGTCTCCAGGCTCACGCCCTCGGGGTCGCCCTCCCAGGTGAAGGTCTGGACGATCTTGTTTTCGCCGATCTCGTGGAAACAGCCACGGAATGCGTATTCGTCCTCGTCACGGATGTTGATGAACCGCCATGAACCACCGGAGCGGGCGTCCCAGTAGTCAATCTTCGTCGACAGGTTGGACGGTCCGATCCACTGCGCGAACAGCTCTGGATCTGTGTGGGCTCGCATGAGTTGTTCTGGGGTTGCGTGAAAGTCGCGAGTGATGCGAATGATCGGAACGTTCGAGTCTGCCTCGATCTTGGCGTCTGGAATGGAAGTTGCCGTGCTCATGAGCTTCTCCTTTTGGTGATGGGGTTGTCGTTGCTGGTGTCCTGCATATGTGCGAGTACTGCGTCAAGGCGTTGGTATCGAGCCTCGGCTTGTTGGCGGTACCGTTCGATCCATTTGGTCATGAGGTCAAAGACCTCCGCTTCGAAGTGGACGGGGCGACGTTGTGCGTCCCGAGTGCGGCTCACCAATCCAGCTTCTTCAAGCACCTTGATGTGCTTGGAGATGTTCTGGACCGTGACATCAAACGGCTCCGCGAGTTCGTTCACCGTCGCATCGCCGATCGCGAGGCGGGCGAGAATGTCGCGCCGTGTTGGATCGGATAGTGCTGCGAAGGCCTGCGAGAGTTGATCGTTCATTTGGTCCTCAACTGGTTGGTTGAATAAAGGGTGCCTGATGGATGTGGCATTGTCAACTAGTTAGTTGAGTAAGAACGCCGAACGGGTGCAGATTCGTCAACCGGCATCACGTGAGGCGAGTCCCTAGCCTTCGACTCGTGGCGCTGAACCGACAACTCAAATTCACTTCGACGCTCGCTGTCTCGGTCGCGATGATGGCGCCGAGCCTGGCGATTTCACTCAACCCGCAGGTGATGGTCGGCGACGTCGGTGCGGCAATTCCGATGGCGTTCCTGGTCGCCGCGATCACGGTTCCGCTCTTGGGATGGTGCTTCGCGGTGCTCGCTCGGCGTGACGCCGGCAAGGGCGGTTCGGCGTACCGGTATATCGGATCCACGCTCGGCCCGCGGCTCGGATCGTTTGCGGGAATCCTGCTGGCCTGCACCTACACCATCGCAGTGGCGATTGGCGGGACGGCTGTTGCCGTGTTGGCGTTGGTGTTTATTGATCGCAAGGACTGGTCGGCGCCGACCTGGCTGATGGCGCTCATATCCGTTGCCGCAATCGCTGGTGCCGCTTTCTTTGCGCTCGGTCATCCGCCGTTCCTCACGCGGATCATGCTGACGCTCGAACTCGTGACCGTCACGCTGATTGTTGTTGCCTCCACGTACATGCTGTTTGTCCTCGTCACCACAGGTGGCCCGCAAGGTCAACGG
>JBAYVO010000060.1:0-10620 GCA_041674545.1 Candidatus Nanopelagicales bacterium | reverse complement strand
TGGATCGCCGAAGCACCGGCGGTGATCTGCATCTTGAGGAAGTCGCCGCAAATCGTGGCGATCCGGTCTAGCAGTGCATTCCACGTCTGCGGATCAGAGAGCATCAGCGCCTTCGTGTGGACGTGGTCACGACTGGGTCGACCTTCGACAAGGTACGACGCCACGGTGAACGGCGCCCCCGCAAATCCGATGAGAGGAGTTGACCCGAGTTCGTCGGCAAGTGCGGAGACAGCCGCGATGACGGGGGCAACATCATCTGGTTCTAAGTCGCGCAGCCTGTCAACATCGGAGGCCGTCCGAAACGGCTCAGCAATCACTGGGCCAACGCCGGGCACGATCTCAACCTCAATGCCAACTGCTTTGATCGGCACGACGATGTCGGAAAAGAAGATTGCTGCGTCAACGCCGTGGCGGCGGACGGGCTGCATCGTGATCTCAACGGTCAAGTCCGTGTTGAAGCATGTGTCAAGCATCGTGTGACCTTCGCGCAACGCCCGATACTCCGGCAACGACCGCCCTGCCTGGCGCATGAACCAAACGGGAGTGTGTTCGACGGCGCGACCCTCGGCCGCAGCGATCAGCGCCGAATTCGATGTTCGCCCATCCCGTAGCGGATGGGATACCGGAAGAGCTGAACGGGTGGGAATGGTGCGATTGTCGTCTTCTCTGTCACTGGCCACAAAGCAGATCGTCGCAGACCAAATATTTGCAGTTGAACGCCACACCCGCCAAGACCTCGATCTCAGCGCTCTATCGATCTAGGGTGGCACCGTGGCCTCTGCTGACTCACGACCGCCGTTACCCCCGCCATTCGCGGGGAGCGTGGAGTCCCTTCGCCGCGTCGAGTACCGGCCCGAGTTCAGGGTCCGCGAGGCCCCAGCACCTGCACGCCTTGCGCCCTTCGGGTACGCGCAGACCGTCGATGTTGAACTCGGCGAGGACATTGTCGGTTCTGGGCGGCTCGTCATTTTGTACGATCCAGCTGGGCAGCCGACCTGGGAAGGCACCACTAGAGTCATCGCCTACATCGAGGCTGATGTGGATGTAGAAGTGGCTGCCGATCCCGTCTTACCGGAGGTCGGTTGGTCGTGGCTCAATGAAGCCCTGCATGACAGCAACGCCGACGCGGGCGCCTTGGGCGGAACAGTGACCCAGGTCTTCTCTCGATCATTCGGAGTCATGGAATCACGCGAGCCAGAGGGCCGACTTCAGGTGCGCGCATCGTGGACCCCGTCAGACCCCGGCACGCTCATCCCGCACGCACGCGCGTGGGCCCTGCTCACGGCTTCGGCTTGCGGGCTCCTGCCCGCCGGCGAAGGTGTCGCTAGCCTCACGCGGCACCGTTAGTCGTTCGAATCAGTTCCGCCCGACCTGACACCAATCAGCAGGATTGGCATCTCTCATCACCCAGTCGAGTGAACAATCTGCGAATTGTCGCTTTGCAGGACGGGCTACCTAGCCGTTCGGCTGATGCCAAAACGGCTACCTGGACAGCAGTTTTGGGCCCTCTTGGTCCTCAAGGTTTTGCCACTGCCGACCGATAACTCCCCTCACACCAACACCCGTTCGGTGTATCCGCGCCTGTGTCAGGTGCCGGTGAAGTCACGCCAGCGAGGCGTGCAACGCGAGGAGGCAGCCGTGGTGGCACTAGTTGACCGGACGAACGCAACAACTCCGATCGCCGCGGCACGCACCCGGTTTAGTGCTCTGATTGTCTCGTCTGACTCCGCCCGCCGCGGCGCATTGGCGCACCGCCTGCGCCAGTACGGAGCTCGCAGTGTGATTGAGGCTGATGGTCACGCCGACGCAGTCAACAAGGCAAGTGTTGACGGGCCACACGATCTCCTCATCGTTGATGGCACAACTGGCGAAGGTCCGATCCTGCCGATGATCGGCGAATTGCGGGCTATGCACTGGCGGCGAGTGGTCATCCTGACCGGCCGCGACGATGCCTTCGCCGTGAAGGCAGCGCTGAATGCGGGTGTCCGCGGCTACGTCGTCTCGCCCCGCCTCGGCTCCCACTCCGCGCCTCGCAATGTAATTCCGCTTCAGCGTGGCCGCGGCCGAACGACTCCCGATGAACTCTCGACGCGCGAGATTGAGGTGTTGCAGGCTGTTGCCGAAGGCCGTTCCAACAAGGGCATCGGAGACGAGTTGGGCCTGTCGGCGCTGACAGTGAAAAGCCACCTCGCGCGAATCGCTCGCAAGTTGGGTACCGGTGATCGGGCGGAAATGGTTGCGTTGGCAATGCGTTCGGGGCTCGTCCGCTAGTTGACTCCTCGCCACACCATCCACACGCTTCGGTGCAAGATTCGCGTGCAGTCGCACGCGCCCAGAGCCGGCCTGAGCCGCACTAGTGGATACGGTTAGCCACGTGACCGACGTCGAGGATCCAGTAGCGGACGAACTCACTGCGCTGACGCATCCCGCTGAAGGCACACCCGAAGTTGTCGTTGACGCCGCCGGACTGAACTCACTGATTGACGCGATCTCTGCGGGAACGGGCCCGATCGCGATCGACGCCGAGCGCGCGGGTGGCTACCGATACAGCCATAGCGCATACCTGATTCAACTGCGACGAACTGGCAGCGGATCGCATCTCATCGACCCGATCGGCTTCAAAGATCTCGCTGCGTTGGGCGACGCAATTGGCGACGAAGAGTGGATCCTGCACGCGGCATCACAAGACTTGCCGTGCCTGGCGGAGCTAAAAATGACGCCGGTGCATCTCTTCGACACCGAGATGGCGGCGCGAATCCTTGGCCGCCCGAAGGTGGGCCTAGCCGCCTTGGCGGAGAGCGAACTTGGGCTGTCCCTCGCGAAGGAACACTCGGCCGCAGACTGGTCCACCCGTCCGCTACCTGAGGCATGGCTGCGTTACGCAACCCTCGATGTCGAACTCCTCATTGAGTTGCGCTCAATCTTGGCCACCGATCTTGAAGCCACCGGGCGAATGGACTGGGCAAAAGAAGAGTTCGAGTACCTGCGGACCGCCCCTGCCCGGGCGCCGCGAACTGATCCGTGGCGGCGCACATCTGGAATCCACAAGGTTCGCTCTGCCCGCGGCCTTGAGATCGCCCGCCGGATGTGGATTGCACGCGACGAGATGGCTCAGCAACGCGACATCGCACCCGGACGCGTGCTCCCCGATGCCGCCATCAGCGCAGCAGCGATCGCTCGGCCAACCTCGCGCAAACAACTAAGTGAACTACCCGCATTCACCGGCCGTGGCACGAAGCGTCGAATCGACTACTGGTGGCAAGCGGTCGCCGATGCCAATGTGACTCCTGACTCCGATCTACCACCGGCAAATGCCGCAAGCACGGGACCGCCGCCGCCGCGTTCGTGGCCGGATCGCGCCCCGGAGGCCGCCGCCCGCCTGGCTCAAGCACGCGGCTTCTTGAACGAAGCCTCGACAAAACTCGGCATTCCAACCGAGAACATTCTCACCCCCGACATCGCCCGACGGCTGTGTTGGGAACCGCCCACACCACGCGACGAGTCTGCCGTTGCCGCCTACCTTGCTGCGGCTGGTGCTCGACAGTGGCAAATCAATCTGACCTGCGTCGGGCTCACTGCCGCGCTATCAGCCACGGCCGCCGAAATTGCGAGCAAGAACTCCCCCGACGACGAAGACGCCACCTACCGCAAGTGAATCACTGCAGTTGAACTGAACGCACTACCTCCTGATGTAGTTGAAGTTTCATTCAACACGCTGGGCGGGGGCAATCTCAAATGCCGGTTACCCGCGAGTAACATAAGTTCACCGCCAGTCAGCGGATGCTCGTGGGACACGACCGAGACACTGGGTCCGTCGCACGGCAACTCACACCCATACAGGAGGAACCATGTCGTTCTCCGGCAGAAGCGTCGTCATGGTTGACGGCGCACGCACCCCGTTTGGACGGGCTGGCGCAAAGGGCGTCTTCGCCGAAACCCGTGCCGATGACCTTGTCGTCAAGGTGATTCGCGAACTGATCCGTCGCAACCCGAATCTTCCCAAGGAACGCATCGAAGAGGTTGCGATCGCAGCAACCACCCAGATCGGCGATCAAGGGCTCACCCTTGGCCGGACTGCTGCACTGCTCGCTGGACTCCCCGAGTCCACCCCTGGATTCTCGATTGACCGCATGTGCGCCGGCGCTCTTACCGCCGCCGCTGTGGTGTCCTCAGGAATCGGCGTTGGCGCGTACGACATCGCGATCGCCGGCGGCGTCGAGCACATGGGTCGCCACCCGATGGGTGAGGGTGTTGACCCCAACCCCCGCTTTCTCTCAGAGAAGCTCGTCAATCCAGAAGCCCTGCAGATGGGTATGACGGCAGAGAACCTGCATGATCGCTTCCCGCAACTCACCAAGGAACGCGCCGACGCCTTCGCGCTCGCGTCGCAGACCAAGACGGCCAAGGCCTACGCCGACGGCAAGATTCAGCCAGACCTCGTGCCAGTCGCAGTCCGGACCGCCGAGAAAGGTTGGGGGCTCGCCACCGTCGACGAAGGACCGCGCCCAGAGACCACGCTCGAAGGGCTCGGTGCTCTGAAGACGCCGTTCCGCCCACACGGTCGAGTCACAGCAGGCAACTCATCAGGCCTCAACGACGGTGCGACTGCTGCGATCTTCGCGGCCGAAGAAACTGCCGACGAGCTTGGCCTGAGCAAGAAGCTACGCCTCGTTTCGTACGCCTTCGTCGGGGTCGACCCGGCAGTGATGGGCGTTGGCCCCGTGCCAGCGACCGAAAAGGCGCTAGAGAAGGCCGGGCTGTCGATCGACGACATCGGCATGTTCGAACTCAACGAAGCCTTCGCCGTTCAGGTTCTTGCACTGCTTGACCACTACGGCATTGCCGACGACGACGCGCGCGTCAACCCGATGGGTGGGGCAATCGCTGTTGGACACCCGCTGGCATCGTCCGGCGTTCGCTTGCTGACGTACTTGGCTCGCGACTTTGAAGACAACCCCAACGTTCGCTACGGCTTGACCTCCATGTGTGTGGGTCTTGGCCAAGGCGCAACGGCCATCTGGGAAAACCCGAACTACCAGGCCTAAGGGAGCAACCACTCATGTCAGAAACACCAGTAGTCGCCGACGAGGTTGTCACTAAGGCAATCGTTCGGTACCTCGACCTGCCGTTTGGCGCAGGCCCAGCAGCCATGATCACGTTGGACAATGGCTTTGATCACACCAAGCCAAACTCCTTTGGTCCTGGCGGTTTGAAGTCAATCGACGAAGCACTTGATGAGGTCTCGGCCCGCACCGACCTCGCGGCCGTGTGCTTGACGGGTAAGCCGTTCATCTTCGCCGTTGGCGCGGACCTCACCGCTGTGCCACAGGCCACCGAACGGTCGCAGGCCCTCGCTCTCGGGAAGGAAGGCCACCGAGTCTTCAACAGGTTCAGCGAACTTTCAGTGCCCACGTTCGCGTTCATCAATGGCGCGGCTATGGGCGGCGGCCTAGAAATCGCGTTGTACTGCAGCTACCGGTCGATCTCGGCCGATGCAGCCGCGATCGCACTGCCCGAGTGCTTCCTCGGCCTCGTGCCAGGCTGGGGTGGAACGTACCTCGTTCCGAATCTGATCGGTGCCGACAAAGCCGTCACCGTCATCATCGAGAACGCACTGAGCCAGAACCGGATGCTCAAGCCCAAGCAGGTCGTGGAACTTGGCCTGGCCGACGAACTGTTCGAGCCAGCCGACTTCATCGAGCAGTCGCTGTTCTGGGCAGCAGGCGTCTTGAAGGGCGACCGCACTGTTTCTCGCGCCGAGATTGACCGTGGCGCGGCCTGGGATGACGCGGTCGCCAAGGGTCGTGCATTTGTGGCAAGCAAGGTCGGCTCGGCAGCCCCCGCTCCCCTGCGCGCACTCGATCTCATCGAGCTCGCGAAGACTGCCACCAAGGAAGAGTGCTTCGCTGCCGAGGATGAAGCGCTTGCTGACCTCGTGATGAGCGAAGAGCTGCGCGCCGGGCTCTACTCCTTCGATCTCGTGCAGAAGCGCGCGAAGCGGCCCGTCGGCGTTCCGGACAAGTCGCTTGCTCGCAAGGTCACCAAAGTCGGCGTTGTTGGCGCCGGACTCATGGCCAGTCAGATGGGTTTGTTGTTCGCCCGGAGCCTGCAGGTTCCTGTCGTGCTGACCGACCTTGACCAAGAGCGAGTCGACAAGGGTGTTTCGTATGCCCACAGCGAGATCGACAAGCTGGCCGAGAAGGGCCGTATCAACGGCGACAAGGCGAACCGCCTCAAGGGTCTGATCACTGGTTCGGTCTCCAAGGACGCATTCTCCGATGCCGACTTCGTGATCGAGGCCGTGTTCGAAGATATGAAGGTCAAGCAGCAAGTGTTCGCTGAGGTGGAAGCTGTTGTCTCCCCTGAGTGCATCTTGGCAACCAACACGTCGTCGTTGTCCGTCACCGAAATGGCGTCGAACCTGCAGCATCCGGAGCGGGTCGTGGGCTTCCACTTCTTCAACCCTGTTGCGATCATGCCGCTGCTGGAAATCGTCCGCGCGGAGAAGACCGATGACGCGACCCTGGCGACCGCATTTGTAGTTGGCAAGTCGCTGCGTAAGTCGTGCGTGCTCGTCAAGGACGCTCCGGCCTTTGTGGTGAACCGCCTCCTCACCCGCTTCATGGGCGAGGTCACCAAGTCAGTTGATGAAGGAACGTCGTTCGAGGTCGCGGACAATGCCCTCGACCCACTCGGCCTTCCCATGACACCGTTCGTCCTGATGTCCCTCGTCGGTCCGGCCGTGGCGTTCCACGTGTCGGAGACAATGAAGGAAGCGTTCCCGGATCGCTTCTACGTGTCCGACAACCTCAAGCGCCTCGTCGAAGCCAAGAAGGGTGCGATTTGGTCGTACGACGGCGGGACGCAACACGTCGATCCTGAAGTCGCTGAACTCTTCATCCAGGGTGATTCGCCACTCACGTCCGAGCAGGTTCGCGACCGTGCACTTGAGGCACTCGCGCAAGAGATCCAGCTCATGCTCGACGAAGGTGTCGTTGCCCAGGCTCAAGACATCGACCTGTGCATGATCATGGGTGCGGGGTGGCCGTTCCACCTCGGCGGAATCACGCCGTACTTGGACCGCACCGGCGTCTCAGAACGAGTCAACGGCAAGCGATTCCTCGCACCAGGAGTTGCCAGCGTTCCCGCCTAGTCCCTTCACAGATACGAAGAACCCCGCCCCTCGCAACTCGCCGGAGGCGGGGTTCTTCGTATCTGTCAAGAATCCAGCCAGAATGACCGGAGCACGAGACATCTTCGCGTGCGCATATGGCCAATGGTTGGAGATCCATGCCGAAGTCGACAAAGCCGCAACCGGGCCACCGCGCCACGCCTGATGTGGTCGACGTTCGCGAGATCCGCCTGCAGCCAAAGAACGTCTGGCGCATCGGCTGGGTAGTCATCGGACTACTCGTGATTGTCTCGTTGCTGACGTTCGTCCTCGAGGATGGCGGGTCAGTCATCTTCACCGTGCTCATGGCATGGTTCGCCTCGATCGCGATGGAACCGGGCGTCAAACGCTTGGCGAACCACATGCGCCGCGGACTCGCGACCTTCATCGTGATGATGTCCGCGCTGATCTTCCTCATCGCCTTCGCGATCGTCTTTGGGCGCCTCTTCATCGACCAGATCGCACAGCTGATCGCGACCCTGCCCGACCTGGTGAATGGTGCCCTCGCCTGGGTAAATGAACGATTCAACCAAGACTTCTCGTCCCAGGAGATCCTCGAGCGACTCAACATCACTCCAGAGAAGGTCTCCGGATACGCCCAACAGTTCGCTGGTGGGATATTTGGCATCGTCGCTTCCGTCATCGGCGGAGTCTTCGGCCTCTTCACCTTCGGATTGTTCGCGTTCTACCTCTCCGCGGACGGACCGCGCTTCCGCCTCTGGCTCGCATCGTTGTTTACCCCGCGACTGCAGGATGTCTTCGTCAATGTGTGGGACGTCACCGCGGCCAAGACTGGTGGCTACGTTGCTGCCCGCGTTGTTCTCGCCGCCCTAAACGGTGGCACCACGGCCATCGTCTTCCTGGTGATCGGGATGCCGGGATGGCTCGCTCTCGGGATCTGGACGGGATTGGTTGCGCAGTTCGTGCCGACGATCGGCACGTACATCGCGATCATCTTGCCGGTCCTGGTCGGCCTGCTGAGCGACAATCCCTGGATCGGTGTGATCGCGCTGGCTTGGGGAATCCTGTACCAGCAAATCGAGAACCTCACCTTCGAGCCGCGAATCAGTGCTCGCGCCGTGAACGTGCACCCAGCAGTTGCGTTCGGGTCCGTACTGCTTGGCGCCGGGCTCTTCGGAGTTGCAGGCGCCTTACTCGCAATTCCGGTCACGGCAATGCTCCTCGCACTGCTCGGCATCTACCGAAAGCGGTACGACCTGATACCGACCCTGGCAGCCGAGAAGACCGAACTCGGCAAGGCCCATAGCGACTTCAGTCCTGATGAACCCGATGAAGAAGCGACAACTACTCGCGACTCTTCCGCCACCGAGTAGCTCCACCCGACCATCCGGCTATGTCAGTGGAACGCCAGCCAGTAGCCAAACGCGACTGCCGCCACCGCGATCGGGTAGGCGATCCGTGATGAGCGTTCGAGTGCTCGCGCACCAGCCAATTGCCTGCGATCCACCAGTTGTCTACCCACCATACTGACCAGCACGCTGCACCCTGACAGGAAGATGAACGCGTAGTACGCCCACTCAATCGCGACCGTGTAGTCAACTTGTGGCAACGAATTTGTCACCGTCGAGAGCATGACTGCGCCAGTCAAGATCCCGGCAGTGCCGAACGAAATGCGTGCGCCAGACTCCTTAAACGGGAGCCAAAGCGCAATGTACGAGACTGACACGAGCAGGAGAAGCGGCAGCAAGTTCTTGGTGAGGAACGAGGGAATGTCGCGGCCAATGGCCACGTCACCAACAAATTCCGAATAGGTGATTCCAGTGGTACCGACGACTGCGGTTGGATCACCCATGCTCGCGGTCGTGCCGATGCTGGCGGTGAAGTAATCGACCGCACTGGCTTGCCAATTGGGAATCCGGTCAATAGATTCCGCCGGGTTGACCCCGCTTGCCAATCGCTGTTCCTGTTGTTCGCTCAGTACCGCCGCGTCGACCACGAACGACACCTGTGACGACGGCGCATCGCTCGGCTGCAAGACGATCGGGAGTTGTTGGGTATCGAACGGGAAGTCGTTGAATGCGAACTGGCCCTTGAAGTCGCTACTGACCCTGTACAGCGCGTACGTCTGCCCGAACGACTGTGAGAGCTTTTGTGGGTCCCCGAGTTCGAGACCCGGGTCTACTGCGTTGGTGAACTCTGGCGTGAATGGCAACTGGGCCCCGCCTTCGTAGCGGAACCAGACAAAGAAGTCCGCCGAAAACGATTGGGACGCGAGATCGAGTTCTCCGACCTGGTTGAAGTTCATTCCCACCATCACGATGCGTTGAATCGTGAATACCTGGTTGTTGAATGCCACAACGCGCCCAGCTGCAATCGCTTGTTCCAGCGTCATCCCGGCGCTCTGGCTGTACGGCGCAAGTTGCAGTGGCGCGGGCTCAATATCAAAGGTGCCATTGGCTTCGATCCGACCGGACACAAAGGCGACGGGCTTAACAGCCGAACGCGTGTCGTTGAAGTAGAGGGGGCCGGTTAGGACCGGAATCGCCGTCTCCGGCGTGCGAGCGAGCGCGAGTACGTCTCGGACTGCAACTCGATCCTGCTCCAAGGACTGGGTGCTCGCCGCAACCTCGGTCCGCGAGATTGAATGTGCAAACGCGTCAACTGCGTCGTAAGTAGTGGCCGCCATCCAACCTGGGTGGTATCCGTGAACGCCCTCGAACTGGTTGTAGAAGCTTGTACCGGCGCCGGTGAGTTGGCCGCGCACGATAGGCGTCGCATTGATCGCGCGATTCACCTCATCTACCCCTGCCGCCCGCATGGACAGATAGAACTTCGCTTCTGACAGAGCGTCAGAACCAACGAGCGTCGATTTGGCGGCAGCGCCAGTGAGCTTCGTCGCGATGCCCCCAAGCTCAGGATTCAAACCCGCAAGCACGATCGGGCCCGGCTTGGCAATCTTGTTGATTTGGGCGGCCGCGACTGCCAATTGCGCATCGAGCGTCGCGGGATCGTCGTTGATGACAATGTCGGCCTGGATCGTCCCATTCGGCTTGTACGCACTGACAAAACCGTTGCGCAGAGAGACGCCATATGGATCTTGGGAAGAGACAATGATCGCGGCAGGCGCGTTGAGGACCGTCCGGGAGTACGCAGCGATGCCCTCCCCCTGAGTCGTGTTGTCGAACACCGTGCGGAAGTACCAGGGATTCGTAGCAGTAACTGCGTCTCCGGTCGCACTCGGCGTGATCACCGGGATTCCCGCCGACGCGTAGATCGGTCCAGCGACTTCGGACGTGCGACTGAGTTCATGACCAACTACACCAATGAAACGGCCATCATCCACGATTTGCTGGGCGACGGTTTTGGCCTGTTCAACATCGTTGTTGTCGTAGAACGGGACGATGACAAGTTCGTGTCCCTCGTCCTGCCCCGACAGATTCCAATCCGACGCAGCCCATTGCGCAGCTTTGACGATCTCTTGACCCGCG
>JBAYVO010000059.1:0-10630 GCA_041674545.1 Candidatus Nanopelagicales bacterium | reverse complement strand
GTCCGCACCGGAGGGTTCCCCACCCACCTGGCGTCCAAGGTCAACCGCCGTTTGCAGGATGGGCGATAGCTCGAGGTAGCTCTCTTGCCAGCGGGTAGCAACGTTGAATGCCATCGCATAGGCAAGGAAGTCTGGTTGCATGACCCGATCCACTGAGTACGCAATTCGCTTCTCGTTCGATGGGGTCGAAAGCAGTCGGCTGAAGCCTTCGGATTGCGCCCATGCTTGGCGGCCCGCGCGCGTTCGCACGTGTAGGTACCCGACAGCAGTCATACCGAATCCGGCCAACGCGAATGCGGCGAACGGCAGTCCGTACATAGTGGGTCCGGCGACACCGGTGAACAGGGCCGCGGCAACGACGAGCGAGCCGAACCACAATGCACGCCCAATGACGTGCACCGGACTGAGCGCACTCAGGCCCGCCTGCACTGACCACGACCTGGCAGCTTCCAGAATTCGACTGTTTGCCCGCGCAAACTCCTTGGTCGCCCGGACTCCGAGGGTGGGTTCCATGGTTGCGCCACGCGATTCCAGTCCGACCTGCTCGGCGGCGAATCGCGAGAGGCGGTCTGCAGATGCCCATTCGGCATCATCGGCGATCCGGGTAAACCTCAGCGTGCCCCGCTCGACGGTATCGATCTTGACGAGCCCCAGGTTCCGGAGGTGTAGCAGGCTGGCGGGCACCGCGTGTTGGCCGACGGTCTCCCACGCGCAGTAGACGGTTTGGACGGGTCCGTATCCGTTCGGGGGTGCAAAGGTTGTTGGTGTGCCGGTCGGGCGTTCATTCGTCAGACGAGTCAGCACGAAGCCCAGAACGGCGAGTGTGACGGAGGCGACTCCGACGGCGAGACGAGCAGCATCCGACGTCCCCGTGACGTTGTCGAGGCTGGAGCTCAACGAGGTGGTCTGCTCAGTGGGCAACAGCGGCCACAACACTCCACCGGCCGTTGCGAGCGCGAGAACGAACCACATACGGATCCGGTGACTACGCCGCCGCTTTGCTGGGCCACTCACGACGTCATCTTGCCGACGATGGGTGAGGGAGTCCCGCTGTGGAACACCGTGTTGAGCCATGTGGCGCCGACGGCGGTCGTAGGGTGGCGCGGTGTGGGTGAATGCGCTGGTCGCTATCGCGTGCCTTGTGGGCATTGTGGGAACGGTCGTTCCGGTGCTCCCGGGGGCGCTGCTGTGCGCTGGCGCGATTCTGGTTTGGGGATTTGTAGAGGGTGGTCACGCGTGGTGGTTCACGGCCGCGGCACTGCTGATCGTCGCGCTCGGAGCTGTCCTCAAATACGCGATCCCCGGCAAACGACTCAAGGCCAGCGGTGTCCCGTGGTGGGTGCTGTTCGTGGGAGGAATTGCTGGCATTGTCGGCTTCTTCTTGATCCCGGTAGTCGGACTTTTCCTCGGCTTCGTGCTCGGGATCTATGTTGCCGAGATTGCCAGGCTGCAGTCGGTGGCTTCGGCCTGGCCCACAACGATTGAAGCGATGAAGGCAGTGGGAATCTCCACGATGATTGACTTGGCATCCGCCGTCTTTGCGACCGCGATCTGGGTCAGCGGAGTCGCCACCCTCGCGCTCGCGACGTGATGGTGAGGCCTGATTCCGCTGTTGGGTATCAAAGAGTAGGCATCAATAGATTCGCCGTGGGCCGCCGGAATGCGCGAGCAAGAGGATGCTGACGCGGTACCGTCCGTGGGTGGATTCGAAGGCGCGGCGCTCATGTCGCGGTTGAAGACGTCCTTCGCCGTCCGCAAGTCGGGGGCAGTCGCGTCAGCGGAACAGGCTTCGCGGCGTTGGGAACGCTGGTTGATCAAGCGGCCCAGGTTGGCCGCAGTGGTCACGCTAATCCGTGATGTGATCCGAGCCCAGGGTGAAACTCGCGCGAGTCTGGCATCTGCGGGCGCGGCCTTCTGGTTGACGATCGCGTTGTTCCCAGCGGTCACAGCAGCAATCAGCATCTTTGGCTTGGTTGTTGATCAGCAAGAAGTCAACGAGGCATTTAACGACCTCGGCAATGAACGTCAGGGGTCACTCGGGGCGGCCATCTCGAAGCAGGTTGCGGTTCTGACTGAGGCTCCGGCAGCCAGTCTGTCGGCCGGACTGATCATTTCGTTGATCTTCTCGCTGTGGAGTGTCTCCAACGGTTCGTACAACTTGATGCGGGCGATTCGGCTGTCGTACGGACTGCTTCCGCAGGGGTACATCGTCGCCCGATTCCGTGGTCTGGTGGCGGGAACCGTCGCCGTCATCATGTTGGGTTTCGTCGCCTTCGGCTCGTCAGCTGCGAACTCGACAAACAACAGCTTGTCGGGTTGGAAGCAATTGGCGTTCACGACGTTTGTGTTTCTCCCCGTCACCACGTTGGTGCTGACCACATTGCTCTGTGCCCTGTTCCGGTACTCCGTTGCGACCCGAACTGGCATTCGCAGTCTGTTGCCTGGCGCGTTGCTGGCGACGTTCTCGCTGGTTTTGCTGGCGACCGGCCTTGGCTTGCTGTTGTCGACGTTTGGGGGCGACTCTGCGGTGTACGGTGTCGCCGCTGGAGCGGTCTCAGGTCTGATTGCTGTCTACACAGCGATCTACATCATCGTGTTGGCCGCGATCGTAAACGCGCACTGGCCGACGGAATTGACGACAGGCTTGTTGTGGAGCTTCTTTGGGCCCCGTGCCATCACGGCAAGCCACGGAACAGGCGGCCAGCACGGCCAGCACGGCCAGCACGGCCAGCACGGCAAGGGTGACCAGGGTGACCAGCAGCAGACGAGCAAGCAGGTAGATGAGGACGTGAAATGACGCGCGATATGACTGCTGAGGTCGGACGACCGGACACCCCCGATGGCGATGACCCGCAGGTGACCAATACTGAGCGGCGACGCATCTGGCGGCTGTATTCATCGTCGCCGGATGCCAAACGCTTCAGACGCCCGACCGATGTCGTGTTGTTGGTCGTTGCGGTGCTCGCGATCATCGGACTGGCAGTCGTTGCCCCGGGCCCAACGGAGTTCGACGACACGGTCACCGAACTGATTCAGGACATCTCCGGCCCAGCTGGATGGGTGTGGAAGATCTCTTACGCCCTCATCACGGTGTGGGCGCTACTCCTCGTGGTCGTCGTCGCTTTCTCCAAGGGGCGCCGGCGCCTCCTCGGTGATTTCGCGCTGGCAATCTTCATCGCGATCGGACTCGCTGGTTTCGCCAGTGTGGCAGCTGGTACGTCTATTTCTGATGGAATCCGGGCGCTGTTCTCGCCAGGGCCGCCACCGGTGTACCTCGCAATGCGCCTGGCAGTAGTGACCGCGATTGTTGTAACGGCATCCCCGCACTTGACTCGACCCATGCGCAATATCGCTCGCGCCATCATCACGATCGGTGCGATTGGCGCAATCGGTTTGGGGGTCTCATTCCCTATCGGCGTGGTCGCCGGGTTCTTCGTCGGCATCGGCGCGGCAGCGATCACTCACCTGATACTCGGTTCACCCGGCGGACATCCAACCCCGGCACGGATCGCCGAGGACCTAGCGGAGCTCGGGCTTGAGGTCTCCGACGTACGCCCTACCTCGTTCGCGGTTCCGGGGGTTGGCCTGTTCACAGCGGCGTCGAGCACCAGCGACACACGGCTACTCGTCAAGGTCTTCGCGCGCGATGCCTGGGACGACCAGTGGCTCACCGGGACCTGGCAGTCACTCATGCGCCGAACCGAGACCGCCGCCTCGAATTCGAGTCGGCTCCACCGTGTTGAGCACGAAGCCGTCGCGACGCTGATCGCTCAACGCGCGGGTGTCCCCGTTCTTCCGGTCATTGCGGTGGGTGAGACGGCAGAGGGGGATGCGCTTCTTGCCTCGGAAGTCTCCGGCGTTCCGCTCGTGGATGTCCCGACCGACCAGATTACGGACGATTACCTGCATAGCTGTTGGGGTGCGCTGCGCTCGCTACACGAAGCCGGAATTGCCCACGGCCAGATTGATAAATGGCGCCTGATTCGCGCTGACGATGGGACCGCGCGTCTCGCCGACCTCGGGGCTAGCGTGACAGCAGCATCCGATCTCGCGAAGCGATCTGATGATGTGCGTCTCCTGGTGGTCACCGCAATTCTCATCGGCCATGAGCGGGCGCTCGCGGCTGCGCAGGCGTCGATCGGCAAGGACGGTATTGCTGCACTGCTGCCGTATCTGCAACCTGCAGTGCTGAGTCGCCCGGTTCGTAAGGCCGTCAGCGCGGGGCAGTGGAGCCTCAAGGATTTGACCGCGGCTGCCGTCGAGATAGCCGGGGTGGAGCCGCCAAAGCTCGAGAAGCTTCAACGAGTCACTCCGAAGTCGATTCTGTTGACAGTGCTGTTGGTCGTCTTCTCGTACCTGATCGTCACCAAGATTGCTGGCGCCGACTTCTCGGCGATCGCCGAGGCGCTGGCTTCGGCGAACTATTGGTGGCTGCTGGCAGGCCTGCTGGTTGCGCCAACAGCCCAGGTCGCGTTCTCGTTTGGGACGTTGGGCGCATCGATGGTGCCGCTTCGCTACTTCCCGGTCCTGATGTTGCAGTACGCAATCCAGTTCATCGCGGTGGTGCTCCCCGCAACCGCCGCCCGACTCGCGCTTGAGGTCAGGTTCTTCCAGCGGTTCGGGATCGCTCCTGGGGCAGCACTATCCATGGGTGCCCTCGACAGCGGTATGGGTTTTGTGGTGCAGATTGGACTGTTGCTGCTCATTGGTCTCTCGAGCTTGCCGGGCCTGACCGAACCGCTCGGCGGTGATTCTTCATCCACCGATACCTCGACGAGTTCGGGGCTGTCGCCGGTGTTGATTCTGGCTGTTGCGATGGTTGTCATTGGCCTGATCTCGATGATCGTTGTGCCAAAGTTCCGCAACCGGATCAAGTCGCGAATCCCGAAGTGGCGCGCGCAGACTGGCGAGCAGTTGCGGGCCGTCCGCGAGACGCTCGTGGTGCTCCGCAAGCCAAGCAAGGTCGGGCTGATGATCGGCGGCAACTTCGGTGCCCAAGTCATCCAAGCCGTAGTGCTCGGCTTATGCCTGGCAGCGTTTGGCGAAACTGCGCACTTGTCGCAGTTGATCTTGATCAACACCATGGTGAGTCTGTTCGCGGGTCTCATGCCGGTGCCTGGCGGTGTGGGTGTCGCTGAGGCTGGCTACATCGCTGGCCTGCAAGCGATCGGCGTGCCCAGCGCGATCGCAGTGTCGACTGCGCTCACGTTCCGACTCTTGACGTTCTACCTGCCGCCGCTGTGGGGTTCGTTCTCGATGCGGTGGCTACGCAAGAACTCCTACGTCTGAGGCGGTTCTGCTGTTCCTTCGCGCTCGGGGAGCAACCGCGCGAACTCCTGCAAATCCTGGAGGATGTCGGCGGGCACTTCAGGGCTCTGGGTCTGCGTGAGCCCAGCTTTGATCGCCGCATAGGTCTGGTAAGTCATTCCGCAATCCACACAAGCATCGAAGTGGCGCATGACCCGGGCCATCGTCGGCTCGTCAAGTTCGCCGTCGAGCGCTTGCTGAAGCAGCTTCAGGGCCTTGCGGCAACTCGTCATCTGCCGATTGCCGAAGAGGGATGTCGTGAGCGGGAGGTTGCTCATTGCCGTCCCTCCCGGGCCTTGCGGTGTAGTTCGATTGTCTTCTTCATTCGTTTTCGTGCTCGATGCAGTCGACTCATGACAGTGCCTTCGGGAACTCCGAGGTACGCGGCCGCCTCGCTATACGACAAGCCATCGGCATCGACGAGAAGCACGAGTGTCCGGGCGTCTTCGTTCAGTTCGTTGAGCGCAGCTGCGAGGTCGGCCTCAAACTCGTTGGTGAGCGCGGTTTCCTCTGCGGACCGGTCGTCGCTTCCACGCGGACTTGGCGTCGACGGTTGGATCTCGACCGGCGTCGGAATCGCCTTGCGATACCGGTTGTGATCCGCATTGCGCATGATGGTGAGAAGCCAGGCCCGTGGATATCTGCCATCGAAGGAGTCCAACGATCGCCACGCGCGCAACAACGTGTCCTGAACCAGGTCATGGGCGTCCGCCGGTTGGCCCGTCATCGAGATGGCAACACGCAGCAGCATAGGAATCTCCGGCAAGACGAGACGTTCGTAAACGTCTTGGCGTTCACCGTCTTCGGACACGGCACTAACGTAACCCGCGAAGGCAGTGCACCATTCCACTTGGTGGCACTCGGATTAAGAAACTTTCCGCTGGGGTGGAATATGTTGCGCGGGCGACGGGTTTCGAGTCCAGAAAACGCCGCTTGTGGCAGGGGTGACGTGTGAACGCACAGTCATTGGAGGCGAAACAAACGCAAACGTTTCCAGACGATAGGGGAGTTCACGATGGCGCAACGAATAATGGAGCTTGGGAAGTCAGCGAGATTCGGGGCAGGGCTAGGTGCCGCCGTGGCAGTGGTCGCAGTCGTCGCCGGGTGTTCAAGTTCAGCGAGCAGTGACGCCAGTAGCTCAACTCCGTCTAGTCCGGCAAGCTCGGCACCTGCAGCGTCTTCGGCGCCGGCTGCGGTGGCCCCCGCCGCCGCTACAGCGGGCGGCTACATCGACCTCAACACCTACGAGGCAGAAAAGGCCTCGCTGGCGGGCAACAACGTGGTGCTCTTCTTCAACGCATCATGGTGCCCAACGTGTCGCGAGGCGAATTCCAACTTTGAGGCCAGCAAAGCGAGCTTCCCGAACGGCTTGACGATTGTGAACGTCGACTACGACTCAAACACGGACTTGCGCAAGCAGTACGGCGTGACCACTCAACACACGTTCGTGGCGGTGGACCCAGACGGTGAACAACTGAAGAAGTGGACGGGTAGCGACACCATCGCCCAAGTCGAAGCGCGGGTGTAGGTCGCAGTCGTGCTGGTCCTCTTTGGTGCACTCCTCGCGGGCGTGTTGACCACGCTGGCGCCGTGCGTGCTGCCGATGCTTCCGGTGATCGTGGGTAGTTCGGTCGTTGGTGTGGGCACCGATGATCGAACTGTTGCTGACGCTGCGTCCGCTCGCGCGACGGCTCGTCGGCGGGCCTACGTCATCACCGCATCGCTCGGGGTGTCGATCGCAGTCTTCACGTTGCTGTTGCGTGCAACTACCGCGCTGATCGACATCCCGCCAGAGGTGTGGGCCGCGGTAGCAGGCGGAATCCTCATTGTTCTGGGGTTGACGGGGCTGTTCCCCTCGGTATGGGACCGTGTATCTGCAGTGCTGTCGCTGCAGTCGAGATCGACGACGAGGCTGGCGAAGGCACGCGATCGGGAGGGGCTGACTGGCCAAGTGCTTACCGGGGCCGCGCTCGGACCGGTGTTCTCCAGTTGCAGTCCGTTGTATGGATACGTGATCGTCACAGTCTTGCCAGCTGAGTTCTGGTACGGCATGACCCTGCTGGCGTTCTATCTCGTGGGACTCTGCGGAACCTTGCTCGCGATCTCATTGTTGGGCCAACGGCTAGTGCGCAACGTGCGATGGCTGGCCGACCCCCACGGTTGGTTCCGTCGAGTGCTCGGCGGGGTCTTTGTGCTGGTCGGTATCGCAATCATTACCGGCTTCGACAAGACGTTCCAGGCGTGGGTGCTCGAACATTCGCCGATCGCACCGTGGGATCTGGATTCGGGTTTCATCCCAGCCGAATCGCAGTAGCCCGCGCCCACATCATGCGGCGGCCTGCATCGTGCAGCGGCCTGCATCATGCAGTGGCCTGCGAGCGGTTTTCTGGCTAGAGGCCTGGGCCGTACGTCAGACAAATCCCGGCAGCCGTAGCCGTCAGGAACGTCGCGACGAGTGCCAACGAGACGGCCCGAATCCACGGTGGTCGATCCCCAGCCATCGCAGGCGGCATGTACGTCGTGGGGAGGTCACTGTTCGCGCGCAACTCGAGGTAGCGGGGATCTGGAACGGCGGACTCATCAGCGGCAGGAACGTCGCCAAAGGCAGCTTCGTTAAAGGGAGCGCCGCTCCCGGTCATTTCGCTACCAGAAGGGTCGACCGCGGGTTGAGGCGTGTGGCTCATACGTTGCAGTCTTGCCCGCCCTCAACAAAAAGGCAAGCAGCCTGGCAAACCACCACTAGCTCGGCGGGTTCTGAGCTCCAAAGAGCGCGATAACCGCTTCGTAGGCCACAGGTGCCTCGTCAAGCGCCCGGTCAAGGGTCACCGCTGCGCTGATCAACGCAAGGTGGGTGAATGCCTGCGGGAAGTTACCAAGCTGTTCACCGGTGAAACCGATCTCTTCGGAGTACAGCCCAAGGTGGTTCGAGTAGGTCAACATCTGCTCGAACACGACCCGGGCTTCTGCCAACCTGCCAGCCTTGGCCAGGGCATCGACGTACCAGAACGTGCACAGCGAGAACGTTCCTTCGTCGCCATCAAGACCATCAGGCGAGGCCGCCGGGTTGTAGCGGAAGACCAGCGAGTCAGAGACGATCTGAGAGTTGATCGCATCCAGCGTCGACAACCATCGCGGATCCTTCGGTGCAATGAAGCCAGTCAGCGGCATCTTGAGCACGCTGGCGTCGAGTACCTCAGTCTCATAGTGCTGCACGAACGCTTGCAGCTCAGTATTGAAGCCGCGTTCCATGATCTGGTGGTAGATCTCGTCGCGACTCTCGCGCCAGCGGGAGATCGGGCCGGGGAGGCCCTTGTCTCGGGCGATTCGAACGGCACGGTCAAACGCAACCCAGCACATGAGGCGCGAGTACACGAAGTCCTTCTGGCCGCCGCGGGTTTCCCAAATGCCCTCGTCCGGGCGATCCCAGTTCTCTACTAGCCAGTCGAGAATTCTGACCATGCTCTTCCAGGTGTCGTAGTACATCGATCGACCCTGCAGAACCAGCTGGTAAATCGCGTCGACGGCCTCGCCGTAGATGTCGAGCTGAAGCTGATCGGCGGCGCCGTTGCCGATCCGTACGGGCGATGACTTCTCGTAGCCCTCCAGATGGGGCAACTCGGTTTCTTCCAAGTCAGAGGATCCATCGATTCGGTACATCAGCTTGAGCGGTCCAGAGCCCTCGATCACGCTCTCTTCCACCCGCTGGCTCAGCCATTTCAAGAACGCTGCGGCCTCGTCGTTGTACCCGAGTTCCATGAGGGCGCTGACGGAGAATGAGCCGTCGCGGACCCAGGTGTAGCGGTAGTCCCAGTTGCGCTCGCCGCCGACTTGTTCCGGCAAACCGGCGGTGGGAGCCGCCACGAGCGCACCGGTGGGGGCGTAGGTCAGAAGTTTGAGGGTGACGGCTGATCGGATGACGGTTGAGCGCCACCGGCCGCGGTAGGTGCTCTTGCCAACCCACGCGCGCCAGAACTTGATCGTCTCTTCGAGCAGGCCAATGACGCGGCCCTCATTCAACGCACCAGCAGTGGAGCCAACAGGCCCGGTTGTCAGGATGCAGCCGACGCGTTCACCGGCAGACAGAGTGAACTCCTGTCGAGCGACACCGTTCTGCAGGGTCTTGCCCTCGGAATGATCGAGTTTGCGCTGGGTGTGTAGCGAAATTTCCAGGTTCGGTGACGTGAAGAGCGCATGGTGGTCTTGCAGCTCCAGCTGATGATCGATACGGCCGTAGTCGAATCGTGGGGCACACTCAAGCTTGAACTTGACGGTACCGCGCACGACTCGAGCGATCCGCACAATGAGGTGCTTGTTGCTTGCGGTCTCCGGATTCTCGACTGGCATAAAGTCGATGACCTCACCGACACCTTCGCTCGTCAAATAGCGTGTGATGAGGATTGCCGTGTCGACGAAGTAGAGCTGCTTGACGACGGCCTTCTCGTCTGCGCAGGTGAGCTGGAAGTGGCCACCCTTCTCGGCATCGAGTAGGGAGGCAAACACAGACGGTGAATCAAACCGAGGTGAGCAGAACCAGCCGATCTTGCCGTCAAGTCCGACCAGAGCCGCGGTCTGTAGGTCGCCGATGAGGCCATGGTTCGCGATCGGTGGGTATTTGCTCGTCGTCATTGGGACATTGTGGCGATCACGCGCCCGTGACGCTCGGCAGGAACGTGCGTCATTGCTCAGAGCGCAGCTCTGGAACTGCTCCGCACTACCGTGCCTGAACTGGCGGGAGCGCGAGGTTGCGGGCCGCAGACAAGGTCGCGTCGGCTGCATTCGCGAGCAAGTAGATTGCGTGGGCACTTTGCGCCTGATCTCGCCCGGCTCCGGCTCGAGCATCCGCAGTTCTTGGGGCTTTCGGGTCCGCGTTGGCAGGCGGGTTCGTGGGGTCGCGATATTGCTGGGCGAAGGAAGCGCTGCGGCTTTTCAACGAACCAGACGGTGCCGGTGTCGAGATCAACTGTGCGGAAGTCTGGAAGTCTTGAGCCAACTGGTGGATGAGCCGATCTGCGGTTTCGGTTGGCAAGATCGCCTTCGTGCTGTGTGGATCTAGTACTTCCACCTCTAACGCCAACGTAGCCATGGCCACCTGTTCGCAGGCATCGAGCATTGCCAGTGCGGCCGCCGGGTCACACTCAGCTCGATGCGGCTCAATGATCGCGGCTTCCACTGCGGGGCGGGCAGCAACCATGCGGTCGCGCGCGGTTTCACCTGCGTTGCGCGCCGCACCCGCGTCGTAGGTCCCATCGCTGAGTCCTTGGAGAACGAGCGTCGTCCAACGTTGTTGGGTTTCGAGGACCGCAGCTAGGCGCACCCGCACGCT
>JBAYVO010000058.1:0-10687 GCA_041674545.1 Candidatus Nanopelagicales bacterium | reverse complement strand
TGCCGGCGCTTGCGTCATCGGCTGGGTCTCCGAACTCGAAGCGCCGCGCGATCAGCGTCACGACAACGCCAAACACCCCACCGAGCGCGACGACGATCAGGAACAGGATCCAACTCACGTCGGGATTCTGTCAGCGGGCCGGTGATTATTGCTATTTCACAGCCCGCGATGCCCGGTGGGCAGGCATATCAAGCGGACCGGGTCGACGCCTCTTGAGCACGCGCCCCATTTTCGACCAGTTCGCGCCAGGCGCGGGCGGTGAGTCGCGGATGTTCCATCTGCGTCACGTGGCCAGAGTCCGGCACAACCATGACGCGGGCGTTCGGGAACTCCCGGGTTGCGCGGAACGCAGCCCGAGCGTTGACGAGTTTGTCGTCGCGGCCATAGATCAACAACACCGGTACGTGGATTCCGCGTGCAAGCTTCCAAGGTGAACCCTGGGAATAGTCCAAGTACGTCGAGATCAGTGCGCGCAGTGTCAGCAGACTTGCATCCGCAGTATGCGAGAGCTTGTCACGTTCGCGGGCTTCGGCGATTTGGTCGGCCATACGACGCGGGTCGATTCGCGAGACGTCCGCGTAGCAAATAGACATGCTCATGTTGACGCGCCATTCCACGTCGCGCTTCATCATTCTGCGCATCAGGCGCTCGCCGACTCCGGGAATTGCAGTCAGCGGCATATGAATGTTCGACGATCGCGGCCTGAGCTCAGGGAGCGCCGGGGACACCAGCGTCATCGACTTCACCAGCATGGGATGGCGAGCAGCAAGCTGAACCGCGGTCGCGCCACCCATCGAATTGCCGAAGATGTGCACCGGGCGATTCCCCACCTGGTCGCGAATCAGGTGCGCGACGATGTCGGCGTGGGCCGTCAGCTTGTAGTCGCCCTGGTGCGGGGGTGGGGACTGCCCGAAGCCCGGCAGATCCATCGCGATCCCGTAGGCATCGTCCTTGAGGAGTTCCATGAGCTCAGTCCAGTTAGTGGAACTACCGCCAAGCCCGTGGATGTAGACCGCAACCTCGGCTTCGGTGTCGCCGGGCTCCACCTTCTGCCCGGCCGTTCGGACGTAGAGCTCCGTATCGCCGAGCGGAATGAGCTTCCCAGGGAAGGGCGGAACGTACAGCGCATCGTCGTCGATCGCCCCGGCGTCGGGAGCCTGTCGGGAAGTACCAAAGTCTGCAGTCGTGGTCACCACTCCACGGTACGGATTTGGCCCGATTGTCGCCACCGACGACGTCGGCGGCAACGTTGCGACGAAACAAGTTACTGGCGAGTAGTATTGGTCGGGTGCCCGTCCAACAGGAGCCAACCCGCGCAACTCGACTGCCCCGGTCAGTCAGGCGAGCGCAACTTCTTGATGCCGCCCTCGAGGTATTTACCAGCCAGGGCTACCACGCGGCCGCGATGGATGACATCGCTGAACGCGCCGGGGTCAGTAAGCCGGTGCTCTACCAACACTTCCCCAGCAAGCTTGACCTCTACCTCGCGTTGCTCGATTCCGGCGCTGAGGACCTCATCACCAAGATTCGACAAGCTCTCGAGAGCACGCGCGACAACCGCCAGCGGGTAACTGCCGCCGTCGCCGTCTACTTCACCTTCGTCGACGACTCCGCTGAGGCATTTCGGTTGCTCTTCGAAACAGACCTGTTCAACGAGCCCCTGGTCGCTGCGCGCGTGCAGCGTGCGGACGACGAGTGTGCCGCGCTGCTGCGTGAGGTCATCGCCGAAGACACCGGCTTGGATCGTGAAGAAGCCACCATGCTCGCGTTCGGGTTGATGGGTCTCGCACAGTTATCTGCTCGGCGCTGGCTGCGCGGCGGCGAGACGATCGATCGAGAACGCGCCGCCGAACTCATCTCCCGAATGGGTTGGCGAGGCATCTCGGGATTCCCGCGCCATACCCACACCACTCCCGACGACTCCACCCAGGAGTTGGGCGAATCAACAGAGAATGCGTAGGCTGACCCCACAATGACTGAAACTAAGAAGGCCGCCGTCCGCAAGCCGCGCACCGCTGCTGCCACGGCGAAGCGTTCGACCACCAAGTCAGATCAAACCCGGAGGACCGCGTTGGAAATCAAGATTGGCGTTCAGCACAGCCCACGCGAGATCACCCTCGACGTTGACCAGAGCGCTGACGACCTACAGAAGGCCCTCACCGAAGCGACCACCAACGGCACAACCCTGGTCCTTGACGATGTGAAGGGCCGCCGTGTCCTCCTCCCCGCCGCTCAGATCTCCTACATCGAAATCGGCGAGCCAACAGCCCGCCGCGTAGGCTTCGGCAACTCCTAACCCGCTCTTTGCCCCACCCGCACCGCCACCTAAACCCACGTCCCTTCGTTGACTGTGGAGTTGTTGGGGTCTTCTCCGCGAAAAATGCCCCAACAACTACACTCAACGAATTTGCGGGCGCAGGGGCAGTCGGGGGACGCCTGGGCCTTGGGTAAGTGAGTTAGGCCTCTAGGCCTAGGGACTTCATGCGGGCGGTGTGGGCGTCGGTGAGGTCGGCGAACATGCGGGTCACCGCCGCCAGGTCTGGACCTAAACCGCCGAGGACAAGATCGATCAGGGCCTCACGTTGCACGGCGACGCGCTGCGATTGCGCGACTGCCTCGCCCATCAGGCGCCTGCCCCACAATGCGAGACGACCAGCGACCTTCGGATCTTCATTGATGCAGTAGCGCACCGCATCAACCACAAACTTCGATTGCCCGAAGTCCGCGCACACCGAGTTGACCAGATCGCTGGTCTGCGGATCGAGGTACTTCGCGACATCTCGGTAGAAGTCAGTCGCGATGCCATCGCCGACGTACGCCTTAACCATGCTCTCGAGCCAATCATTCGGCGTCGTAGAAGCGTGGAATCCGTCGATGGCCTCCACGAATGGAGTCATGGCAACGTCCGGGTCTGCCCCGAGCTCTTCCAAGCGAGCCCGCAACATCTTGTAGTGACCGAACTCAGCAACTGCCATCTCAGCCATCGCTGAACGGTTATAGAAGTCCGGTGCCATCGGTGCGTCGCGGGCGAGCCGTTCAAACGCCTCAAGCTCCCCGTACGCCATCGCTCCGAGGAGGTCGATAACCGCTTCCCGGTACTGTGGATCACTCAGGTCGCGAGCTGGCTCAGAGGACGTTGGCATTGCGGCAGGCTATCGCGAATCGACATAAGCGTAGAGTGGGCACGACACGGGGACGGCATATCGTCGACTCGTGAAGAAGTCCCACGCGATTTCTTTAGCTATTAGTACGTGCAAGAGCCACCGCTCTCGCGCCTGAAACACGGAGTTTCCCCTGACCGCAACAACCTTCGCTGAACTCGGCGTGGCACCTCTGATCACTGAGGCCCTCGATTCAGCGGGCATTACGTCGCCCTTCCCCATCCAAGAAATGTGCATTCCGCTCGCCCTCGATGGGCAAGACCTCATCGGGCAGGCCAAGACCGGAACCGGCAAGACCCTCGGATTTGGTGTGCCGCTGTTGCAGCGCATCGCCAGCGATTCGGTTGCTGGCGCAATCCCGCAAGCCCTCGTCGTCGTCCCAACGCGCGAACTCTGCGTCCAGGTCGCCAAAGATCTTGAAGTCGCAGGTTCACGCCAGGGAACGCGTGTTCTGGCCGTCTACGGCGGCCGCTCCTACGAACCTCAGGTTGAGGCATTGGAGAAGGGCATCGAGGTCGTTGTCGGAACGCCTGGGCGCCTCATGGACCTCGCCCGGCAACGCAAGCTGAACCTGTCTGGCGTGAAGGTTCTCGTGCTAGACGAAGCCGACGAGATGCTCGACATGGGCTTCTTGCCAGATGTCGAGGCGATCGTGGGCATGCTGCCGGCGGTGCGCCAAACCCTGCTGTTCTCCGCCACGATGCCGGGGCAGATCGTGAGCCTCGCACGCCGGTACATGACCAGCCCGACTCACATTCGTGCCAGCGACCCCAACGAAGACAACATCACGGTCGACTCGATCGAACAGCACGTCTGGCGCGCCCATGCGATGGACAAGCCGGAAATTGTCGCCCGTGTCCTGCAGGCCGAAAGCCGCGGCCTAGCGATCATCTTCTGTCGCACGAAGCGCACCGCCCAAAAGCTCAGCGATGACCTCGCTGATCGTGGCTTCGCTGTGGGCGCTGTGCACGGCGACCTCGGCCAAGGCGCCCGCGAACAGGCGTTGCGGGCATTCCGCGCCGGCAAGATCGACGTCCTCGTGGCGACCGACGTTGCCGCTCGCGGAATCGATGTCGAGGGTGTCACTCACGTCATGAATTACGCGTGCCCCGAGGATGAAAAGACCTACCTTCACCGGGTCGGTCGCACAGGGCGCGCGGGTGCCGACGGTGTTGCCGTGACACTCGTGGACTGGGACGACATGCCGCGCTGGGGACTCATCAACAAGGCACTCGGCCTTGCGTTCGCAGAACCAGTCGAGACGTACTCCACGTCAAAGCACATCTACACCGGACTCGGAATCCCCGAGACCGTTACGGGCAGATTGCCGCGGGCCGAACGCACTCGTGCCGGACTCGATGCCGAAGCAATCGAAGACCTCGGTGAAACGGGCGCATCCGCTGGCAAGCGGGCATCCTCGAACAATCGTGGCAAGGCGGGGAACAAGTCTGGCGGCTCGCGCTCGGGTGGTTCAAAGTCTGGCGGCTCACGTTCGGGAGGTTCGAACTCCGGGTCGCGCGCCAAGGGTCCAGACTCGTCGAACTCCTCCTCAGGCGATTCGGCAAGCGGTACGAACTCCCAAAGCTCCGGTGACGACTCGTCGGCGCCACGTAAGCGCAACCGAAACCGCCGTCGAACTCGCAGCGGCCAGACGTCACCTGACTCACCGAGCTAGCCCACGTGGCTCGGCGAGCGAGGGGACCGCTGGTCAGCCAACCGGCTCAAGCGTTCGCTACTCGCGGGTGACCGTCACCCAGGCGTGGTTTTGGCACGCCGGACACTTAACCCACGCCCGTTGACCCACCATCGGGATCGGCATGAAGAATCCGGTCGTCATCATCTTTAGCAACCGCACGTAGCTCACCACGGAGCGGTGGTCACACGTTGAGCACTTGAGCGCAACCGAACCGATCGCTGGCGGCTGATCAGCACCGCTGAACAGTGCACGCTTGCCCTGAACGTCGTCTTCGCGAGCGTCAACGACCGGACCCGTCGCTGGGGTCGCTGCATTCGCGGGTTTGATGCGGTCGAAGCTAGGGCCGGATGCAGACTTTTTTGTGGTTGCGCCGTCGCTACTCACGCCACCACATCCTTCATCAGCTTCTTCGCGATCTCGCGGTATGCCTGGGCGCCGCGCGATGAATTAGCAGTGGCGAGCACTGAGCGACCCGCAGCGGGTGCCTCGGCAAACCGAACCGACTTGGCAATCGGCGGGTCGAGCACGGGTAATTGGTAGCGCTCCGTGACGTCCGCGAGCACAGCCTTCGCAAGATTGGTGCGACCGTCATACATCGTGGGCAAGACACCCCGAATGGTGAGCCCGCGATTACAAAGTCGCTGGACATCGGCGACCGTGTCGAGGAGCTGACGAACGCCGCGGTGCGACAGCGTCTCGCACTGCAGCGGGATCAGCACCTCATCGGCGGCTGTCAAAGCGTTGATCGTGAGGACCCCAAGCGAGGGCGAGCAATCGAGCACGATGATGTCGTAGTCGTCGGCGACGTCGTCAAGTGCGGACCGCAGCGCATATTCACGGCCCGTTTTGGTGAGGAGGTGCGCCTCTGTACCCGCGAGGTCAATCGTCGACGGCAGGATGTCCGGGCCGTCTTCGGTCGCGACGATCGCCAAACGACAGTCAACGCGTCCCAACAGCACATCGTGTATCGAGAACTCGACGGCCTCGGGATCGAGCCCGAGCGAGAAGGTCAGGCACGACTGCGGATCGAGATCAACGAGCAGGACCCGCTGGCCCATCTCGGCCCATGCAGCACCGAGCGATGCCACTGTGGTGGTCTTGGCTACGCCGCCTTTTTGGTTGGCGACGGCAATTGTGCGAGTCACAACGTTAGTTCCGAACGTGAGTAGTAATGCGTCGAGTCCTATTGTGCGCTGTATGAGTGAGTCCCCCATCGCCACCCTGCCGCGTGGCGTGCAAAGAACTGACTTTGTTGGTGGACATTCGAAGCTCGCGGGCGTCATCGCTACTCCCGAAGGCGACACCCGCGGGACCATATTGCTTGTCCCTGGTTTCACGGGCAGCAAAGAAGACTTCCGCATCCTCATGCCGTACTTCGCGCAACTCGGCTACTGCGTCGCGAGTTACGACCATCGCGGACAGTTCGAATCCCCCGGCCCCGATGCCCTCGATGGCTACGCGATGGCTGACTTCGCAGCTGATCTTCAAGCCGTCGCAAACCAGCTTCGGACACACACGAGCCGCTCACTGCACCTCGTCGGACACTCGTTCGGCGGGTTGGTCGCCCGAGCGGCGGTGATCGAATCACTCACCCATCAAAGGCCCAGCGTCGCGCCGACCCCGTTCGCCTCGCTCACATTGATGGCCAGCGGGAGGGCCTCTGTTCCTGGGGATTTGCAGGTGGTCGCAGCACAGTTCGCCGCTCTGCTTCCTGACACCCCTCTCGAAGTGATCTGGGAACACAAGGACGCGCTTGACCGACAGAACGACCCGAACCCACCCGACGATGTTCTCCTTGGATTCCTGCGGCATCGTTTTGTCTCCAACAATCCATACTCGCTCGCGGCACAGGCACAGATCCTCATCGAGATTGAAGACAGCGTCGATCTACTCGCGCAGGCGACAGCGGCCGCTGAGCTTCCGGTCCTGGTTGCGTTCGGCGAGAATGATGATCGCTGGCCACCCGCCGAACAAGAAGCGATGGCCGACAGCCTCTCCGCTCGCAGACTGCTATGGCCGGGAGCCGCCCACTCACCCAACGTTGAGCAGCCGGAGCTTTGCGCTGCGGGCCTCGAAGCCTTCTTCGCGGATGTGGCTGCGACCACGGCTCGCTCGATTGGGTTTCCGACTGGCCGTCGTGGGTATACCTCGGGCATGGAGCTACGCGCACCGGTCGACCACACCCCCGCCGGGGTAAGTGCTGCCCGACGCAGCGTCGTGCGGCAACTGCAAGCCTGGGGACTCGACGGCGCAGTGGACGATATGTCAATCGTCGTGAGCGAATTGGTAACGAACGCGCTTCGCTACGGCAAGAATCCCGTCGAACTGCGACTGCGGGTCACCGGCGACTGCCTACGCGTCGAGGTGATCGATGGCAACCCCGCAGATGTACCCGTGCCCCGCGCAGCAACCCACAGCGAATCAACTGGTCGAGGGATGCCACTGATCGACGCACTTACGTTCAACTGGGGAGTCGACGTACGCGACGCGCACAAGGTCGTCTGGGCCGAAGTTTCGCTGAACTAGTGCCACACGCCTTCTTGATTGGGCTTCGCTAGCACGCGTCGCAGCGGTGGCACTGTCCTACGTCGGAGGAGTTGATGGTGCCGCGGGTTCCGTTGGATCAGGCAACGGCGGCGGCCATTGGGCAGCGAGGCCAAGAATTTTGCGCGCATCCGCTAACCCGTCGGCGGTGACGTGCACGTCGTACTTTGTTGCGACGATCTGACTGCGCGAGAGGAAGTCGCGCTTGCCGCCAGTCATCCAGTACGAGACGAGTCCGAAGATGATGCCGAATCCCGCGCCGTAAATCAGTCCCAACAGAATCAAGGTCGTTGGGTTGGAGTCCTCGGCGCTCGCGAAGAATGAAACAAACAGGCCGAGGAGTAAACCGAACCAGGCCCCCGTGAGCAACCCACCTCCTGCTGCGCGCCCCCAGGACATTCGGCCGATCACTTGCTCGACCATTCGCAGATCTACTCCGACGATGGCGACCTTTTGCACGGGAAACTTGTTGTCCGACAACTTGTCGACGGCTTCCTGCGCGAGCAGGTAGTTGTCGAAACTCGCCAGTACGGGATCACTCGTCGGGTCGGGTAATGATGGGTTCACTGGCGGCATAAGGCTTCCTCTACTCAGTTCGGCGGCTCCCACCCAAGCTACCCTTCCCCGTTCGGTAAACACGCCCGGCCTGCCGGGCGTGTTTACCGAACGGGGAAGGTGATCGTTGAACAAGCGCGGGTGTGGGCGCAACCCCTACGCTTCGGTGCCATGAGCACAGATTCCCCGGTCGAGGTTGGTTCTGCCCCTCCCACCAAGAAGAAGCGACGCTACGGAGCTCGCACCATTGCAGCGGGGCTGTGCTTAGCCCTCGCAACCATGCTCTTGCCCCTGAGCATGCTGAGCTTCTGGGGCCAGAAGACCCTCACCGATACCGAACAGTTCGTTGCAACAGTTCAGCCGCTAGCAACCGAACCCGAGATCATCGATGCGATCGCCGCAACCGTGACAACCGCGCTCACCAAGAACCTCAACCTCGAAGAAGAGGTTCAGAACCTCCTGCCCCCCGCCGCTGCGCCACTGGCAGGTCCAATCTCGGCAGCCATCCCCACGTTCGTCAACCAGCTGACGATCAAGCTGCTGAGCACCGAACAATTCCAACAGATCTGGACGAAGACAGTCGGCACCCTTCAGACTGCAATCGTCAAAGCCCTCTCCGGCGACACTGATGGTCCAGTCACCGCCTCGGACGGCAAGATCGTGCTCGACACTGGCGCCGTCATCGACGAGGTCAAGAAGATGCTTGCCGAGCGCGGCCTAACGTCGATCGCAGATCGGCCAACACCACCCGCCGCCGACCGCGAGATTGTGTTGCTCGACTCCGAACAGGTCGCGCAAGCCCAAACGATCTACAAGCTGACCGTACCTATCGCCACTTGGCTGATTGTCGTCGTCGCAGCG
Organism: Candidatus Nanopelagicales bacterium; assembly: GCA_041674545.1. Lineage (GTDB taxonomy): Bacteria > Actinomycetota > Actinomycetes > S36-B12 > UBA10799 > UBA10799. Next base: position 1,870 of record JBAYVO010000058.1, on the reverse strand, counting down.
CTCTTCCTCGCCGCGATCGGCCTCTCGCATCGACGCTCGCGCATGATCGCCTACGTCGGCGTTGGTGTGTTGATCGGTGCCGGTGTCCTACGTTTGGCATTGGCTGTGGCGCCGGAATTCATCTCCAACACGTTCACCGGCACCGCGTTCGAGGCCGCATCGGTCGTCTTCTTCAACACGTTGACGACGTACCTCTTGAATGGCACAGCCATGGTGCTCATCATCGGCATCCTGCTGACGGTGGGCGGCTGGATCTTCAGCGATCAGCGCTACGCCGTGGCCCTGCGCGAGAAGGTTGAGTCGTACCGCAAGCCCTCACCGCCTGCCCCACCTGCGCCACCAGCGGCAACTGCCTAGTTAGACAGGGGGTTTCACACCAACCGGTGACCCGATGCGAGACTTAGGGGAAATTTCGATCGCCTCACTCGCCTTGGAGTAAACCTTGCGAAGCCCGAAAGCATTCTTCCGCCCGCTCGCCGTTGGAGCCCCCGCACCGCTTTACGATGTGCCGTTCCGACCGTCCCGGATGATTCATTTCTTCGATCCGAGCAATGAGCGGATGGCCGCCAAGGTGCCAGACATCGCCAAACAGGTCGATGTCCTCCTCGGAAATCTGGAAGACGCAATTCCGGCTGACCGCAAAGATGCCGCCCGCGATGGCCTGGTCGCAATCGCGAACGCAACCGACTTCGGTGACACCCAACTATGGACCCGAATCAACAGCCTCGACTCGCCGTGGGTCCTTGATGACCTGCTGACCTTGGTGCCAGCAATCGGTAACAAGCTTGACGTCATCATGGTGCCGAAGGTTGAGGGGCCCGAGGACATTCACTACATCGACCGACTGCTCGCGCAGCTCGAGGCGAAGTCCGGCGTCACCCGCCCAATCCTCGTGCACGCAATCCTCGAAACCGCCGCGGGCGTCGCGAACGTCGAAGAGATCGCGGCCGCGAGCCCGCGCATGCAAGGAATCTCGCTGGGCCCGGCAGACCTTGCCGCTAGCCGCCGGATGAAGACCACGCGCGTCGGTGGCGGGCACCCGAACTACCTCGTTCGCACGGACCCCGTCGGCGATGACATCCACGGCGATCGCGCAACCGCGCAGCAAGATCTCTGGCATTACACGATCGCTCGAATGGTTGACGCCTGCGCAGCAAACGACATCCTCCCGTACTACGGCCCGTTCGGTGACATCGCCGATGTCGTGGCTTGCGAAGATCAGTTCCGCAACGCGTTCCTCCTCGGCTGTGTTGGCACCTGGACGCTGCACCCCAAGCAGATCGAAATCGCGCGCCGCGTGTTTAGCCCCGAGGTCGCCGATGTTGAGTGGGCCAAGCGGGTCGTCGACGCTATGGGCGATGGCACCGGTGCAGCGATGATCGACGGCAAGATGCAAGACGATGCCACGTACAAGCAATGCCAGGTTGTACTTGATCTCGCGCGCGCGTTGGCAGCGCGTGATCCCGAACTGGCCACCGCATACAGCCTGTAGAGCCTCTCCGATGAAAAGGACACATCTGTGACAAATTCTGAAGCTGTGCTGCGCCCACGTCGCTCCGTGCTCTACATGCCGGGCGCGAACGAACGCGCATTAGAGAAGGCCAAGGGACTCGCGACTGACGCGCTCATCCTTGACCTCGAAGATGCCGTTGCCCCAGACGCGAAGGAAGACGCACGAGCACGGGTGTGCGCAGCAGCGCAATCCGGCGAGTACGGCGACCGTGAAATCACGATCCGCATCAACGGACTCGGGACGGCGTGGCACGACGCCGACCTAGCGGCAGTCGTCGCTGCCAAGCCCGACGCTGTTGTCGTCCCGAAGGTCAATTCGGCGGACGAAGTCCGCACCCTTGATGCGGCGATCACTGCC
>JBAYVO010000057.1:0-10759 GCA_041674545.1 Candidatus Nanopelagicales bacterium | reverse complement strand
GATGAAGCGCAGGAACTCACGGATGCACAGTGGCAAATGTTGATCCTGCGGTGCCCGAGTCGCAGCTTCACGATCGTTGGGGACCGCGCCCAGGCACGCCACGGATTCACCGAGTCGTGGCGTGAGCGTCTTGATCGGATCGGTCTACCGGACATGCGCGAAGCCCAATTGAGACTCAACTACCGCACGCCAGCAGAGGTCATGGCGGTGGCCGAACCTGCGATTCGCTCCGCACTACCGGATGCCAACGTCCCCACATCGGTGCGAAGCAACGGGCAAGAGGTGGTCTACGGCACGACCGCGGAGTTGGAAGGGTTGCTCGCGCAGTGGCTTTCCAGCGACGACGAAGGCACGGCATGTGTCATCAGCAATTCGTCCTATGAGAGTTCGAATGACCGCGTGCTCGCGCTGACTCCTGAGTTAGCGAAGGGCCTTGAATTTGACGTAGTTGTCCTCGTCAATCCGGACGCGTTCGGCGACGGGATCGAGGGCGCCGTGGATCGGTATGTCGCAATGACCCGCGCTACTACAAAGCTCGTGATTCTGAGCAACGACTAAAGCTCCGCGCCTAAAGTCGGCGTGACTCGTCTCGTTCGCGGAGGTCAAGCTCCCGTTGTCGGCTGGCTCGTTCGCGAGTTGCTTCGGCCACTTCTCGGCGGCGGCGCCAAATCAGCACGCCAAGCCCGGCGACGCCCACCAGAATCAGGAGCACAACGGGTCCGCTGGGTCCACTACCGAGGCTCTCCCCCACCGCAACCTGCGGTCCCGTTGGCACACCGTTCTCGTCATAGTTGACAGCGGGTCGCGCCTCAACCTCTTCTGCAGGTAGAGGCTCGACAAGTTGATCTACCGGAGACACCTTGTCCGCATTAGCGAAGCCCCACTCAAAGAGGCGGTTCACGGCACGTTCCGTGCTCTCCGCCGAACGCATGATCGCGACGATCAACGTCTTCCCATCGCGTTCCATAGCCCCGACGAAAGTCCTACCTGCCTGAGACGTGAAGCCGGTCTTGCCACCGAGTGCACCCTCGTAGTAGTTGAGGACAAATCGGTTCTCGGTCCAGATTCGATAGGACTTTCGTTCCGCTCCTGGCTCGGTCGGTTCCTTATCCGGGAAGTCGACGTGATGTTGCTTGTAGATCTCTTGCAGTGTCGGATCCTTGAGCGACTCACGCATGATGAGAGCAAGGTCGTAGGCGGTCGAAACCTGCCCTGGCTCGTCGAGTCCACTGCTGTTCACAGCTTTCGTGTTGTTGGCACCTAGTCGTTCGGCTTCGCGGTTCATCGCCTCAGTGGTCGATTCCATTCCGCCATACGCGTTCGCCACTGCAGTTGCTGCGTCGTTACCGCTAGGCATGAGCATCCCGTTGAACAGATCGCTGACGGCATACGATGAACCAGCTTTGAGGCCAACCTTGCTGCCTTCAGCCTCGACGTCCTGCTTCTGCGCGCGATATTGCGAATCAAGCTGAAGGCGGTCCACCAGAGTCAGGGCGGTTAGCGTTTTCATTGTGCTCGCAGGAGGCAGCTTCCAATGCCAATCTCGGCCGGTCAACACCTCGCCAGAATCGGCGTCGGCGACGATCCACGTCCAAGCTCGCATATTTGGCAACGTGACAGCCGAACCTTCGTTCACCTGCGCCGTTGGACTAGCGGTGGGACTTGGTGGCGGGGCTGCCACTGCGGCAGTCGCCGGAATGGCAAGGACCGTTGCAGCAGCGACGAACGCGCCCGTCACCCGTCGCCACGTCGGCACGGGTAGGTGATGAGTCGAATGAGTGGGCATCGGGGTAAACCTTAAGCACCAAATCCGAGATTCGGACGCTGACCCGCCGAAGCCACGTGTGACACGGACCTCGTCTGAACAATGTCCCTAGGAGCGCTTGTTGGGCTTAAGAGTCCAGACGATCGTCATCTGCCCGGTAACTGTGCCGTCGCTGGTCGTCAGGTCAATCTCGACAAGGAACTCCGGGCGCCCCCCACGGTCTAGCTCGGCGAGGATCTCTTCGCCGCTGCGCATCATTCGCGCTGTCGCCGTGACGGGTCCCATCGCCAGCTTGAGGTATCGGATCGTTGCTTCCACCGCGAGTGGTGTTGCGTCACCGAGCCGGTCACCAAAATTCGCGAGCACGAGCGCTCCGCTCGCCGACTCCGCGAGGGTGAACATCGCTCCAGCATGGGGACCACCGACGTGATTGTGATACGCCGACTGGTCCGGCAAAGTCATTGCCGCGGTCTGATAATCAAGCTCGTCAAACGTGAGAGCGAGCGTGGCGACCATCGGTACCGCTTGCGGGAATCCGACCTTGACTGCTTCCAAGTCCATAGGCATGGCCAAACCCTAAAGGCACGCAGTGCTCACTGTGCCAACGGGATCAGATTTGGTGTCCTCGTTTGGTGGTGTGGATCGCCTGTTGGCGCATATCAAGTTCTGTCGTGAGTCGGTTGAAGACGTCCCCGGGAATCTGCTTGCTCGAACGCAGGTCTGCTAGCTCTTCGCGCTCGGCCTCGATCATCGACAAACGGATACTCTCGCGTGTGCTGAGGTAGCCGACGGCGTGATGATGGGTTTCGCCTTCTTTGCCCTTCAGCGCAACGACCCGGCGCGCGGTTGGTGAACGCAACTCCTCAACAAGTTGGGGGTCGAGTGGATTTCCTTCCGCATCGGCCTGTGCGACCACCTCATCGAATCTGCGCAGGGCGGCGCGGGCAGCCGCCAACCGCGCTGAGGCCAACGTTTCGTCGTCTGTTCGCGACGTCAGATGCAGGCGCCGAATCAACGGAGTTCCAAGGAAGCTGAACAATAGCGAGACAATGACGACGGCAAAGGTGACGCAGAGAATCAGGTCGCGACCAGGAAATCCTTCACCACTTTCGGTGTAGACCGGGATCGAGAAGGCAGCCAAGACCGAGATCGGTCCACGGACCCCAAGCAGCCCAATCGCAATGAACTCCTTCGCTGCGAGACGTCGATCGGTGAAGTTCTCGGGGGCGACCTTCGGTCCAATCACGAACCACAAACCCATGAATGCAAATCGCACCAGGGTGATCAACAATGTGAGGCCAACCGCAAGTATGAGCAAACGTACCCAGCCGGGTTCTCCAACTCGGCTATACGTGTCGAGGAATTCCGCACCCACGAGGACGAACGCAAAACTCTCGAGGATGAACGTGATGAGCTTCCAGACCGAATCTGACTGCAGTCGAAGCTGGAAATTGCCCCGGACGCTTGTCGTATGGGCAATCCAGACGCCAGCAATCACCACAGTCAGCAGGCCGGATCCGCCAAGTTCCTCCGACAGGTGGTACAGCACAAACGGGGTGAGCAATAGGATCGCGTTACCTACGATCGGCTCCTTGGCGATCCGTATCAACAGACTCACGAACCACCCGCCGACTGCTCCCACAACAATTCCGCCAACAACGGCGAGGAGCAGAATCTGCGCACCCTGAAGCAGGGTCACGGAACCGGCAACCGCTGCGACAGTGGCAACGCGCAAGATGGTGAGCGCCGTCCCGTCATTCGCCAGGCTTTCGCCTTCAATCACGAGTTGAACTCGCGACGGCAAACCAATCTTAGAGGCGACAGCGGATGCCGCGACCGCATCCGTTGGGGCAAGAATTGCCCCTAGCGCGCAGGCCGAAGCGAACGTGAGTGCGGCAAGCGTCAGCGACGCCACAACTCCAACAACCGCTGTTGTGATCACCACCAGAACCACGGCGAGCAACAGCACACTTCGCCGAATCCGGCGAAGATCGAGCGCGGAACTAGCAAGCGCCGCCGCAAAAACGAGCGGCGCGAGGACGAGCGTCAGAATGAACTCGGGGTCTGGGAGTTCAGAAATGACCTTCGGTACGAGGAAGTCGAACGCGAGGCCAGTGGCAATCAGTGGCAGCGCAGGGTTGATCTTGCGGTAGTGGCAAATTGCCCCAACGACGAGCGCCAGAATGAACAGCGCAAACGCAGTGGATTCCATGTCAGGTGAAGGACTCGATTGGCGGGCAGCTACACATCAAGTTTCGATCTCCGTACGCGCCGTCAATCCTTCCGACCGGCGGCCAGTACTTGCCGCGACTGCTCGTTGACCCAGGGAACACCGCCTGTTCGCGGGTGTAGTCGCGATCCCAGTCAGCGACCAGATCACGCGAGGTGTGTGGGGCGTTCCGCAGCGCGGAACGATCGAGTTCAAGATCACCAGACGCCACTGCGGCAATCTCTTCACGGATTGCAATCATCGCGTCGCAGAACCGATCAAGTTCTTCCTTGTTCTCACTCTCAGTCGGTTCGACCATGAGGGTCCCCGCGATCGGGAACGACATGGTCGGAGCGTGGAAGCCGAAGTCGATGAGTCGCTTTGCGACGTCATCAACGGTGACGCCAGAAGCCTTGGTGATCTCACGCAGGTCGAGGATGCACTCATGGGCGACCAATCCCGCGTTGCCGGTATACATCACCGGGTAATGCTGGTTGAGCCGCTTTGCCACGTAGTTTGCCGATAGGACGGCGTGTGCCGTCGCTTCACGAAGGCCTTGCGCGCCCATCATTCGGATGTACGCGTACGGAATCGGCAGGATTCCCGCGCTCCCGAACGGCGCCCCACTGATCGCACCAATCGTGTGGTCAGGATCGTGCTCCGACGACAACGGGTGTCCAGGCAAATACTTCGCCAAATGTTCCCGTACCGCGACCGGTCCGACACCTGGGCCACCTCCACCATGAGGAATGCAGAAGGTCTTGTGGAGGTTCAGGTGCGATACGTCAGCGCCGAACTCCCCCGGTGCAGCGAAGCCGACAAGTGCATTGAGGTTTGCGCCGTCGACGTACACCTGGCCACCCGCGGCATGCACCAGCCGACAAACCTCGGAGATCGTGTCTTCGTACACCCCGTACGTGGAGGGGTAGGTGAGCATGACCGCGGATAGGTCGTGCCGGTGCACGTCGACCTTGTCTTTCAAATCAGCAACGTCGACCCCCCCGGTTTCGTCGCATGCGACCACGACAACCTTCATCCCTGCCATAGCTGCGCTCGCGGCGTTTGTCCCGTGCGCACTTGCGGGGATGAGGCAAATGTTCCGATCCGAGTCACCGTTGTCGCGGTGGTAGGCCCGAATCGCCATTAGACCGGCGAACTCACCCTGTGAACCAGCATTGGGCTGAACGCTGACAGCGGCGTAGCCAGTGATAGCAGCCAACCAATCCTGCAACCGGTGGATCAGTTCTAGGTAGCCAGCGGTGCTCCCGTTCGGCGCGAACGGGTGGATGTCGGCAAACTCCGGCAGGCTAATTGGCTCCATTGCAGCAGCAGAGTTCAGCTTCATCGTGCATGAACCGAGCGGAATCATTGCTCGGTCGAGTGCCAAGTCAAAGTCAGCTAGCCGACGCAGCCACCGCATCATCGAGGTCTCGGAATGGTAGCTGGTGAACCACGGATGAGTCAGATACTCGCTCGTTCGACGAAGCTGCGGCGGTATGGCAGTCCCAGAACCACCTGCATCGACGCCAACAGTTGCCACGCCCAGAGCATCGGCGGTCGACGCAACGATGGTCGCCAGGTGCTCCGCGGTCGTCGTTTCATCGACCGAGATCGCGAAATGATCGGCATCCACGAACCGGACGTCGATGCCGCTCTGGCCAATCGACTTGACGATCTGTTCAGCGGCGCCTGCAGCGGCGTATGTCACTGTGTCGAAATTGCCCTCGCCAACTGGCTGGGCGCCAAGTTGCGTCATCGAGGCGGCTAGGGCAGCCGAGCTTTTGGCCACCTTGGTCGCGATGTCTTGCAAACCTTGAGGCCCGTGATAGGCGGCGTACAACGCGCTGATCACTGCGAGCAGGACTTGAGACGTACAGATGTTGCTGGTTGCACGCTCGCGGCGAATATGTTGTTCCCGCGTCTGCAACGCAAGCCGATACGCAGGTTGCCCTGCCCGGTCATGGCTGACGCCGACGATACGACCAGGCAGATTGCGCTCGAGTCCTGCGCGCACAGCCATAAACCCAGCGTGGGGTCCTCCGAAGCCGAGCGGAACACCAAAGCGCTGGGCAGATCCGACAGCGATGTCTGCGCCCCACTCCCCTGGTGGCGTCAACAACGTGAGTGCGAGCAGGTCGGTCGTGGCAATTACTGTCGCGCCCACGGCGTTCGCGGCTTTAGCGAGGGCCGGATAGCGCTCGGAGATCGACCCCGACGAACCCGGGTAGCTCAAGAGCACCCCGAAGTAGTCATCGCCGCTGGGTCCCTCAGCAACGTCGAAGCAGACAATCTCGAAACCAGCCGGTTCAGCGCGAGTTTGCAGGACTGCCAGCGTCTGCGGGTGAGTGTCGGAATCAACCGCGAACTTGTTTCCGGCATTCTTGCTAATCCGCCGTGCCATCGACATCGCCTCGGCAGCAGCCGTTGGCTCGTCAAGTAGTGATGCGTTCGCGGTGTCCAGGCCAGTCAAGTCAGCGACCATGGTTTGGTACACGAGCAGCGCCTCAAGGCGGCCCTGCGAGATTTCAGGTTGATACGGCGTGTAAGCGGTGTACCACCCTGGATTCTCCAGCACATTGCGCCGAATCACGGAGGGGGTGTGGCTGCGGTAGTACCCGAGTCCCTGCATAGGCACGCGAAGTTCGTTCTTGGCACCGAGACGACGCAATTCTGCTGCAAGCTCCGCTTCCGAAATTGGATCCGGCAAGGCGAGGTCAATTCGCGCCCGGACATCCGCCGGGATCGCATCGTCCATCAGCCCATCAATCGAGCCATATCCAACCGCAGCAAGCATGGCGTCGCGCTCAGAGGATGACGGACCGATATGGCGATCACAGTAGTCGGAACTCAAATTTCTGCCTCTTCATTGCCGAGCTAACCGCTCAAAGGCGGACTTCACTTGGCAAACCGTACCCCTCGCGGCTAGATGCTCATGGCGCGCAGCGCCGAAGAGTCAGCCAGTACGAAGCGCTCGGCGTTCGGCGAGTTCGTCGCTGAATCCATCCGGAACTACGCTGCGGCCGTCGCTATGCTCTCCCGGCAGTTCTGCAAGGCTTCCTTCGATTTCTCGCCACACTCGTCCGACAGCGATCCCGAACACTCCTTGGCCGCCTTGCACGAGGTCGATGACCTCTTGTTCAGATGTGCATTCGTACACGCTGGCGCCATCGCTCATGAGGGTGATCTGCGCGAGGTCATCAACGCCGCGATCGCGCAAGTGATCTACGGCAGCGCGAATATTCTGGAGTGAGACCCCAGTATCGAGAAGTCGTTTGATGACCTTCAAGACCAGGATGTCGCGGAAGCTGTAGAGACGCTGTGAGCCTGACCCTTGCGCTGTGCGGATGCTCGGTTGGATCAATCCAGTACGAGCCCAATAGTCAAGTTGGCGGTACGTGATGCCGGCAGCACTACAAGCGATTGGTCCGCGGTAGCCGACGTCGGGAGAAAGACTGTCGCCGACCGTTTCGAACAGCGCCTCCTGCTGCGCGTGCGCACGAGGGCGGCTAGTTGCGCCTTCCGGTGACTCAGTCACGTTCTACCTCCAACAAGAAATGCAAAGTAACTCCACTGCGCACCGTAGGGATCCGATTATCCAGCGTCAACCTACGACGCACCTATCTGCCGAGAAACTCTCAAGTATCTCAACCCTGCAGTTCAAGTTGAGGGTTATATCTAGCCTGATTTATCCGCCTAACTACCACTATCTGATGGGCTCCCACCAGCAAAATCCTCCGGCGAAACAGAGTCGAGAAATTCGCGAAACGCCTCGACTTCATCCTCTTCTTGAGGTTCTGGCATTTCAATACCCGCGGTATCCATGACTGCTTCGTCGACGACGACGCGAGTACCCGTGCGCAGAGCGATCGCCACGGCATCGGAAGGCCTCGCACTCACCGTTGTTCCATCAGCAAACAACAAGTTGGCATAGAAGACGCCATCTTCGAGCGCATCGACCTGAATCGCTGTCAACTTGTGGTTCCACTGCGCTAGCAGCAAACACAGCAGGTCGTGCGTTAGCGGCCGCGGTGGTTCCACATCCTGCTGAGCAAATGCGATCGCAGTAGCTTCAACCGCACCAATCCAGATGGGGAGGTACCGGACACCATTGGCCTCGCGCAAAAGCAGTACTGGCTGATTGCTCGGCATCTCAACTCTGACACCGACAACTTCGACGTCAATCACGGATCCACTCTACGCCCGCTGCCTTGGGAGATGAGCGCCTATTGCCGCGCCCGGTCTCGTTCGGGTGAGGGCGGATGGGTCTACTTCGCGTTTGGCGGCGCAAACTCAGCGGCAAGTGCCGACCGCATAATGATCGACTGCAGTCGCAGCAGTTGAGTTGCCATCTCTTTCGCCTGTTGGCGGATCTCGGCTGCTTCGTCAGCGTCGGCACTAGCCAATTGGGTACCCAGACGCTCGGTAATCAGCTCAACCTGGCGTTCGGCGGCACTACGGACCCGAGTCAGGTGTCGTGCTTCGATCCCGAACTTTCCCAATTCAACGATGCTGCGTGCGACTTCAAGGGCGTCCACGCCGAACTCGTCGGAGCCGGGGATGCGTTGGATCAGCTTCAAATCACGCAGGTCCGCGAGATCGGCGATGCTCATGCCAGCTTGCTCCGCAAGGTCCGCCATGGTCAACGACACGGCAACACGAACGGCATTGAGTTCTGGTGCCGGAATCGTTGACACATCCGCCTCCGGCACTGGAACAGTGGGCGCGCCATCAGAGACGATCGCTGGCTCCCATCCCTGATCGATCTTCTCAAGGTGGTCTCGGATCACCCTCAACGGCAGAAAGTGGTCTCGCTGCATCGTCAAGGTGTAGCGGAGCCGATCGACGTCTGCGGCCGAGAACTTGCGGTATCCAGTCGGAGTGCGCCCGGGCTCAACCAGACCCTCTGCCTCCAGGAATCGGATCTTCGAGATCGTGACATCCATGTCTGGGTACTCGTCCTGCAATAGCGCGAGTACTGCGCCGATCGTCAGTCGTTGTTCTACGGCTTGCGGTTGCACTACGCTGCACCTTCCGTCGCGCCAGCGAGGTAGTGGAACCGGTACTTGCCAATCTGAATCTCATCGCCCTTTGTCAGTTCGACAGAATCCACCCGGTCGCGGTTGACATAGGTACCGTTGAGGCTCCCCTGGTCATTCAATTGCCATCCCGAACTTGAACGCTTGAATGTCGCATGTACTCGCGAGACCGTGATGTCATCAAGAAAGACCGCTGTCTCTGGAGATCGCCCCACGGTCATCTCTAGGCCGCTCAACTCGATACGGCTCCCGGTACCTGGTCCGCGCACGATCAGCAGGGCGTAGCTGCCGGGTTCGATCGCCGCAGTTTCAACCGCTGCAACGGGCTCGATCGGGCCCGAATCGGTGGCTGACCCGAGGGAATGGATGGTGCCCGTGACGTCCGGGGTCAACGGGACGTCCTGCACGACAGCGCCGCAGTCGGCGCAAAATCGGGCAGCAGGTGTCAGTGGTTTGCCACAGGAAGTACAGAGGTCGGTCACGAAGGGTAAACCTACGGTTCAGGGTACGGGTTGGTCAACAGGCTTTCGGATAACAATTGAGTTCTACACAACTAGGAAGACGCAACGATGGCTTCGTACTCAGCTGCACTGAGCAGAGCCTCGATCGCATTTGGGCCACTTGGATTAACTTCCGCTAGCCAACCGGCGCCGTATGGGTCGGCGTTGATGGTCTCCGGAGAGGTCTCTACGACATCATTGCGGGCAACAACGACCCCCGAGATTGGCGAGAAGACCTCAGCGACGCTCTTGGTCGACTCGATCTCACCGCAGTTTTCTCCCGCCTCAACTTGTGTGCCTGGGTCCGGGAGGGTCACAAATACGATGTCGCCGAGCGACTCCTGAGCGTGGTCAGTGATTCCGAATCGAATGGTGCCAGTCTCAGTGACGAGTGCCCATTCATGTTCATTCGTGTATTTCAGGTGGTCAGGAGTCATGGGCGAACTCTAGCCCGTCGCGACGGACGAAGTCCCGTTCGGCTTACCTCGCAAGACCCTCGCTGCCTGCTCCAAATACAGCACCGCCGCCCAGAGGTAGAGCCCCGTTCCCCACAGCGCAAATGCCCATCCAAACACCCGGCAGACGTCGGCCAAGGTGCCGGTGCCAGCGCCCAACAGAATCAGTGGGAACGCGTACAGCAGGCAAAAGGTTGCGGCTTTGCCGATGAAGTGCACGGGAAGCCCAGTGAGGCCCGTCCGCTTCTTGAGCACAGCGAGCACTACTCCCATGATCAGATCGCGCCCAACCAGCACTGCTACGAGCCACCAGGGAATGATCCCCCTGAGCAACAAGCCGATCAGCGTCGCGAGGATGTAGAGCCGATCAGCTAGCGGATCGAGGATCTGACCGACGCGGCTGATCTGGTTCCACTTGCGAGCAATCTTGCCATCGAGATAATCCGATATCCCGGCGAAGACGAGCACCACGATTGCCCAGCCGTCGGCCTCGGGAACAAGGATTAGCCAAAGGAAGAGCGGGACACCCAACAACCGCATGAACGACAGGATGTTGGGCACAGTGATGACGCGATCCGTCTGGACTTCTGTCTCTTGAACCTCCATCAGAACCTCAGCCCTGGCTTGGCGGAGCTGCAGCGGGTCCGGTCGTGCTCGGCGGCATGGGCGGACTAGCGGCAGTCGCTGCGGCGACGTTCGAAGGTTGAATCTCGGGCGGGTACAACGGCGCGGGCGGCGCCGGCGGAGTCTGGTCAGACTTTGGTCGGAACGCGGCGACGATCAGCCAGATCCCG
>JBAYVO010000056.1:0-11203 GCA_041674545.1 Candidatus Nanopelagicales bacterium | reverse complement strand
GCATCACTAGACCATCGAGGTTCTTGGATTCGGCAAATTCGCTTACCGTTCCCAGTGCCCGTGGATGTGTTGATCGCGGACCTCGCCGTCGGCATCTTCACGGTTCGGCGAGCACTAGGCAGACTCGGCTTCTTCCCGGTGATGCGCCCGGTTGGGCACGGCGGTGTTGTTTGCGCCGAGCCGTCCCAGTACGACGTCAATCCCGCGGCGCCATCCCACGTGAGTGAGAAGTGGATGTGGTCGCGATGGCAGTACGTGTCGTAGTTGGTGCCAGCTTTTGATTTTGCGAAGCAACCCTTCAGCTCACCCCAGCCGACGTTGTTGTAGCCCCGCCAGATCTGGTTGTTCCAGCCGATGTACATGATGCCCATTCGACGAGCCATCGCCGCCTTCGTGCCGTCGGGTCCCGGCGCGAGCAGCCAGTTAAGGAAAGCCTCCGCTTTTGCCTTGTCTGACGGAATCCGCCCAGTCACCATCCAGTCGAGCGCGCGTCCCTCAGTGTGCTCGGAACTCGGGTCGTCTTTGCATGCCCGCGAGGAGTACATCGCGTGCGGGCCGTACGTGGTCTTCAGGAGGTCGGCGAGCAACGTGACGCCAGGCTTGGGCGGTGGATTGCAGATGCTCTGACCTTGGTATTGCTGTTGCAGATCGATCGCGACCGGCAACAAGCGGTCGCGCGGGACCGGCGTGACACTGGCAACCGCGGGCGTCACGCTCGCACCCGGACTGACGGACACAAGCATGGGGGCAATCACTGCAGCGCACGTTGCGGCAATGGTCACGATGAGGCGACCACGTCGAGGTGTGCGCCGATTCTGGGGGGAAGGCACATCTCCACAGTGCCGGCCAGCACGGCCTAAGGCACGTTCAAAAGGTGTGGTGTTGGACAAATTTGAAGCAATTATGTGGACATAACGGATGATTGGGACACTTGGCCCGCTCGATCCGATGACACGGCTTAGGCTCTGACGGGCTGTGGATCGAACCGCGAGGAGCACAAATGATTGACGAGAGCACTATTGAGCGCGCACTAGTTGTCACCGCTCACCCCGACGATGTCGACTTTGGTGCGGGGGCAACCATGGCGGCCTGGTCGGCGGCGGGAATTGCGGTGACCTACTGCGTCATCACCGATGGTGACGCGGGTGGGTTCGATCCGACGGTGCCGAGATCACAGATCCCGGAGATCCGCCGTGGCGAGCAGATCGCTGCCGCCGCGGCATGCGGCGTGAGCGACGTGCGATTCCTCGGCTACCGGGACGGGCAGCTAACTGTCAGCCATGAACTGCGTCGGGACCTGTCACGGGTGATCCGCCAGGTGCGCCCGCAACGCGTCGTTATTCAGTCGCCGGAACGCAACTGGAATCGCATCTACTCCTCGCACCCCGATCACCTTGCTGCCGGTGAAGCAGCTATTCAGGCGGTCTACCCAGACGCTCGCAATCCCTTCGCGCATCCGACGCTGCTGCAAGACGAAGGGCTGGCGGATTGGTCAGTGCCCGAGGTCTGGGTCATGGCCGCAAAGGAGCCAAACCACTATGTGGATGTCACCGACTTCTTCGAGGCAAAGATCGCCGCGTTGCGCGCACACGAATCGCAGACCGCGCACAGACCAGACCTGGAAGACATGATCCGCGGCTGGCTCACAGGAAACGCCGAAGCGGCCGGACTTGCGCAGGGCCGCCTGGCTGAGGCATTCATGGTGGTGTCGACTGCGTAACACCGCGTAGCAGCGGCACGAACGGGCTAAACCCCACAGTGGCAAGATGGCGTCATGTCATTCGTGTTCAACATTCTTGTCGTACTGCACTTCCTCGGGCTCGCATCACTGATCGGCGGGTTCCTCGTCCAGATCAAAACCACGCCTCGGGCAATCAACAACGCGATGTTCCACGGCGCGCTCACACAACTTGTGACTGGAATCTTGCTAGTCGGCCTGTCATACCCGCTGAACAAGTCAGACCCAGCGGACTATGGCCTGCCAGACAACGCCAAGATCACGGTCAAACTTCTCGTACTGCTCGTGATCCTCGGCCTCATTGTCGCCAACCGCAAGAAGCCGTCGATCACTACCGGAATCTGGGCGGCAATTGGCGGATTGGCGATCCTGAACGTTGTCATCGCTGTCTTCTGGCACTAAGCCAGCGCGGGAGTTACTCCCACTCAATTGTGCCGGGTGGCTTGCTGGTGATGTCTAGCGTCACCCGGTTGACTTCGGGCACCTCGTTGGTGATGCGCGTCGAGATGCGCGCGAGTAACTCGTACGGCAAACGTGACCAGTCGGCTGTCATCGCGTCTTCGCTGGAAACGGGCCGCAGGACGATTGGATGGCCATAGGTTCGCCCGTCGCCTTGCACGCCGACCGAACGCACATCTGCCAGCAGGACCACTGGGAACTGCCAAACATCGCCGTCGAGGCCGGCCGCAGTGAGTTCTTCGCGTGCGATCGCGTCTGCGTTGCGCAAAATCTCGAGCCGTTCAGCGTCGATCGCGCCGACAATTCGGATCGCCAAGCCCGGGCCTGGGAATGGGTGTCGAAACACAATCTCCGGCGGCAATCCAAGTTGCAGACCGACGCTGCGGACTTCGTCCTTAAAGAGCAAACGTAGCGGCTCGACGAGCTTGAATTGCAGATCATCGGGAAGGCCACCGACGTTGTGGTGGCTCTTGATGTTCGCCGCCCCGGTACCACCGCCAGATTCAACGACGTCGGGGTACAGCGTGCCCTGCACGAGAAACTCAACCTCTTGACCGGATTCCCCAGCGTCGGCGACAACCTCACGGGCGGCCTGTTCGAAGACTCGGATGAACTCGCGCCCGATAATCTTTCGCTTCTGTTCAGGATCGCTGACACCAGCTAGCGCTGTCAGGAAGCGCTCCTGCGCATTGACAACTTTGAGATCAACGCCGGTGGCGGCAACGAAGTCCTGCTCGACCTGTTCGGCTTCGCCCTTGCGAAGCAGCCCGTGGTCCACGAACACACAGGTCAATTGATCGCCGACTGCCCGCTGCACCAAGGCGGCAGCAACGGCAGAATCCACTCCCCCAGACAGTCCACACACCACCTTGCCTGAACCAACCTGGGCACGAATCGCCGCGACCTGCTCGGCGATCACGTTGTCCGTCGTCCACTCACCTTCAATCCCGGCGATGCCATGCAGGAACTGCCGCAGCAACTTCTGTCCACCTTCGGTGTGAATGACCTCCGGGTGAAATTGCACGCCAGCGAAGCGACGGCTGACATCTTCAAACGATGCAACTGGCGCGCCCGGCGTAGATGAGGTGACGGTGAATCCTGCAGGTGCGGCAGTGACAGCGTCGCCGTGTGACATCCACACGTTCGACTCCGGCGGCTGGTGCTCGAGGAGACGCGACTCGGTTCGCAGCACCTCCAACGGGGTGCGTCCGTATTCACTGCCACCGGTGTGAGCTACTTCGCCACCGAGTGCTGCCGCCATCGCCTGGAAGCCGTAGCAAATTCCGAAAACGGGGACCCCTTGTTCAAACAGAGCGGGATCTACTTGCGGTGCGTTCTCGGCATACACGCTCGCGGGTCCACCCGAGAGGATGATCGCCGACGGTTGATGCGCCATCAACTCTTCGACGGAAGCCGTGTGCGGCACCACCTCGGAGAACACCTGGGCCTCGCGCACCCGTCGCGCAATCAGTTGCGCGTACTGAGCACCGAAGTCAATGACGAGTACTTTCTGATCCTCTGACACGAGCCAACCCTAAAGGTTCACCTCGCGCTAGCGGATGCCGACAGCCGTCAACGAGTTGAAGGGCCGACAGATTCACGTGTCGGCCCTTCAACTCGTTGACTAAGAACTACGTGCCGTAATAGAAGCTGCCATTGCCGGTGAACGCGAAGATGAGCCAGAAGACTGCCCAGACCACGCCAATAGCGCCGAGGATGATTCCCGCTAGAGCCATCCCATCTCCACGCTGACCGGTCGTCTTGATCTGACCACGAGCAATGACGCCCAGGACGATTGCGATGACCCCGGGAATGAACCCAAAACTGCAGCACAGGAAGCTGACGAGACCAACCACTAGCGACGCGATCGCCAGTCCGTTGTTGGCCTGTTGCCCACCAGCAGGAACACCACCGATTGGCGGTGGTGGCGGTGGTGCGGGAATGCCGCCACCTGGCGGCGGCGGGGGCGGAGGCACGGGTGGTTGGCCGTTGCCGCCGGGCGGGGGCGGAGGTAGTGGTGTCGACATTGTGGTGCCTCTCGTCGTTGGGGCTTCGCGGTGCGACGCTAGCGCACTCCTGACCCGTCAGGCACGCTCTGGCGCACCTCAATAATCGGCAATCGCAATGCTCCGGGCGCCGCCGTTGGTACAACTGGGTGGTACGGCGCGACCGGGATGACTCGTTGATATTGCTGACCCATGGGCGGACGTGGGTCGACCTCACCCTTGTTCGGCCACATGGCCATTGCCCGCTCGGCCTGGGCAGTGATCGTCAACGACGGATTAACCCCAAGGTTTGCAGTGATTGCCGAGCCGTCGACGATATGCAGCCCGTTGTATCCGTACGCACGGTGGTACGGATCGACAACTCCGGCTTCGGGGTTGTCACCGATCGCGCAGCCACCGACGAAGTGTGCGGTCATCGACGCGTTTGCGACGTCACCCATATTGCCCATCGGGGTGCCGTTGATTTTGTTCGCAAGCAGGCGTACTGCCTTGTTGGCCGACGGAATCCAGGTAGGCACCGGTTCGCCACCGCTCGCGCGACTCGTGAGCTTCCAGCGCCCCAGTAGACCCTTACCACCGCTGACCGTCACCGAGTTGTCGAGTGTTTGCATGACGAGCGCGATAACAGCCCGTTGCGACCAGCCGTGCACGTTCATCGACTTCGCCGCTGCGATCGGATCTGCCGCAAGTTCACGTGCCCACGTCTTCCAACGCGGAACACCTGGCTCTTCGTCGGTCAGAATCGTGCCGAGCAGCCCCATCGAGTTTGAACCCTTGCCGTAGCGAACCGGTTCAATGTGGGTGTGGGGTTCAGGGAAGAAACTTGAAGTAATCGCGACACCCTTGGTGAAGTCTTCGCCACCCTTCGACGGTGGCACCTTTGCTACTGCACCGATCAACGATTCGGAGTTCGTGCGGGACAGGTAGCCCAACGATGGCGCAAGTTTGGGCAAGTGACCGGTGTCCTTCATCCGGTGCAATATCTTCTGGGTATTGAACGTGCCCGCTGCCATGATGACGTGGTCGGCAGTGATAGTCCGGCGACCCTTGCCCAGCCAGTTGCCGCTGCGTTCAACGTCTACCTGCCACTGCTTTCCTTGCTTGCGAATTCCGCGAACCGTCGTCAACGGCATCACCTCGGCCCCGGCCTTCTCGGCTAGACCCAAGTAGTTCTTGACGAGCGTGTTCTTCGCATTGTGGCGGCAGCCGGTCATGCACTCGCCGCACTCGATACAGCCCGTGCGATCCGGGCCAACTCCTCCGAAGAACGGGTCAGGAACCGTCTCGCCAGCGGGAGCACCGAAGAACACTCCCACCGGGGTGAGCGTAAACGTCTCGCCGACGCCCATCTCTTCAGCCACGGCCTTCATCGCTTCATCCGCAGGAGTCATTGTGGGGTTCTTGGTGACGCCCAACATGCGCGTTGCCTGCTCGTAGTACGGCGCGAGTTCTGCCTTCCAGTCAGTGATGTGTGCCCACTGCTTGTCGTTGAAGAACTCATCCGGCGGCACGTAGAGCGTGTTCGCGTAGACGAGGGAACCGCCGCCAACTCCGGCACCGGCCAGCACGATGACGTCGCGAAGGAAGTGGATCCGCTGAATGCCTTGGAGCCCAAGTTTCGGCGCGAATAGGAACTCCCGCAACCGCCACGAGGTCTTCGCGAAGTCCTTGTCTTCGAACCGGCGCCCAGCCTCAACGACGCCGACCTTGTACCCCTTTTCAGTTAGGCGCAGCGCTGAAACGGAGCCACCGAATCCGGAACCAACTACTAATACGTCGTAATCACTCATGGGCGGTTCAACTTCTTCATTAGTTTGACGGCTGCGACGAGGGTCTCGCCCCACTGTTTGTGTGTCATGAAGGCTGGCGTTCCCCAGCCTGCAAATCGTTGGATACCCAGGGTCTGCGTTTCGGTGTACTTCATCAGGCCATCTCGACCGTGACGACGACCAAGGCCGGAGTCACCGAACCCACCCATCGGCGAACCTGTTGCGGACCAGGCAGTTGCGTAACCTTCGTTCACGTTCACTGTGCCAGCGTGCATCCGGGCGGCGATCTGTTTGCCGCGGCGAACGTCGCGAGTAAGCACCGAACCGTTGAGACCATACGCAGTGTCGTTCGCCAGCGCGATTGCCTCTTCCTCGGTATCGAAGACATAAATGCTGACAACCGGGCCAAACGTCTCATTGCCAAAGCAGACCATGTCGTCAGTGACGTCTGTCATGACAGTGGGTTCAAAGAAGAACGGACCGACGTCGGGCCGAGGGCGCCCGCCGACGAGCACAGTCGCGCCTTTTGCTTTGGCATCGTCAACGTGACTTTGGACCGTGTCGAGCTGTTTGCGGCCGATCATCGAACCCACGTCCGCATCCCAGCCGACCTCTGCATTCAGACGCATCTTCTTCACTCGTTCGACGAGTAGCGTCGTGAACTCTTCTGCCACGCTTCGGTGGACGTAGATGCGCTCCATCGAGATACACAGCTGACCGGCATTTGCGAAGCTTGAGCGTTGGGCGATCTCTGCCGCCTTGCGTATGTTCGCGTCGTCGCAAATGATCATCGCGTTCTTGCCACCCAGCTCCATCGAACAACCGACGAGGCGTTCGCCACAACGAGCGGCGACTTGTCGACCGACCGCGGTAGACCCGGTGAACATGATGAAGTCGCCACGTTCGGTAATCATCGGACCGACAACGCCACCCTCGCCGGCAACAACGCCAAAAAGCCCCTCGGGTAGCCCGGCCTCGTACAGCAGGTCAACAAGCCACAGTGCCGACAAAGTCGTTTGGAGGTCGGGCTTGAGTACAACGCCGTTCCCCGCGAGCAGCGCTGGGATCGCATCTCCCACCGCCAAGGTCAGCGGGTAGTTCCAGGGCGAGATCACTCCAATGACGCCCTTGGGATGGTGCAGTTCGAGAGCAGTCGAGGCGATCGGAACACCGCCTGCATGCTTGACCGGCTTCAGCAGAGCGGGCGCAACCACCGAGTAGTGGCGGGCCTGGATCGCAACATCGAGGAGTTCTTCAACCGCATGAATTCGGGCCTTGCCCGACTCAAGCTGGGCGATGTCGAGACCTTCGTCTCGGCGTGCCAAAACGAGGTCATGGAAGCGTCGCAACACCTGGCAGCGGTACTTCACCGGCGCAGCAGCCCACGCCTTCTGCGCTTCGCGCGCGATCGCAAATGCCGTATCAACGGCGTCCTCGTTCGAATGCGGTATTTGGGTGATCGGGCGGCCGGTAAACGGCGCGATTGCTGGGGTCGTGTGAGGCTGCGGACCAACGCACAAGTGTCGAACCAGCGCATCAATTCGCGCCGCGGACACCGCAGTGTGCGGGTCGCTCGTTGCTGGGGTCGAGGGAAGCTGACCAACGAGAGCTGTCATAACAACAGCCTACGCAGTAGGAACGTCCCCCGGCAGGCCAGTAGCAAATTCGACTTCCTGTAAGAGCGCTTCCTCAACACTGTCGGCTGCTACCGCGGTGTCAGCGACGACCACCTTCTGCTGGTCGAGCTGGCCGCCGGGAACGGGTTGCAAGGCATCGCGCCGTTCAGCAACTACAGCGACTTGGGCGGCAATTTCGGCTTCGGTCCAATTCGCGTACGGCGCGAGGACCTCGGCTATTGATTGCGCGACGTCTACCCCGCCACCACGCGTTTCCAACGCCAGTCGCGTCCGGCGAACGAGCACGTCGTCGAGCCCGACAGCTCCTTCTCGAGTGATCGCGATGACTGCCTCCGCGAGCAGGTAGGGCGCTTCTGGGTGCATTGGCTCCGCCAGGTGCGGATCAACGGCAATCAGGTCCAGCACGGTCCTGGTGCGGTCTCCGTGACGGCGCAGGAGATGTTCGACCTGGGCCAGCGTTAGGCCGGCCTCGCGAGCAGTTCGCTCGCGAGCCGCCCAGGCCGCGGCGTACCCGGCCGCCCCGACCAGTGGTAGTTCGTCGGTCTCGCAGCTAGGCACGCTGTCAGTGATGACCTCGGCGCGCGACGCAACAGCGGCATCGACGGCGTCTGCGGCCATGACCCGGTAGGTCGTGTACTTGCCACCGGCGATGAGAACCAGCCCGGGAGCGGGACGAAGGACCGCATGCTCGCGAGACAACGTCGCAGTCCCGTCTTCACCCGTGCCGGCACTCAAGAGCGGGCGCAAGCCTGAGTAGATCCCAACGACGTCATCCCTGGTCAGTGGTCGAGCAAGCCACTTGTTTGCCTCGGCAAGGAGGTAGTCCACGTCGGCCTCGTCGACCTGGGGTTCTGAACGCGAGCCGGTGTAGTCAGTGTCAGTCGTGCCGATCAGCCAATGGCGTCCCCACGGCAGCAGGAACAGCACACTTGTGGGTGTCCGGGCGATCAGCGCACTCGTCGATGGGAAGGCCTCCCGTGGAACAACGAGGTGAATTCCTTTACTTTGCCGGACCGCATGTTGCGAGGAGCTTCCCGACATCTCGAGAAGGTCGTCGGTCCACACGCCGGCAGCGCCGAGGACGACGCGCGCACGGGTCTCGAACTCGCGACCAGTGAGTTCGTCACGGACAACAGCACCAACGACGCGTCCGTCTTCACGGATGAGGCTCACGACTGCTGTACGTGTGGCGATGGCGGCACCATGGGCCGCTGCGGTGCGGGCAACTGCAACGGTGTGGCGCGCGTCGTCGATCTGCGCGTCGTGGAATCGAACAGCCCCGACGAGCGCATCGTCTTTGATGCCGGGTGCAATCCCGCGAACAACCTTTGCCGACAGCGTCTTCGGCCGCGGCATTGCGCCGCCGTAAGCGCCGAGACGGCTCAACATGTCGTAGACGGTGATGCCGAACCCCACGTACGGACGTTCCCAACCACGTCGAGTCACCGGGTACAGGAATGGGACGGGACGCACGAGGTGAGGCGCGAGTCGATCGAGGAGGAGTCCGCGTTCGGTGAGGGCTTCGTGGACGAGGGAGAACTCGCGCTGCTCTAGATAGCGCAGGCCGCCGTGAGCCAGTCGACTTGAGCGACTTGACGTACCGCTTGCGAGGTCATGGCGTTCGACCAGCGCGACTGACAGCCCGCGCTGTGCGGCGTCAAGAGCGCTACCGCATCCAACAACTCCCCCGCCGATCACAAGCACATCAAGGGGCGACGTGGAGTCTGCCGCTGCTATCCGGGCCAATGCCCCCGCACGCGAGGCGCGATCGAGTACGTCAGAACCAGGCGAGACCATGCCCTAAGCCTACGTTGGCAAGTTCGAGGTCCCGCGGAGGTGGCCGCCGAGACGTTTATGGCGGCGGCCGGAACTGCGGCTAGGCGTCCAGCACAACTTCCACCCGCTGGAACTCCTTGACGTCTGAGTACCCGCAGATGGCCATCGCTCGGCGAAGCGCGCCGACGAGGTTCATGGTGCCGTCGCTGACGCGCGACGGACCAAGCAGAACCTCGTTCAGCGTGCCAACGGCTCCAAGTTCGACAACCTCACCGCGGGGCAGTTCTGGATGCGCTGCTTCCATCCCCCAGTGCCGACCTGCGCCGGGAGCATCAACTGCGCGGGCAAGCGGTGAACCGACCATGACAGCGTCTGCGCCGCACGCGATTGCCTTCACGATTGCCCCGCTTGACCCCATCGCACCATCGGCGATCACGTGGACGTAACGGCCGCCTGATTCGTCAAGGTAGTCGCGCCGCGCCGCTGCAACATCTGCGACCGCTGATGCCATCGGGACTCGAATACCGAGGACATCGTGGGTCGTGTGGGCTGCGCCACCGCCGAAGCCGACGAGGACTCCGGCCGCACCAGAACGCATAAGGTGCAATGCGGCCCGGTACGTCGCACAGCCGCCGACAATCACCGGCACATCAAGCTCGAGGATGAACTCCTTGAGGTTCAGGGGCTCACCCTGGGTCGACACGTGTTCGGCACTCACGGTTGTCCCGCGGATGACAAAGATGTCCACGCCCGCGTTCACCACGACTTGGTGCAGTGCTTGCGTGTTCTGCGGCGATAGCGCGCCGGCAACCGTCGCGCCGGTGGCACGCATTTCTTTAACCCTTTGCTGAACCAGGTCAGGGTCAATCGGTGATGCGTAGATCTCTTGCAAGCGCGCGTTCGCGCTCGCACCTTCGAGTGTTGCGATCTCGTCGTAGAGGGCCGCCGGGTCCGCGTGGCGCGTCCACAGGCCTTCAAGATTGAGGACCGCGAGGCCGCCCGCCTCGGAGTACTGCTTGGCAGTTTGGGGTGACACCACTGAATCCATCGGCGCTGCCACAATGGGGTGCTCGAACGGGTATGCGTCGATCTGCCAGGCCACCGAGACATCGCGCGGGTCACGAGTACGACGCGACGGCGCGATCGCTACTTCGTCAAATGAGTAGCCGCGACGGCCACGTTTACCTTCACCGATTTCGATCATGCTCATATGGTGACACTTACCGCCCGTGATAGTTGGGTGCTTCGACAGTCATTTGAATGTCGTGGGGATGGCTTTCCTTAAGTCCCGCAGCGGTGATGCGCACGAAGCGGCCGTTGCGCTGCAACTCGTCGATCGATTCCGCACCCGCGTAACCCATGGCGGCGCGCAGCCCACCGATCAACTGATGCGCGACGACTGCCAGGCGACCGCGGTACGGCACCTGCCCCTCGATGCCTTCTGGCACAAGTTTGTCGTCGCTCAAGACATCGTCTTGGAAGTAGCGGTCCTTCGAGTACGAGCGGGCGTCACCACGTGATTGCATCGCCGCGAGTGAACCCATGCCGCGGTACTGCTTGAACTGCTTGCCGTTGACGAACACGACGTCACCGGGTGCTTCTTCACAACCGGCGAGCAGCGAGCCCAGCATCACGGTGTCTGCCCCGGCGACGATCGCCTTCGCAATATCGCCCGAGTACTGCAATCCGCCGTCGCCGATTACCGGGACGCCGGCAGCACGAGCGGCCATGGATGCTTCGTGGATTGCGCTGACCTGCGGAACGCCGACCCCCGCCACCACGCGCGTCGTGCAGATAGAGCCCGGACCGACGCCGACT
>JBAYVO010000055.1:0-11342 GCA_041674545.1 Candidatus Nanopelagicales bacterium | reverse complement strand
GGTGTCGAGGTCTCCCTAACCCGTCTGCCCCGCTAGCCCCACCGCCCGGTCACGGTTTGGTAGACACGCCCGGCCCGCCGGGCGTGTCTACCAAACCGTGACCGATACTCGGGGGATGGGTCACGGAATGGACCGTCGCGGTGAGGACGGGGGTGCGGCGCGGGTTGTCTTCATCGCTGCGGCTGCGGTCGTCGTGGTGATTGTGGGAGGCATGATCGGAATTCGTGCGATGTCCAGCGGTGAATCCGTGCCGCCCTCGACGGCAAGTACGTCGTCCTCGCCAAGCGATGCGACCTACACCAGCGTCGACGACATGCGGTCCCATAATCCCTTCTACGTGGCACATCGAGGTGGCTCTGCGAAGTGGCCTGAGATGAGCATGCAGGCGTACGAGAATGCCGCTGAACTCGGAATTGGCGCCTTAGAAGTCAGTGTCGCCAGGACCAAGGACGGCGTCTTCTTTGGTCTACACGACAAGACTCTTGATCGGACGTCTCAGGTCACGGGGAACATCGACCCGGCAACTTTGACGTGGGACGAACTGAACGCGACGTATCGAAACAAGTTAAACGCGTCGACGCCAGAAGGTGTGCCATACGCGCAAGTTTCGGAGATATTCGAAACGTTTGCGAGGAGTCACGTGATCTTTGTTGACCCCAAGTACATCGGCGACCCGCAGCAACGCACCGAATTAATCGACCAGATGCTCGAGGCCGCGCCGGCCGAACACTGGGTACTCAAGGGCTACTACGACAACGCCGCGTTGACGAAGGCAGCTCGTGACGTCGGAATCCAAACCTGGGGCTACTACTACGGCCGCGACCTACCGAGACTCGCCGAAACCGCTCCGAACTGGGACATGCTCGGCCTTGAGCAGAACGCAACGCCAGCTCAATGGCAGACGGTGACCGCTCAAGGAAAGCCCGTAATCGCCTTCTTCATCTCAAGTGAGGTGATGCTCGAACAGGCGATGTCGAACGGCGCTCAAGGAATGATGGTGAGTGACGTGCCCGCGGTTCTCGTCGGCGGCGGCAAGGTGGCTAGCGCTACGCCGCAGTAACTGCGGACAACAATGCAGGGTTCGTGGGAAGCCGGGTTGGCTCAATCGAGAATGCATGACGGATATCCAGGCCGGCCCGCGTGAGTAGATCCCACAGGCCAGCATCTACATAAAGTTCATCGTGATCTGGCAGTGACCAGCGCGTCTCGGGCCCTGTGATGCAAGTGGCGTCGACGATTCGTAGCTGCGAGATCACCGCGGAGCGTTCGCCCGCGGGCAGGAAGGGGTTCGAGCCAGAGAGCTCGGCGATCCCGGCATCACTGATGACGGCGGCCGTCAGGCGTGCATTGTCGGTCGCGACAGCGTTCAGCTGAGTCAGATGACCGATGTTGAAAAGGTCGAACGATCCAAGTAGCAGGCGTGAGCGTGCCATAACTAATCCCCCAAAAAATTGCGCACCCCCTGCAAATAGAGCAGATTGTGCGACTTCCCCTCGTTCAAGTATTAGCGACAAAACCTGAAATGGCTACCGCCTGTGCTGGTGAGTCGTGCCACTAGCCCGTGGCTTCTGACGAAGCCGCAGCTGCGGGTGCCACGTTGAGTGCCTTCGCCTGCCGGAACCACACGGGCAAAGCCGCCAGCAGGATGACCAGGTTCGCAATGAAGAGCAGGCCGTAGAACCACCAGAACAACGGTGTTCCCCAGAAGATCAAGACCCAGCACAGCACGCCGTAGTCGCTCGGCAGCCGTAGTAGGGATCTCAAGAGCGGCGCGTGGCCTGCTGGAGGAGCAACCGCAGTCGGGTCAGGATTAACTCTTCGCAAGAGATCGACGAGTAGCCAGGCGAAGAAGGCAACCACGTTGACTGCGGTGAACCCGATGACTAGGGCAGCGTGACCCGCGCTGACGTTGGTGGTGTGGAGGATCAGCGAGAACAGAATCGCTCCGTGGAACAGCACGGTCTTGCCCATATCGACGGTGTGATCGAGCCATTCGCCAGCAGGCCCACCCTTACCGGTCAGCCGAGCTAGTTGGCCGTCGGCACTATCGAATGCGTACGCCAGGGCGAAGAGAATCGCGGCACCTACACCCGTGTAGACGGCGATTGGCGCGAATGCCAGCACGAGCACGCCGCACACCGACAGAACGGCACTGATCGCCGTCACCCCGTTTGGGGTAAGACCGACTGCGTACGAGGCGGCAGCAATGCGTCGGCCCGCCGGTCGGTTGATGAAACGGGAGTAGGCCGGCGCTCCATATGCAGGCTTCTGAGCGGCAGATAATCGCTCTACGGCCTCGGCATATTTGCTCACAGATCCCCCAGTTGTCCTGCGTTGTGGCGCTTTCTCTACGCCCAGTGATGCCCGGCATCGCTCTTGCTAAACGCGATATCCGAGCTAGTCAGCCGTTTGAGCGGCCTTGATTGCGCGCTCAAATACCGCGATATGCGCCGCCGCGACTTGCTTCCAATCGCGCTGCGACAAATCAGGCCGCGCTCCTCGCGGTTCCTCGGCCGCGCGGCGAACTGCGCCTTCAAGTGCGGAGGCGTCAAGGTTCTCGTACAGATACACCCACTCCGAACCCACTTCATCTCGTATGTGGCGAGTGACTGGTGTATTTGGTACGAGTGCAGGTCGGTCAAGGGAGAGGGCAAGTAGTAGCGACGACGAATTGTGCATGTTGTGGTGCGGGAGGGCGACGACACTGCAACGCCGGACTTCACGGGCCAACGTCGCGTCATCAACGTGCGTCAGTTCCAAGGTGATCCTCGGGTCAGTTCCTGCCAGCTGCAGGATTTCGTCTGCTAGTTCGGTACTCGCTGGTGCGCCCATCACCACCAGGGACATGTCTGGGTTGTCGCTCGAGCGCATTGCGGTGATCAGCTCTGGCACACCCTTGTACGCACGGATGAGGCCAAAGTTGCCGATTAGCCCAGGAGTCGGCTCCAGGTCCGGAACTTCCTCGAACCAGTCCAAGTAGTGACCGAGCAAGATCGTGGTCACATCGGCTGAGTCGTTGGGCTCCGTGACCGGGTTCAGGCGAATCCAGGCCGTCGTGATCGAGTCGAGCTTGGCCAAGAGTCGAGTGTCAATCTGCGATGGGGTCTCGTGCGGTTTCAGGTTGTGCATTGTTCTCACAACCGCCACGCGTCGGTACTTGATGCGCTGCAAGAGTAGCCAGAAGGCAGCTCGCCGCCCGATTCGACGACTCCGGCGGTCGCTGTACAGCAGAATCTCCGGCCAGTGAACGTGGAACACGTCGTAGTCACCAGTGAGTGCTTCTCGCCATGAGAAGGACTTCGTCTCGCAGGCTGCACCCAACGCGTCAAAAAGCATCGTGATGTAGGGATTTGTTGTCTTGCCGGGTTGCTTGAACGATTCCAACACTCGTGGCGACGATTTAGGCACTGGCTTGTTCCGATTTGTCAGCAGGGGCATCAGTTGAACGGTTCACCACGGTCAAGGTTACGGCGAGGGCAAGCATGACGTCCGGCAGATTCTTGTAGATCGGTCCAAATGCGAGGTCCCAGATACCTAACACAGCAAACATGCACACGAGCCCGCTCGCTGTCCGCGAGGTCAGGCGATCAATCAGGCAATAGCCGAGCGCAGCAATCATCGTCAGACCCAGGGCGAGTCCAGCGATGCCAAAGGTTGCCCAAAAGTCAGCGACGATTGAATGAAGCTTGAAATGGCCGCCGAACATGTAGTTGTTGACGTAGCCATTTTCGGTGTCAGTGCCGATTGCCCGGATGCCCGCCTTTGCGGTGAGGACGTCTTCGGCGGACGGCATCGTTCCGAGACCAAAACCAATGGGATGGTCAGCCATGAGCCTGACAGTGCCCGCCCACTCTGGTCGTCCGCCAACGAGTAGCGACCCGCTGTCCTCGATTTGCTGGACGGTCCGTTGCTGATTCGCTTGCCCGAGATACCCCTCTACGAGCAGCGTGGTGCCCACCGAGTAGAGCGCGAACAGCGCAGCACAAATCAGCCCGAGCACTGCCAACTTGTTCATTCCACGACCTGTCGAGCTCGGACGCCTTTGCCACAACACGAGCACCGCCGCGAGCAAGCAGAACCCAAAGAAGCTGCGCGAGTCAAAAGCGACGCTGATGATGCCGAGCGCGACGAGGCTGGCGACCGTTGGCATCGCGGTACGAGCCCTGGCCGCGAGCGCGAGCACGATGATCGCAATGGGCACCGAGAGTTGATACTTCCAGGGATTCGGTGAGCTCGCGACGTCTTGCATCACGCGCAGGAGGTAGCCAAGTCCGAAGACGATGGCAACCTGGTACGTCGGCATCACGGTTCGCGCCCAGAGGAGGAGTCCGAGACCGCCGATCCCAGTGAGGAACACCAGCGCGAATCCCGTTGCCAGGGACTGATCGAATCCTCGGTCGCCTTGGAATTGTGTAAGGGCGACGCCACTTGCGAGAGCGACCAACGCCAAAAGGTTGATCGCAACGGCAAACCGGAACCGTCGCAAGACCGAGATCCAAACGGGTGCGAGGAACGCGACCACGAGCGTTCCAGTCGTAACCCCGGCCGCCAATTGTTGATTGAGGCCTAGTAGAAGCACTGCCGCGACAGCGACGAACACGGGCAAGTCGCGTTGTTGGTCGAGGGTTCCAGGCGCGACAACGGAGGTATCCCTCGCTGGGCTAGTCGCCTGGCTCATAGCAATCTCAACGCCTCACTGGACCGCTGGTGAGAACTACTTTGACTTGGAACTGGAGGTGGGTTCGGGTCCGTATTGGCCGTAGTACGTGGAACCCGAAGTGGCGGTCTTGTTCAGCACCACACCGGCTACGTTCCCACCCGCGAGGGTCAAGCTCTCGAGTCCCCGCTTGAGGTCGGCACGTTTGGTGCGTCGGGTGTCAACCACGACGAGGACTCCGCCGAGGCTTCGCCCAAGCACCGCAGCATCACTGGTAGGTAGAACCGGTGCGCTATCAAGAATCACCAGGTCGAACTTTGCGCGGAGTTCCGCGAGGAGCTCCCGCATTTGCTTGGAACCGAGCAGTTCCGCAGGGTTCGGCGGAACCCGACCTGCGGTGAGGACATGGAGTTGGCCGTGACGCCAACTTTGCAGCACATCCTCGACGTTCGCTTTCCCAGTGAGGACGCCCGAGAGGCCGATGCCGTCGTTGAGTCCCGTGAGCTTTGCGATCGACGGTCGACGCAGATCTGCGTCGACGACGACGACACTTAGGCTCTGCGACAGTGCGACGGCGAGGTTCAGGGTTGACGTCGATTTACCCTCGTCGGGCAGACACGACGTCATCACAATTGACCGCATGGAATCGCCGTAGTTGAGAAAGCCGAAGTTGGCGCTCAGACGGCGGTACGCCTCAGCCTGGCCTGAATGCGCATCGGGGTCGATAACCGGGCCTTTGGCGGCTTTCGGGCTGTAGGGGATATCGCCCACGACTGGCACATCGGTGAGCTGCTTGACGACCTCAGCGGAGTTGACCTTGTTGTTCGTAAGCGCCCGCACTGTCACGACTGCCATTCCGATGATGGCGCCGAACACGAGCCCAACTGCAGTGTTGAGTTTGGTGTTGGGGGAGTACGCGTACTGCGGGACAGTTGCGGGAGCCACGGTCGATACCTTCACGGTGGCGGTGTTTGCCGCAGTTGTGCCCGTCGGCGAAAGGCCGGAGATCGCCGCACTCATCTGTTGACCGATGGCGTTGGCAATCGCGGCTGCTTGGGTGGGGGAGGTATCGGTGACGCTGACGTCCATAACGACGGTGTCGAGCGCAACGGTGGACGTCACCTGCTTCGAAAGCTGAACCGACGTCTCGTTCAGGTTCAGTTCTCTGATGACGGGGTCCAAGACCACAGGCTGTTCGGCAAGGAGCGCAAATGACCGGACTTGGTTCTGCGCGTAGGTGGAGCCCTGCAAAAGTTGGGTAGTGGAATCTGCGCCAGAAAGGTAGAAGAACAGTGTGGTCGTCGCGCGGTATTGCGGCGTTGAGAGCATTGAGTATGCGGCCATCAGCACCGCGCCTGCGATCGCTGCGGCACCAATGACCTTCCAGCCCTTGAGGAGCACGCTGAGGTAGCGAGCAAGGTCCATTTGCTGCTCCATTCATGGGGGCTTGAGAGAAGATCACAAGTGCCGCTGGCGACGGGTGCGCGGCTGTCGCGATGCTAACAGTCAGGGTTTCCCCATTGCAGAACTCGTGATCATCTAGATCGTCTAAAGTGGCGTTGTTGAGGGCAATAACACAGAGCTACTTGGAGAACCACGCCCACTTCTGGGCATTGGTCGCGACCAATGCGTCATTGAGTGACCGTGCCTGCAGCCCAAGGTCGGCGTACCCAGCGAGTACGTCGTGCGCGAGCTGCGCCCGTTCGACTTGGGGCTCGACTGCCGCCGCGACGCCGTCATTGGCATCGGGAAAGGAATCATGGGCCAGGAGCAGCGCACCCGGTCGGGCGCTGCTCATTGCCTTCTGGACCCGGCGTTCGTGGGGCATGTCCTTCCAGTCCCAGAACGTCCCGCTCCACATGACGGGCTCGACGCCGGCGCTGCGGATTGCGCGCCAGGTTGAGAAGCGCTGAGCGCCGTACGGCGGTCGCATCCATTTCACAGTGGAGCCGAGCACATCTTCCAGCTCGGCTTTGCCCGCGGCAGTTCGCCGTTGAACCTCTTGGCTGGTGAATGTTGTGAGGCGTTGATGGTCAATCCCGTGCAGGGCAATCTCGTGACCAGCAGCATGCACCTCGCGCAAGAGGTGGGGGTCACGTCGCACCTTCGACAGCAAGACAAAGAACGTTGCGGTTGCACCGAACGTATCGAGTACAGCCAAAATCCCAGGGGTGTACCTCGGATCGGGCCCATCGTCGTATGTGAGCACGAACTGACCAGGAGTCGGTGCTAGCCGCTGGATTGAACCGACAGGTCGTGTGCCGATTCGGTAGGCAGTTCGCGCCAGCTCGCGCGCTGTCATAGGCGCTCTACGAGGTCCTGTGGTGCGAGCACCGCGCGCGTGTCGAACACTGGGACAGCGCTGCTCTGAAGCGCATCGAGATCAAGTTGATTGTGCTGCTGGAGCAGCAGTACAGCATCGAACTCTCCCGCGGAGATCGCGGTGTTGAGATCGGCGACGCGCGTGATGTCTTGGCCGTCCACTGACCACTGATCGACGTACGGATCCCAGTAGCTCAGTGTGGCGCCCATTCCAAGTAGGGTGCTTGCGATCGGCTGTGACGGACTTTCGCGACTGTCGGCAACGTTCGGCTTGTATGTCACTCCCACTACCGCGATCCGTGATCCGCGGACAGCCTTTGAGTTCTCGTTGAGCATGTCCTGCAAGCGACGGCAGACGTACCCCGGCATCGCTGAGTTGATGTCCTGGGCGAGTTCAACAAACCGAAAGGTGTGGCCAAGTCGACTACGAACGTGGTGGGACAGGTAATTGGGATCGATGGGGATGCAGTGACCGCCAACGCCGGGGCCGGGGTAGAACGCCTGGAATCCGAACGGCTTAGTTGCCGCGCAGCGGATCGCATCCCAAAGGTCGATTTCAAGTTCGTGGCTCAGCAGTGCGAGTTCGTTTACGAGCGCGATGTTGACGTGTCGGTAGGTGTTCTCGAGCAATTTTGCTAGTTCGGCTTCCTTCGCTCCGCGGGCCATGACGACGGTGTCACAGAACTGGGAATAGAACGCGTTGGCCGCTTCTCCAGACGCGGTGTCGATACCGCCGACCACCTTGGGTGTGTTTGTGATGCCGTACGTCGCGTTGCCCGGATCGACCCGTTCAGGCGAGAAGGCAAGCTTGACGTCGGTTGGCACCGCCAAACCGGACTCCGCCAAGATCGGTGCTACGACCTCTTCAGTTGTTCCTGGGTAAGTGGTGGATTCGAGGACGACGAGATCCCCGGCTCGCAGATGAGGGACGAGGCCTCGTACGGCTGCTTTGACGGCGGTGAGGTCCGGGCCTTGTTCGTCAGATAGCGGCGTCGGCACGCAGATGATGAAGGTGTCGCATTCGAGGAGTCGTTCCGCGTTCGTCGTTGGGCTAAACCCTGCTGCCAACATTGCGGAGATCCCGGCATCGTCGATGTCGGAGATGGGTGATCGCCCGGCCTGGAGTTCACTGACGGTTCGCTCGTTGATGTCGAACCCAACGATCGGAACTCCGGCATCGACGGCCGCTTTCGCCAACGGCAGTCCGACGTATCCCAAACCTACGATTGCGGTTGGTGCGGTCCTACTCATGAAGCCTCCAAGCGGCGGTTGCTCTGTCTGAGTTACACGGTAGAGCCCTTTGCGCCCTTGTAGAGCGTTCAGTCGTGGACTTCACATCGCTCGTTCGCAGTACGCGCCGAGCCATTCACCCAATTGCCGCTAAAGGTCGATGACTCACCCGATCGGCGACTACTCCATTTCGCCGGGACGGCCGATTTCAAGGCCAAGTGCTCACACAATCGGGTGAATCTGGCGGAGGTCGACTCAAATGTCGAAACGTTCTATTTCAAGCATCACGGCGGTGATCGCGACGGCCGGACTACTCGTCGCCACCATTGCCACAACAATCCCCGCGCAGGCCGCGGCCAGCAGGACCGTCGTTACCGACGACTTCAGCCGTTCAGTCGGCTCAGGTTTCGGAACGGCAGATACCGGCGGCTCCTACACCACGCCTGAGCCGCGCAACATGTCGGTCAGTGGCGGCCAAGGTGTGTTGTCGCTGACTCAGACAATGACTCGCCAGGCATGGGTCGGACCCAACGACGTGGTGGATTCCGACGTGGTGAGTTCCTTCGGCCTCAGCACGCTGCCGACGTCTGGTTCGGTCTACCTCGGTCACATGTTGCGGACCGATTCCACCGGGGCCAACTACACGACTCGGATCCGCGTGATGGCGGACAAGTCCGTATTGGTCGGCCTGCGCGCAATCAACAGCAGTGGTGGGCAAACAACAGTGGGCAATGACGGCACGCTGCCATTCAAAATGGCGGCCGGGACGCGCATCATGGTCCGGTCCCAAGCTCAAGGTTCGACGCTTCGTGTGAAGGCGTGGCCGCAAGGAACGAGTGAGCCAAGCAGTTGGTCACGCAGCGCGACGAGTTCGGCCGTAAACGGACCAGGACGGGCGGGCTTGTGGTCATACTTGGGTGGCGGGACCAACCCCATCAACGTGACCCTCGACGATCTGCGCGCCGAGTCAATGGCAATGCCAAACGCACTGCCAACGGCAGTGTTCTCGCGCGAAATCAGCGACTTGGATGTGGCGTTCGATGCGGCCGATTCGAGTGACTCGGACGGTTCGATCGATAGCTACGCCTGGGACTTCGGCGATGGCTCGACAGGGACCGGCAAGTCGCCCAACAAGAAGTACACGACTGCGGGAACCTATGCCGTCAAGCTCACCGTGACCGACGATGAGGGAGGAAAGGGAAGCGTCACGCAGAACGTCAAGGTGCTCGCACCTAACGTTGCGGCCATCGCGCTCTTCACCTCGGCTGCGAACAACCTAGATGTCGCTTTCGATGCGTCAACATCGAACGATCCCGATGGTTCGATCGCCTCGTACGCCTGGGACTTCGGTGACGGTTCAACCGGTACCGGCAACAACCCGGCAAAGAAGTACGCGGCTGCAGGCGCCTACGACGTCAAGCTCACTGTCACCGACTCTGCTGGCGCAAAGTCGAGCGTGACGAATAAGGTCACCGTCGTTGCGCCAAACGTCCTTCCAACAGCGGCCTTCGCGTCTTCGGCGAATGACCTCGATGTTGCATTTGACGGTTCCGGTTCAACGGATTCTGACGGCACCATCGCCAACTACGCCTGGGACTTCGGAGATGGCAGCACTGGGACGGGCAAGACGGTTGCAAAGAAGTACTCGGCGGCAGGTAACTACACGGTGAAGCTCACCGTCACTGACAACCGTGGTGGCAGCGCAACGACCACTCGTCAGGTAGCGGCAATCGCGCCGAACGTGCTGCCGACAGCTGCATTCACCGAGAATGTGAACGACCTTGACATCGCGTTCGACGCGGCGCCCTCGGCTGACTCCGACGGCACCATCGTCGACTACGCCTGGGACTTCGGCGACGGCTCGATGGGATCGGGAAAGACCACCTCGAAGAAGTACGCGGCCGCCGGTCCTTACAACGTGAAGTTGACGGTGACTGACAACCGGGGTGGCAAGGCAACATCGACGCGCCAGGTCACCGCCATCGCGCCGAACATCCTCCCGGCAGCAGTGTTCGCTGAGAACGTCAACGACCTGGCAGTCTCCTTCGACGCGGCAGGATCTACCGATTCCGACGGCACGATCACGGACTACGCGTGGGGCTTCGGTGACGGTTCAACGGGCCAGGGCAAGACCGCAAACAAGGTCTACGGCGCGGCCGGTGAATACGACGTGACTTTGACGGTCACGGACAACCGTGGTGGAAAGTCCAGCGTTACCCGCAAGGTCACAGCCATTGCGCCGAACGTACTTCCGACTGCGGGCTTCACCTCGAGCGTCGCTGACCTGGACGTGTCATTCGACGCGGGAAGCTCAACAGATTCAGACGGCTCGATCACGGACTACGCGTGGGAGTTCGGGGATGGGTCAACCGGATCGGGAAGGACTGTCTCAAAGAAGTACGCGACACCCGGTGCGTACAACGTCAAGTTGACTGTGACGGACAACCGCAATGGTTCAGCGACAGTGACAAACAGCGTCACCGCGATTGCACCGAACGTGCTCCCAACGGCAGCCTTCGCCTCCAGTGTCAACGACCTCGTAGCGACATTCGACGGCAGTGGTTCTGCCGACTCGGACGGAACGATCGTCGACTACGCCTGGGGCTTCGGTGACGGGTCAACTGGTAGCGGGAAGAACGCCAGTAAGACGTACTCGGCAGCGGGAACCTACAACGTCACATTGACGGTCACCGACAATCGTGGTGGCAAGTCTTCAGTCACGAAGCAGGTGACAGTGATCGCCGCGAACGTGCTACCTACCGCAGCTTTCACTCACAACATTGCGAACTTGGCAGCTACGTTCGACGCGAGCACAGCTAGCGATCCAGATGGCACGATTGCCAACTACGGCTGGGAGTTCGGTGACGGCGCCACGGGGACAGGTAAGACTGCCGCTCGCACCTACTCAGCGGCCGGAACGTACACCGTCAAGCTCACCGTCACGGACAACCGCGGTGGCTCGGCTACAACGACCCGTCAGGTCACGGCTACGGCACCAGCACCGTCCAAGCCGTCAGCTGATAACACGGGTGTTCCGGCGGGGATGGCGTTGACGCGGTATGACGGGAATCTGACGATCACGACGCCGGGGACGGTGATTGATGGGTTGGATATTCATGGGTATGTGACGGTG
>JBAYVO010000054.1:0-11425 GCA_041674545.1 Candidatus Nanopelagicales bacterium | reverse complement strand
TCTCCGAGAGGATGAATCCCTGGACCGTGCTGCGTTGGCAGGCATTGTGTTTACCGATCCATCGCAGCGGGCGAAGTTGGATGCGATCACACACCCTCGGATTACTGCACTGACCCAAGAACGATTTGCGATGGCTCCACCCGGCAGCGTTGTGGTGCACGATCTTGCGTTGCTCACTGAACTTGGATTGCAGGGCGGGTACGACCATGTGGTTGTGGTCGATTGCCCTGATGAGATTCGCGTTGAGCGGCTATTGGATCGAGGTCTCACCGAAGCCGATGCACGCGCAAGGATCGCTGCGCAAGCGAGCCGACAGGATCGACTCGCCATCGCCGACACGGTGCTAGACAACTCAGGAACATTGGCTGATCTCACTCGCCAGGTCGAACAGTTGTGGACATCGCTATTGGTGCAGGCAAGGAGCCAGGGGAGTTCGGACTAGCTGCTCACGGTGTCGATGCCGAGCAGCCTGGGGAGGTCGAGGCGTTGGATCTTCCCCATTGGGTTCCTCGGTAGTTCATCGACCCTCACCATGATCTTGGGGCGCTGGTAACCGGCTAATGACTCGGCCAACGCGCTGGTGATGCGATCGTCCGAGGCGTCACCGACGATCGCCGCGCAGACCTGTTGCCCCCATTTCTGGCTGGGGACGCCAAACACCGCTGCCTCCACCACACCTGGCACCGCCGTGATCGCAGCTTCGATATGTGCGGGGTACACGTTCATTCCACCGGTGATGATCAGGTCGTCGCGTCGACCATCGAGGTACAGGTAGCCATTGGTGTCGAGGTGCCCGAGGTCGCCCACGCTGAACGCGACTGCCCCGTCCGGAAGTTCACGCCACGCGTCGGAGGTCTTCTGCGGGTCGCGCCAGTATTCGAAGGCGGAGTTCGTGGGTGTTTCGCACCAGATAGTTCCATCCCGGGTGAAGAGCCGCCGTCCTGCGCGTGCCTTGCCAACTGTCCCTGGACGTTCCTCCCACTCGAGGCCTGAACAGATACTGAACTGACCTTCCGTTGAGCCATAGAACTCCCAGGTGTGCTGCGCTCCCGCCCACGCATGGATCTGTCGCTTCAGGTCTGCGGGGCAAGCGGAACCTGCGTGTGCGAGGAGTCGATACGGCGAGGGTGGCAGGTGGGGGACTCCGAACAGTCGTTGCCAATGGCTCGGCACGGTGAACGCGGTGGTCGGGCGATCTTCCGCTAGGGCTCTCGCAATTCTCGCCGGATCAAAGCTGCCGGGCAAGAGCACATCACCGCCGGCCGCTAGCACGAGCAACGAGTGGCGCAGGGGCGCTGAACTAGAGAGTGGACCGTGTACGAGGGTCGTGTCGCTGGCGTCAAAGTTCCATTGAGCTTGTTCGTCTGCCCACCAGGCGGTCAGCAGCTCGGCGGGCAGGAAGCCTGTCCATACGCCTTTGGCCTCGCCGGTGGTGCCAGAGGTGTAGTGCATCGGCCGGGCGGTGAAGGATCCAGCGTCGTGGTGGCTCCTCGTCACGTTCGCCGAGACCAGGTCGCGCAACTGACTGGTGGTGGTAATCGAAAGCGCCGCTCCCGCATCGGTAATCATGCGTTCCCGCGCAGCGAGCGGAAGTGCCGGGTTGATCATGACTGGGGTGATCTGGCTGCGAACGGCAGCCCAGGCAACTTGGATGAGGAGCGCGTGTTCGGCAGCACTCGATTGCGGCGTAGTGGGTGGTACACAAATCGCAATTCGGTCGCCAGGACGTACTCCGTGTTCGGCGAGGCCACATGCCGCGGCACGGGAACCCATAAGTGCCTCACGGGCCGTCAGGCGAATCATGGCGCAACGATACTGAGTTGGTGGTTCTGACGGCCTCCGAGCGGCGTAGGGTTCGTGCTATGGCCCGTCCCGTGACTGATTTGCAGCGCACTGTCGCGCCGTTCGAAGTAATCAGCGACTTCGAACCGGGCGGCGATCAGCCCGCTGCCATCGACGAAATCTCCAAGCGGATTTTGCGAGGCGATACTGACGTGGTGCTGCTTGGCGCGACGGGTACTGGAAAGAGTGCCACGACGGCATGGCTTGTCGAACGGCTGCAACGACCCACCTTGGTGATGGCGCCGAACAAGACACTGGCAGCGCAGTTGGCAAACGAGTTCCGGGAGCTATTGCCGAACAACGCCGTCGAGTATTTCGTTTCGTATTACGACTACTACCAGCCTGAGGCCTACATCCCGCAAAGCGATACGTACATCGAGAAGGACTCCTCAATCAACGAGGAAGTGGAACGACTTCGGCACAGCGCAACAAATGCGCTGCTCACTCGCCGCGACTGCGTCGTCGTTGCCACGGTCAGCGCAATCTATGGACTTGGAACACCGCAGGAGTACATCGACCGGATGGTTCGGGTTCGGGTCGGCGAGTCGTATGACCGTGACGCGATCTTGCGGCGGCTCGTGCAGATTCAGTATTCGCGCAACGACCTGGCCTTTACCCGCGGAACGTTCCGGGTCCGGGGTGACACAGTCGAAGTGTTTCCGGTGTATGAGGAACATCCAGTGCGCATCGAGTTCTTCGGCGACGAGGTTGAACGCCTCATGACGCTGCATCCGCTCACCGGTGAAATCCTCACGGAGGACAATGAGTTGTACGTGTTCCCGGCAAGCCACTACGTGGCGGGCCCTGAACGGATGCAACGCGCGATCGGTGACATCGAAGTCGAACTGGCAGACCGACTTGCGGAACTTGAGAAGCAGAACCGACTCCTCGAAGCGCAACGGCTGCGGATGAGGACCGACTACGACATCGAGATGATGCAACAGGTCGGATTTTGTTCCGGCATCGAGAACTACAGTCGCCACATCGATGGTCGCGAACCAGGCTCAGCGCCGAACTGTTTGCTCGACTACTTCCCGGAGGACTTCCTGCTGGTCGTGGATGAGTCACATGTGACTGTCCCGCAGATTGGCGGGATGTTCGAAGGTGACATGTCTCGGAAACGAATGCTGGTCGACCATGGCTTCCGGCTCCCGAGCGCCATGGACAATCGCCCACTGCGCTGGGAAGAGTTCGTCGACCGGATTGGGCAGACGATCTACTTGTCGGCAACACCCGGCCCCTACGAACTCGCGAAGGTTCACAACGATGTTGTGGAGCAGGTCATTCGACCGACTGGTTTGCTCGACCCCGAGATCATCGTCAAGCCCACCAAGGGCCAGATCGACGACCTGCTCGGTGAGATCCAGGATCGTGTCGAACGTTCTGAACGTGTGCTGGTCACGACGTTGACCAAGAAGATGTCCGAGGACCTCACCGACTACCTGCTGGAGAACGGGGTTAAGGCGCGCTACCTCCATAGCGAGGTCGACACATTGCGGCGGGTCGAGCTCTTACGAGAACTCCGGCAAGGCGTGTATGACGTGCTCGTCGGAATCAACTTGTTGCGGGAGGGTCTTGACCTACCCGAGGTGAGCCTGGTCGCCATCCTTGATGCCGATAAGGAGGGCTTTCTGCGCAGCGAACGCAGTCTCGTTCAGACAATTGGCCGCGCCGCTCGGAACGTCTCCGGCCAGGTTCACATGTATGCGGACACGATCACCGATTCAATGGCCAAGGCGATTGACGAGACCAACCGACGGCGTGCCAAGCAGATCGCCTACAACGCTGAACGAGGTGTTGATCCGCAACCGTTGCGGAAGAAAATTGCAGACATCACGGACCTCATTTCCAAGGAAGATGCAGACACTGAAGAGCTGCTCGGCGGTTCTGGTCGGAGTCGGTCGCGCGGACGCAATGCGGGCGCTGACATGCGGTCGCGTTCGAAGTCCGCTGATGGCCCGCTTCCCGTCGATAGTGACGGACTGCCCGCCAAGGACCTCGTGGACCTGATCACCCGACTCAGCGAACAGATGCACACTGCCGCTGCGGAACTGCAGTTCGAACTTGCCGCCCGGTACCGCGACGAAATTTCGGACCTGAAGAAGGAACTGCGGCAGATGCGCGAAGCAGGTCACGGGTGACCGTTCCGGACTGGGTCTGGCTGGTCACCATCGCGGGATTTGCGCTCGTAATTGTCGCGGATCTACTGCTGGTTGATTCCCGACCACACGTTTTTGGTGTCAAAGAGGCGACCCGGTGGGTCATCATCTACATCGCCGCTGCTGTTGCCTTTGGCATTGGCATGATCTTCTGGCAGGGCCCTCAATACGCGGGTGAGTTCTTTGCGGGGTACCTCACCGAATACTCCCTCAGCGTTGACAACCTGTTTGTCTTCGTTGTTTTGATGGGATCGTTTGCTGTCCCCGCGGAGCTACAACACCGAGTCCTCTTGATTGGCGTTGTGCTTGCCTTGATTCTGAGGACCATCCTCATCTTGTTGGGTGCTGCGGTCATCGCTCAATTCTTGTGGGTGTTCTTCATCTTTGGTGGCTTCCTCATTTGGACAGCCTGGAAGGTGTGGCGATCCGGCGATGACGACGGAGAGCCTGGTGAGAACAAGTTGGTCGCCTTTGTCGAACGCCACGTGCCTTCTACTAAGGAATGGCACGGCTCAAAGCTGACGACCAAGATTGACGGCAAGCGCGTCATTACGCCGATGTTGTTGGTTGTCGTCGCGATCGGATCAACAGACCTCTTGTTCGCGCTCGACTCGATTCCTGCCGTCTTTGGCCTGACACAAGAGGCCTACATCGTGTTCACCGTGAATGCGTTCGCGCTGATGGGGCTGCGGCAGCTGTATTTCTTGTTGCATGGGCTGTTGGACAAGCTCATCTACTTGAATAAGGGCCTCGCGCTCATCCTGCTGTTTATCGGGGTGAAATTAATCTTGGAAGCCGCTCACACGGTGTTCGAAATTCCTGTTCCGACCATCAGCGCGTTCGCCTCGTTAGCCTTCATTGTTATCGTCCTAACTGTCACGGCCGCGACGTCCATCATCGCGGTGAACCGAAACCCTGAGCTCGCGGGAACTTTTGCAGAGCAATCAGGTTCGGAAGTTGCTGACACAGACGATGTTCAACGAGAGGAAGACCAGTAATGACGGTACCCATGTGGGTCTGGGCGGCAACGATTGTTGGCGTGCTTGCGCTGGTGGCTTTTGACTTCTTCATGGTGAGCCGTACCCCACACGAAGTGGGGGTGGGGGAGGCAGCACGGTGGTCGATTTTCTACATCGCATTGGCGATTGTGTTTGGTATCGGGGTCTTCTACTTCATGGGTTCGCAGTCGGGAACTGAGTTCTTCGCCGCGTATCTCGTTGAAAAGAGCTTGTCGGTGGACAACCTCTTCGTCTTTGCAATCATCTTGACTCAGTTCGCGGTTCCATCGGTCTTGCAACAACGGGTATTGCTCATCGGCATCGTGCTTGCGCTGGTCTTCCGGGCGGTGTTCATCGCCCTTGGTGCAGCAGCTCTGTCAGCTTTTGCCTTCACGTTCGTCATCTTCGGTGCGCTGCTGATTTGGACCGGAATCCAGCTGGCCCGACATCACAACGAAGACCCGGAACCATCGGACAATTTTGTCGTTAGAGCAGTGAAGAAGCGGTACCCGTTCACAGATGAGTACCACGGCACGGCGATGTTCATCAAGGAGAATGGCAAGCGGATCGCGACGCCGATGCTCTTGGTGATCATCGCGATCGGTTCGACCGACTTACTCTTCGCGCTTGACTCAATTCCAGCGACCTTCGGTGTGACTCAAAACGCGTACCTGGTGTTCACCGCAAACGCATTTGCACTGTTCGGATTGCGAGCGCTGTACTTCCTTCTGAAGGGTCTGCTCGACCGCCTCGTGTACCTGTCGCTCGGTCTCGCCGCCATCTTGGTGTTCATCGGGGTCAAGCTGATCTTGACCTGGGCTCATGAGACTTGGCCTCAAGTTCCGAAGATTCCTACGGTTGCTTCCCTCGGCGTCATCGCCGTGATCCTGATCGTTGCGACTGTGGCGAGCCTCATCAAGAGTCGTCAAGACCCGACTCTGAAAGCGCATGCAGGAACAGTGCGCAAGCACCACGATCGCGAGGAAGAGTAGCCGCGAATGTGGAGAGCCAGGATCACTGAGTCACGGGTGTTACGTCGGTCTCGTACCAGAAATCGGAGCACGTGATTGCGGCCCGCACGATGGGACGTTTGCCGACAAACGTCCAGTTTTGGTCGTCGCACACGCTTCCACCAATCTTCAGGCGAGTGATTTCTGCGCCCGACAAGTCAGCACCTTTGAGATTCGCGTGAATGACGCTTGCACCCGTCAGGTCAGCATCGATGAACCGAGTCAGTGCCAGGTTTGACCTCGAAAGATCTGTCCCACGCACCACTGCCTTGGTGAAATTTGCAAGGCGCAGATAGGACTTACTGAGCCGTGCCCGGGTAAGGTCAGCGCCGGTGAAGTTAGCTCCGGTTCCCACGATAGATCGTAGGTTTGCGCCGTCGAGCTGGGCAGCCATCAGTCTGGTCCACTTCATGTTTGCTTTGTCCAGCGTGGCACCCATCAGCTTCGACCCGCTGAGATCCGCTCCGCTGAGGTTTGCTCCGGTCAGATTGGCACGCGTCAGATTCACTCCGCCCATGTCCTTGCCTGACAAGTTGACCCCGCGGAGGTTGCAGTGGCTCAGGTCGGCCCCAGGCGTTCGGACCGAACACCGGCTCGGCTTTACCGGAGCCGATTTGCCAGTTGTTCCACTCGAACCGCCAGGTGCTGAAGGCACCTGGAATGAGTCGTCATTCTTGGCATCGTTAGTGGACTTGGCTGGCTTCTCTGCCGGAGCCTCTGGCTCAGGTGTTCCCTCACCTTCAACCGGCATAGGGGGCAGTGGTTCGGGGGCAACGATGTCGGCAGGGAACTCGGGCTCGAGAGGGACGTTGTCTTGCGGTACAGGGGTAGCGCTGGCGGATGGTGAGGCCGACTGCGACGGAGGTTGCACGACCTCCTGCTGACTGCTTGGCGCGGAACAGGCAGCAAGTGCCAAGGTGAGTGCTGCAAGGCCTGCTGTGAGGCGGACTCCGCTGAGTTTCATGAGCAGGCCCCGACGAAGCGTGCCGTCCTAGTCATAGGTTGGCTCCCTTCGCTCCGGCGCGTGCACACAGGTGTCCTGGGCGAACCGCCCGCGATCTGTAGTTGCTCGCAATTTGTTCTAGGACCGATTCGGCAATTGCCAGTGCCGGAATTACACAGATCACCCATTTGCACGAGCCTTTGTTCTTCGTTCGCGTCTGAAGAATGGCCGGAGGGTCTCTCTAAATCGGACCGAACGAAGTGCTGGCCTACCAGCCGCGCGACTGCCAATCGGTCAGGGACGGCCGTTCGGCGCCGATTGTGGTGTCAGGCCCGTGACCGGGGTAGATGCGGGTGTTGTCGGGGAGGGTCTCGAAGAGCTTGTCGTTGACGTCGGCGAAGAGGTGCTGAAAGGCGGCGGCATCGTCACAGGTGTTACCTAGTCCACCGGGGAACAGGCAGTCCCCGGCAAATACGTGGCTTGATCCATCGGGGTCTCGGAAGACCAACACCGCCGACGTTGAGATGTGGTCTAGGTAGGACGCCCGATGACCGGTGACGAATCTGACCTCTAGGTGAGTGACGCCGATGTCGATGACATCGGCGTCACTCAGCGCAATATCGATGGTCGGATGGATTTCCGGGATCTCGGGAGCTGGCGCGTAGGTCGTGGCACCGGTGGCTTCCGCCACCTCTGCAAGCGCTAGCCAGTGGTCAGCGTGGCAGTGCGTAGTGACGATCTTGTCGAGCTGTCCGTCGCAGAGTTCCAGGATTCGTTCCGCTTCGTTCGCTGCGTCGATCAACAGGGTGTCTCCGGTTGCCCGGCTCTGGAGCAGGTAGGTGTTGTTGTTCATCTCGCCGACCGCGAGTTTCGTGATGGTGAGCAGTCGTGTCGTCAGCGTCTGGGGAGGACCTCCAGGGACAACGATTCCGTCGTACTCGTTATTCGCGCTACTCATCGCTTCACCTCTCACGTTCGACTATTTGCCGATTGGGGTGACGGTGTATTGGCCCGTTGGAGCTTGGTCGATTGGCACAATCTCCTTGCCCAAGGGGAAGAGCGCCAAGCCTGCCATCTTGAATGAAGCAATTCCGAACGGGATGGTGATGATGAAGATGCACAGGACAACGCCGGTGATGATGTGGCCGATCGCGATCCACAAGCCCGCGAGGATGAACCAGATCACGTTGCCAATCCCGCTCATGACGCCCGACGTTGGCTTTGACACCACGGTTCGTCCGAACGGCCAAAGTGCGTAGCCCGCCATCCGAAACGACGCGATGCCAAAGGGAATGGTGAT
The DNA here is from genome assembly GCA_041674545.1 of Candidatus Nanopelagicales bacterium. Classification (GTDB taxonomy): domain Bacteria; phylum Actinomycetota; class Actinomycetes; order S36-B12; family UBA10799; genus UBA10799. The sequence continues at coordinate 3,173 of JBAYVO010000054.1, read as the reverse complement.
GATGAGGATGAACATGATGACCCCAGCAATCGCGTACGCGATCGCCATCCAGATTCCCGCAAAGATCAACCACAAGATATTCCCTAAGGTGCGCATGCGTTCCAGTGTGCCCTAGTCCGGCGGTCAACTGCCGGAGTAGGCATGCCTTGGGATGCTGCGCACACACCACTCCGCTGCAGGATTGGGACGCCTCCAGGGAGGACCCTGGCGCGAGTGTCAGCGGTGCGGGATAGCCTTCGGCAGGTGGACCGGCTTATCGTTCGTGGCGCACGCGAGCACAACCTGCGTGATGTCAGTCTCGACCTGCCCCGCGATGCCCTTATCGTGTTTACCGGGCTTTCTGGTTCGGGGAAGTCGAGCCTGGCGTTCGACACCATCTTCGCGGAGGGCCAGCGCCGGTACGTCGAGAGTCTCTCGGCGTACGCCAGGCAATTCTTAGGTCAGATGGACAAACCTGATGTCGACTTCATCGAGGGTCTGTCACCTGCCGTCGCGATCGATCAGAAGTCGACATCTCGCAATCCACGGTCGACGGTCGGCACCATCACTGAGGTCTACGACTACTTGCGATTGTTGTTCGCGCGGATCGGCAAGCCTCACTGCCCGATCTGCGGGAAGCCGATTGCCCGTCAAACACCTCAGCAGATTGTCGACCAGGTTCTGGACCTAGCAGAAGGCACGCGCTTCCAGATTCTCGCGCCGCTGGTTCGGGCACGAAAGGGTGAATATGTTGACCTCTTTCGTTCGCTGCAGACGCAGGGGTTCTCGCGGGCTCGGATCGACGGAGGCGTGCATAGCTTGGCGGAGCCGCCAAAGCTCAAGAAACAGGAAAAGCACACCATCGAAGTGGTCATCGACCGACTCGCGGTCAAGGCCGATGCCAAGCGCCGTTTGACAGATTCGATCGAGACAGCGTTGCGGCTATCGAGCGGTACCGTGACGTTAGATTTCGTGGATCTCCCCGAAGGCGATGAAGGCCGCGAACGAACCTTCAGTGAACACCTCGCGTGTCTCGATGATGGTTTGTCATTTGAAGAGCTTGAACCCCGGTCGTTCTCGTTCAACTCGCCGTTTGGCGCCTGCCCGACATGTTCGGGTCTCGGTACCCGGATGGAAGTTGATCCAGATCTGATCATTCCGGACCCGACGAAGTCGCTGAGCGAAGGCGCGATCCAGCCGTGGGCGTATCCGTCGATGGCTGGGTACTACCAGAGACTTCTTGGGGCACTCGCCGACACCCTCGGGTTCGAGATGGACACACCATGGGAGCAACTCACCCACGAAGTGCAAGATGCGATCTTGAATGGCCGCGGTGACGCCGTCACAGTCAAGTACCGAAATCGGTACGGTCGGGACCGGTCTTACACGACCGGCTACGAGGGCGCGGTGGCCTTTATCGCCCGCCGCCACCTCGAGGCAGATACCGACACAAGCCGTGAGCGCTTCGCTGGCTACATGCGGGAAGTGCCGTGTAACGAGTGCAACGGCGCACGGCTCAAGCCGCTGAGCCTTGCCGTGACGATTGCCGAGCGTTCGATTGCCGAGATTGCGGCTATGCCGATCGGCGATTGTCTCGCGTTCCTTTCTCAAGTGACGTTGTCCGAGCGTGATGCCGCAATCGCGGAGCGCGTGCTCAAGGAAGTCAACGAGCGGCTCGCGTTCCTCGTTGACGTGGGTTTGCACTACCTGACCCTCGACCGTGCCGCAGGGACTCTCGCGGGCGGTGAGGCGCAACGGATTCGGCTCGCGACTCAGATCGGCAGTGGGCTCGTCGGCGTGCTCTACGTGCTTGACGAACCAAGCATCGGATTGCACCAACGTGACAACCGTCGATTGATTGAGACCTTGGTGCGCCTGCGCGATTTGGGCAACACCCTCATTGTGGTTGAGCATGACGAAGACACGATCCGGAGCGCTGACTGGATCGTCGATATCGGCCCTGGAGCGGGGGAGCACGGTGGCAAGGTTGTGGTCAGCGGGCCATTGGCAGAGCTCGAAGCCTCCCAAGAGTCGCTCACCGGCGCCTACGTGTCTGGCCGGAAGCAAATCGCTGTGCCGACGCATCGCCGCGCGCCCGATGCGGATCGCGAGATCGTCGTCCATGGTGCGCGTGAACACAACCTGCAGGATGTAACCGCGTCGTTCCCGCTCGGGTGCCTCGTTGCTGTCACAGGCGTCTCGGGATCAGGGAAGTCGACGCTCGTCAACGACGTGCTGTATCGAACACTGTCCCGTGACCTTCATCTCGCACGCACTGTTCCTGGGCGACACCGCAAGGTCACCGGGACCGACCTTGTCGACAAAGTCGTCCACGTCGACCAGGGTCCGATCGGCCGAACGCCCCGCTCCAACCCCGCTACCTACACTGGCGTGTTTGATCATGTGCGCAAGTTGTTCGCCGCAACTGAAGAGGCGAAGGTGCGGGGGTATATGCCCGGCAGGTTCTCGTTCAACGTTAAGGGTGGGCGTTGCGAGGCGTGTTCGGGCGACGGCACGATCAAGATTGAGATGAACTTTCTGCCGGATGTCTATGTACCGTGCGAAGTCTGTCGCGGCGCGCGCTACAACCGCGAGACCCTCGAAGTTCATTACAAGGGTAAGACAATCTCCGAAGTCCTGAACATGCCGATCGAGGAGGGTCTTGACTTCTTTGCCGCTGTGCCCGCGATCTCCCGGCATCTGCAAACGTTGGTCGACGTCGGGTTGGGCTATGTTCGCCTTGGTCAGCCCGCTCCAACGTTGTCCGGTGGCGAGGCGCAACGAGTGAAGTTGAGCGCCGAGTTGCAGAAGCGTTCGACTGGACGCACGATCTATGTGCTGGATGAGCCAACAACTGGCCTGCACTTCGAGGATATTCGCAAACTGTTGATCGTCCTCGGGCGACTCGTGGATCAAGGAAACTCCGTCGTTGTTATTGAACATAACCTCGACGTCATCAAGTCAGCGGACTGGATCATCGACATGGGGCCCGAGGGTGGATCCGGTGGAGGCACTGTTGTTGCCACCGGCACTCCAGAGCAGGTCGCTGCGGTTGCCGAGAGCCACACGGGAACGTTTCTGGCAGACATTGTTGGAACGGATCCACTAGCGACAACTGCAATCAAACGGTTCGAGCCTCCTGCTGAGCTCGTCCGCACAAAGTCACCAGCGAAGAAGGCTGCCACGAAGAAGGC
>JBAYVO010000053.1:0-11440 GCA_041674545.1 Candidatus Nanopelagicales bacterium | reverse complement strand
AGTGACGGAAGTTCTTCGACCACCGTCGTTAGTTGATGAACTCACTCAGGTCGGCCAGCAGTGCTGCCTTCGGCTTGGCGCCGATGATCTGCTTGACAACCTGTCCATTTTGGAAGACCGCCATCGTCGGAATCGACGTGATTCCGTAGTTGGCAGAAGTTGCGGGGTTCTCGTCAACGTTGAGCTTGGCGATCGTCAACTTGTCGGAGTGGGCGCCGGCGATCTCTTCAAGAATCGGGGCAACCATCTTGCATGGGCCACACCATTCGGCCCAGAAGTCAACAAGCACGGGCTTGTCGGACTGCAGCACATCGCTGGTGAAGTTTGCGTCGGTCACGGTTGTCGTCGCACCCATTGGTGTCTCCTTGTCGCTTGGCTTGCGCGCCAGACTACGCCGCGCTCGGCGAGGCCACTGCGTCAGCCACGCCTTGTCACCCCTCCCAACAGCCCCACCCCAGATTCTGTTCCCGCCCAGCCCCGATTCCGGGTAGGAACGTGGTCGATCGTGGGGCCTATAGCCCCGACGATCGACCACGTTGCTGTGCGCGGCGGGACGGCGACGGGGAGGTGGCGCTGGGGCGGGTGCCCTGCTGCGCGGGTGGGGTGGTGGTTAGGGGAGGACTGTGGTGGGGACTTGGGACCAGGACTTGGGGTAGACGGTGCGGACTTTCTTGGTGAGGGCCTTGATGCTCGCTGACGATGGGATGGTGCCGGTGGTGAGGCGGTTGTCGAGGTCGACGACGAGCAGGACCGTGCGGGTGCCTTGGCGGGCCTGAACGAGGCGCACGTGGTCGTCGACCGTCTGATCGAAGCGGCCCGAGATCTTCAGGTACGTGATGCCCTTCGACGTTGACTGCTTGATTGATCCGACGAATCCGCTGTTGGCGCGGAACGTCTGGAACTGCTCCTTGACGGCCCTCATATCGCGCTTGGCGAGCCGAGTCGTGGGTAGGACTCCCACGTTGGACTGCACGGTCAAGACCTGGTCGGGGTCGTTCGCGTCCGCGCCGATCAGACGTTGCCATTCGCGGGCAGCGCAGCCGCCGCCGATTCCGCAGTTCGCCAGCGTCAGTTCCGTGAGGCTACCGAGACCAAGGCCCTTGGGCGTCGGCACCAGGTTGATCCCGCCGACGGAAGTAACTCGCGGCTGCACAGGCTCGGATGGCACAGCGTTCACCGTGCTTGGCAACGCGAGGGCAGCAAGCCCCAACGTGGCAGTAGCCAAGACCACTTTGTTGATCTTCGGATTCACGCTTGGTTCCCTTCGTGGATGGCTCGTCGCACCGCAACGTACCCGGCGCAAGGCTCACTCGCAATTGGAAAGATCACCGCACCAGGCCTCCGCAGTATTCGCCGCGACAACTTCGATCAACGCGTCTACGGTTTGCGAATGCGCCTGGTTCGTCGGTTCCTCGTCACCCTCGCCACGCTGGCGATCATCTCGGTTGGTCTCGCCGCCGCACCCGCATCGGCACAACGGACTCTGAACCTGCCGTCAGAGAGCGCAACTGCCCCGAGTGGACCAACGCCGCGCATCGTCGGTGGCGTTCCGGCAGACCGCGCGCAAACGCCCTGGTATGTCCTGATCAACCCGCTCATTCGCGGCAAGTGGTACGTCTGCGGCGGTACCGCGATTAGTCCTACCTGGATCCTCACCGCGGCCCACTGCGTGACAACCTCGGCGGGCGAACGGATGACATCGTCAGAAATCGCGAGCAGTGCATCCTTCGTGAATCCACCGTCCCAAAGTAATCCTGGGCCCGCGTACTCGTGGTCTCAAGTAGTGGTGCACCCGGACTGGAACCCGGACATGCTCACCAACGACATCGCCTTGATCCAAACAACCGTGCCGATGGCAACAACGCCGTTGCCGTACTCATCGGACATGTCGGGGCCGACCGCTGGCACCGCGCTACAGGTCTTCGGCTACGGAGCACAGTCGTACGGCGGACCGCTGAGCCCGACGCTGCGCATGGGCAACGTGCTCGACCTGCTCGGTACTACGGGCACCTGTGGCGGGTACGGCCAGTGGTACCACGATGCGAACCAACTATGTGCCGGGCTGGCGAACGGCTCTGTCGATTCGTGCCAAGGAGACAGCGGCGGGCCGTTGACGGCGCAGTCATCGACGGGACGCAACGTTGTCGGGGTCGTGAGCTTCGGGTACGAATGTGGGACGCCTGGCTACCCCGGCGTATACACCCGAGTCGCGCGCTACGCGCCGTGGATTGCAGCGAACGCCTCGGTCGACGCCAGCGCCGGTGCCCTCAGTGGCGCCACCGCAGGGCGGGCAGTGATCTCTCGATCGTGTAAGGCGAAGGTCTGCAAACTCAAGAAGGGCGGACCTGCCCTCAAGATCGGCGTGCGCAACGCTGGCGGCAGCGCCGCCTCCTGGAAGGTTGCATCCGGAAGCCTGAAGAAGTCCCGCGGCGGCGGGAACATTGCATCCGGCGGCACAGCGCAGTCTGCGCTGCGGGTCGCAAACTCGAAGAAGACGTGCGTCAAGGTGACGGTCACCGGCACCAACGCGGCACCGGTCAAGTTCAAAGTCGCCACCAACGGCAAGAAGTGCTAGCCATTAGCGATCATTCGAATTAGCCGTCTTGGTCGGCGAGCCAACGTTCAGCATCAAGAGCAGCGGCACAACCGGACCCGGCCGCGGTGATTGCCTGCCGGTAGGTGTGATCCACGAGGTCACCACAGGCGAACACACCGTCAAGGTTCGTCCGGCTGGAACGGCCCTCAACGAGCACGTATCCCTCGTCATCAAGGGTCACCTGCTCGGTGACGAGCTCCGAACGCGGATCGTGGCCGATTGCAATGAAGGCGCCGGTCACTGGCAGCGTCGATTCCTCGCCGGTGATGCGGTTCTTCAACTGCAGCCCAGTGAGCTTGTCTTCGCCGAGCATGTCGAGAACCTCGGTATCCCAGATGACCTCGATCTTCGGGTTCGCCAGCGCACGGTCCACCATGATCTTGCTCGCGCGGAACTCGTTGCGGCGGTGGATGATGTAGACCTTCTCGGCGAACCGGGTGAGGAACGTTGCCTCTTCCATCGCGGAGTCGCCTCCGCCGATGACGGCAATCTGTTGCTGACGGAAGAAGAAGCCGTCGCAGGTTGCACACCACGAGACACCGTGGCCGGACAGCCGCTTTTCGTTCGGCACACCAAGCTCGCGGTAGCCCGAACCCATCGACAGGATGACCGCCCGGGCTTGGTGAACGTTGCCGGAACCATCAACAACCGTCTTGACGTCGCCCTCGAGCTTCACTTCGACCGCGTCGTCGGTGAGGATCTGAGCACCGAAGCGCTCAGCCTGCCCGCGCATGGCAGCCATCAGGTCCGGGCCCTGGATGCCCTCAACGAAGCCGGGGAAGTTCTCGACCTCGGTGGTGTTCATCAATGCCCCACCCGCGGTGACCGAACCTTCGAGGAGCAGCGGCTTGAGTTCAGCCCGGGCTGCGTAGATGGCTGCGGTCAGTCCGGCTGGGCCAGATCCAACGATGATGATGTCTCGGACTTCGTTGCTCACGTGAACACGCCTCGCTTGGTTGAAGAAGGCCACACGAAGGTGGCGACGTCGGTAGAACGATCCTACGGGTGGGGATCATTCCCGCCGCGCCGTGCAGGGCCGTTGCGCCGCGCGGGTAGTGGCTATTGGGTATTGATGGTGACGTGTTCGCGCACGATCTGCGGATCATCCGTCGCGCACGACACCTTGATTGCGTAGACGTCGATGGACTCGTTCACTCCAGATAACGCAGCAACAGCGACCGCCTCGGCGGGCGCAGTCGGGGTGGCGACGTATGTGGCGATCTCGACGTGCATAGGAGCCTTGGAGCTGATTTGGGCCAGGCACGCGGCAACCCGCTCGCGCATGCTCTTGTCGACCGGCACGATTTGCACGCTGGCGGACGGGATCGCGTTCACCGCATCGTCACTCGGATTCACCGGGCTGCTGCTTGGTTCGGGCTTTGGGCTGTAAACCAGATCGCTCGGGGAGGCGCTCGGTACCGCATCGGTTGTGCTCTCTGGTGCGACAGCGGCCGTGCGCCATTTCGGAAGTGCGGCAGCCACCTGCGTGGTGAAGGTCTCTTTCTTGTATTCGTTTGTTGTTGCGCTCATGGGGATCGCCGCTGCCGTAATCGGTGCGGTCGGTCCGGACTCGCCATCGAGGACAGAAGTGCCAACCACCAGGCCTAGGACACTGGCGGCGGCGACGCCCGCAACCCCGACAAACCAGCCGTTGCTGCGCTTGCGTTGAGTTGGGATCGCGGTCACGTTGCTCGCTGGGGGTACGTCTGTGGCGGGCGCTGGCTTCGCGTACGGATTTGGTTCTGCGGCGATTGCGGCGAGGAGTCGTTCGTGTACGTCCTGCGGCATCGTCAGCGGTGGCAGGCTTGCGAGCGCCCCGGTCACCAAAGCTTCAGTTTGCGGGTCGAGGGGCGTGATATCGCCGACGACGTCGGCCCCCCCGATTGCGGAGTCGTTCGTACTTTCACCCGACTTGGGATCCTGCTCATTGGTCATAGCGGCACATCACCTCCCTCTTGCGACGAGTATCGGACGGAATCTTCGGCACTTGGGTTCCGCACATTTGCCAAACGTGTCGCTAACTTGGCGCGTCCCCTTGCACAACGGCTCTTAACTGTGCCACTTGGACACTGCAGAATCTGTGCCGCTTCGTCGACCGAATACCCCTCGACATCGACCAAAACAACGGCTGCGCGCTGATCTGGCGGCAATTCCGCGAGTGCGCGCTGGATCTCGATCCTTAGCTCTCGGGCGTGGAGCGGGTCTTTGGGATCGGCCAACATGTTGCTGCCGAAGTCTGTGTCTTGCTCGGGAAGTGGCACTGTCGGACGAGAGGCGCGCCGACGCAAGCGGTCGAGGCAGGCATTAACGACCACGCGATGCATCCACGTGGTGACGGCTGAATCCCCGCGGAAGCTCCCGGCGTTCTTGTACGCGGAGAGCAGTGCTTCTTGGAGTCCGTCGGCAGCTTCTTCGACATCGCCAGTGGTGCGCAAAGCCACCGCCCAGAGCCGGTCGCGGTGACGGTTCACGAGTTCGGTGAAGGCATCAGGATCGCCAGCCACGTGGGCCGCCATCAACTCGTGGTCGGTGCGCGTCGCGTTGCTTTGCACCTCATCTTCGCCGTCCATCGCAGAACGCAGACTACGGGTTCGCCGCCTCCCTGGTCAGGAAGGGCACCAAAAACCCCTAGGAATAGTGTCGATAACGGCGAGTGGGTGGGGTTTCTTGATCAGCGTGCGTGATTTGTGTGGCTATTCCACACTTTTCACGCACGCTAATCCGACGAACACCTATCCGCGGATTTGAATCGACGAAATTCCGCCCTGGAACTGCTTACCGCTGGACTTAGGGACCGATGTGAGCAGCACGAGGAGGTAGCGGGTTGCGATTGGGCGGGCTTCTCGCATGGTGATGTTGGTTGAGGCACCCTTGATCTTCTGCAAGAGCTGGTAATCCATCGCGTCCTTGCCGAGCCGTTCGGCGATGCGCAGTTCGACGCCACTGTTGTTCCCGACCAGGCCTACATTCACGACTTTGACTTGGCGAACTTCGCCGAGGTCGACCACGATGCCGCTGGCACGTCCGCTACTTACGGTGGATTTGTTGAATCTGGCGGTCTTCCAAGCGGTGGCGGGATCGTCGTCGACGACGGCATTGGCCGCGCCGCCGCCGATCGGGCGCTTGCCCACCGGCGACAGGGTCATTGCTGCGGTGATGGGCAGAATCTGCTCGCCGGCGGGAATGCCGCTAGTCGCCGCGAGCGCACCGGCCACCTTGCGCGCAGGGCCTTCGATGTCGGCCACGGCGGGTTCGGCCACCGCAGCGGTGTTGGTGTCTTGGCTCGGCGGGAAGAACCGCGCGCCGACAAATCCCACGGCGAAGATCGCCACCACTGCGGCCACCACGAGGCTTGTGCGCTTGACGAATTTGCGGGCTGTCGACTTCAACGGCGGATGTTGAGTCTGAGCGGCACGGGGGCTGCCGTGTCGATCGAGGTGACCCAACGTGCTCGGGCCTTCGTATGCGCCAGCGAGGGTTTTCAGCGCACTGGGGGCATCGGTGAAGGCGTTGCTGGCTGGGAGCGTGGTTGGCCCCGGGACGGCGGCCAGACACCGGATTACAAACGAATCGAGCCGCGGAGGCAGGTCAGCGCGCAGTTGGCTGGGGACTGCACGCTTGCCCGCCACGATCGGAACGGTTGGTAAGGCGGTGGGGGTCTCGCCGGGCCAGCGGCCGGTGAGACATGCCGTCATGATGGCGCCGAGCCCGGCGATATCGGCGGCCGCAGGGTCGCTTCCCGGGTCGATTCCGTAGATGCGCGCGTCGATCATGTGTCCACGCAGGCGCACCTCGCCGTCCGTGTCGATCATCACGCATGCCGGGCGGATTCGTCCGTGGGTGATTCCAGCGGCGTGAATGTGCCCGATTGCCTCCGCCACGCGGCGCGTTACTTCGATGGACTGCTCGGTGGTTAGCGCAGTGGTCAGGAGCTGTTCTAGCGGGATTGCATCGACCCATTCGGTGACGATGACAAGGGTTCCGTCGAAGTCGAGGACGTCGAGCACCTGCACAACGCTGCGGTCAACCACCCGGGCAGCGGCGCAGGCGGCTGCCCGTAGATCGTCGTGGAGCGGATCGTTGGGTTCGACGAGGCGCAGCGCGACCATGCGGCTGAGTAGTTCGTCGTACGCCCGCCAGAGCTTCTTGCCGTGGCTGCCGAGAACTTGATCCTCTAGGCGGAAGCGCCCAATGTGAGTGGGGTGGTCGTTGCTGCTGCGCCCGACCGTGTTCGCAAATCGCCCGTCCGCATCATCACGTCCAGGCAGACCCCACATGATTTCAACGATAGGCGAGGAATTCAGATATTTCCGGCTGAGACGCGACTGCACCCCTCCCGACCCGACCTCCCACTTCAATTTTGGTGCGACTTGCCGGCGAGCCGCGCGATTACACCAAATTCGAAACGGCGGAGGGGGCTAGGGGCGGAGCTTGGAGGTTAGGGAGGACGTGACGGATTGGACCTCGGTTACGCGCAGGAGGTGGGATAGCGCGAGGTAGGCGAAGACGGTGACCACCCCACCGCCGATCAACACGAACAGCGACGTCAGTTGGTCTGCCGTGAGCTGCTGGTAGATCCCGTCCACTCCGCCGCCCCCGACGAACACTGCCCAAACGACAACCGCGCCGAGCCCAAGAGCTGCAGCAACAAACGCCGCGACACTCATCCGGGCCAAAGTGCGAACGGTGAGACCAGTTTCGAGCCCGCCAAGCCGTCGACTTAGCCACACCCACGCGATGCTGATCGTGATCCAGTACGCCAATCCGTACGCAAGTGCGAGCGCGCAGACCGCGAGTTCGCTTGGCGCAACACTGAACAGCAGGAACGTCAACGGCATCGCTATCAGGTTGTAGATAACCGTGAGGTAGAACGGCGTGCGGGTGTCTTCTACCGCGTACCACCCGCGAAGCAGGATGTAGAAGATGCCAAAGGGCAACATCCCGAGTGCAAATACCGAGACGACGAGGCCGGTGTACGTCGCGGGTGCGCCACGGTTTGCCCCGAAGCCGAAGAACACCGTGCCCAACATCGGACCGAATGCGACGAGGAACATCACGCACGGCAGCAGCAGCGCAGCGATGAGGCGGATGCCCTCGGCGACGTCGTGGGCCACATCCCGCAACGCGCCAACCGCCGCGGACTTGCTCATTCGCGGGAACAGCGCCGTCACCAGCGAAATGGTGATCACTGAATGCGGGAGCATGAAGACCAGAAATGCGCGCTGGTACGTCGCAAGTCCCTGCGGCACACCGCCGGATTGTTCGGCCAGGAAGTTTGCCTGGGTCGCCAGCCGCGAAATCACCAAGAAGCCGACCTGATTGACCAGGACCAACCCGATCGTCCAGCCCGCGAGCGAACCCGCTTTACCGAGTCCGTGCCCACGGAAGTCAAACCTTGGACGCCACTTGTAGCCGACTCGGATCAACACCGGAACGAGCACCGCCGCCTGCGCCGCGACGCCCAAGGTGGTGCCGATGCCGAGCCACATGACCTGGCCGGACGTGATCGTTGACGTGGTCGCGGTCGTGCCCGCGACGAAGATGAATCCAAGCGCCGTCGCGATCATCACGACGTTGTTCACGATCGGCGCGAACATCGGTGCGCCAAAGTGCATCCGAGAGTTCAGCACCTGCGAGAACATCGTGTAGAGGCCGTAGAACACGATCTGCGGCAGGCAGAATCGGGCGAATGCCGTGGCCAGCGAAAGTTGTTCATCGGTGAAGCTGCTGGTTGTGTAGATCTCGACGATCCAGGGTGCACACACGATTGCCAGCACCGTCGCGGCGACCAGGATCAACCCGACAAGGGTGATCAAGCGGTCGGCGTACCCATCGCCTCCGTCCGCGTCGGTGCGCATGTGCCGCACGAGTTGCGGAATGAAGATTGCATTGAGCGCACCACCAATCACCAGGATGTAAATGATGTTCGGCAGCGAGTTTCCGAGGGCGTAGGTATCGGCCAGGATCGCCGAGCCGAGTGCCGCCGTTATGGCGATGTCACGCAGGACGCCGGTGATACGCGAGGTGATCGTGCCCGCGGCCATCAAGGCGCTGCTGCGAACGACGGACCTCGTCGCGTCCGCTTCAACGTCGGCGACGCCGCCGAGTTCCGTTGGATCGACGCCCGCGGCGTCCTCGCTTGGCGTTACTGGATCACTCATCGACGGGCTCAACAGAGGGTGATGAGTCGTTGGCAGCTAGCTCCTGCATGGCTGCTTCATCGGCCCGCAACTGACGCCGTCGGCGGATCGAGTTCACCAACAACAACAGTGCGAGCATCGCGAATGCGATGACGACGACCCAGGTAGCTGCGCTTGCGTACGCGCTGCTGCGCAGGATCACCTCGGTTGGTTCGCCATAGGGAACGCCGAGTTGGTTGGTCAGCTGCACCTTTACCGGAAGCTCGCCGTTGCCCCGCACCTGCGCGGTGACCTGCGTGCTGATCTTGCGGTTCGCCGGAATCACGATCGGCGCGAACTTCTGCGCCGTCAAGCGGATCGGCGGATCGCCGGTGAGGGTCATCCCGACGGTGACTGGCACCGGCAGGTCGTTGGAAATCGTGATCGGGATCTCGCCACTCTCGCTGGAGAAGTTCTTCACCCCGCCGGACAACGCCCGCACCCGGCCCATGTCCGCGTTGAGTTCGTCGTTGACCGAGTCGAGAAGTTTGTTCCCACCAGGCCGATCCGTGCGCCATGCCCCGGACGTCGCGCGCAACAGCGCGGTCGAGTACTTCTCCGTCAGCTCGCCGGGTTCGTTGAGGATCGAGGAAAAGACCTCGAGCTGCTCCTGGGTCGCCTTGATGCGATCGAGGTAGTTGGGTGACAACGCCGCGCGCCGCCCTCCGGCCGTCATCGGTGCGAGCGCCCGCGGGATGTCCTTCGGCGTATCCGCAAGCAGTTGTGCCAGCGACGTGCTGCGCATGAATGGCGAGGTGCGCAGCGCGGCAAGGAGTTCGAGGGTGACGGTTGAGTTGGGGTCCCAGCGCGGGTCGGGCCCGACTGCCAGAATCCGGTTGGTTGTCGGTGAGGTTGCGGTGAGGACGCCCGTCTCGGCCATGAACCGCTGGCGGTCCAAGAGCGCGTCCGAGGATGAGCTCCCGGCAGATCCCAGCGATGCGGACAGCGCTCGATCGGTGAGCACGGCCGCCAACGGCCCCGACTCGGTGCGGATCACTGCTGAAGAGATGTCGTCTGAGGCACCATTCGCCGATTGCAGCGCGGCACGATCGAGCACCACGATTCGGACGCCCGATTTCTGCAGCAACGTCAAGGTCTTGGCATCTGTCCGTGCGCCGGGGGGCCAGGCCACACCCGTGGAAACGGGCCGTTCGAGGAGGACGCCCACGTCCTCGGTCGACGAGGTCGTCGCTTGCACCACCTCTTGGGTCATCTTCGCGCGGGTCAGCGCCGTCACGTCTGGGAACGCGTATTCGCTCGCCGCGACCGACGCAGACTTCAACCCGGCCCGTGCCTTGACGAGCCAGTCGACCGCCGGTTGGGGTGATCCGCCCGCAATGACAGCACCTTCTGGACCCGCGACTTGGTAGCCATCGGTCATCCCGTTCACGGCAGCGAGCAGTTGGGGATCAACGACCCATTCGACTTGGGCGCCCGCCGAGATGCCGGTGTCGAGCAGGCGGCTTAGGCGCCCGTCGGGGAGCAAATCCGACGGGGTGTTCTGATTGAGAAAGACCAGGTTCGCGTTTTGGTTGGGGGTGTTCGTCAACGGCCACAGCCACACGAGTTTTGTGGGCTTGACCTCTTTGGGGTTCGGAAACCAGGGCAGAAACGTCTGAGTGGAATCGCGTTGTTCGGAGTTGTCGTCAGCGAAGGTGTCGACTCGCAGTCCGTAGACTCCGGTGCGTCCGAGTCCCAGGTTCGCCATCGGTACGTCGATCGACCAGGGCACGCTTTGGCCGGGCGCCACCCTGGAATCGATGAGGTTGAGTCCGTCGGTCACGCCGCGGGTGTTCGGGGATTCGTCGCCTGAACTGATCCGTGCGACCTGCGTGCGACTCGACACCGGGTCGTAGGCGATCCGCAACTCCACGCCGAAGCCGTCGATGTCGTCCTCGGAGGTGTTGGTGACGGTGCCAGCTAGCGTGAGCGTGTCGTTCGGTTTCGGGACGGCCGGAATAAGCGTGTCGACGGCGAGGGAGATCCCCGTTGAGTCGGAGTCGTCGAGCACCTTGTTCGCCGGAGGGGTCGCACTCGCCCGACCGGCGACCGTCATTGCCAGGACGCCTGCCGCGACCGCGACGGCGACCGTGCGGTTGATCCTCACCCGTGCGCCGCCAGGAGCTCTGGAACTGCCTCCATCAGGCGTCGTTCGTCGGCGTAGGCAAGTTTGGCGCTGACCTCGGTCAGCGGAACCCACTGAACCTCCACTACTTCGGCGTCGTCTGCGCAAAGCTCGCCGCCGGTGCGTTCCATCAGGAAGTGGTGCACGGTCTTGTGAATCCGGCGGCCGTCGGCGACGAACCAAAAGTCAATTGCGCCAAGGGGGGCCAAGATGCGCCCGGAAATACCGGTCTCTTCTTCAACTTCACGGATTGCGGCTTGTTCACGGGTTTCGCCGAGTTCAACGTGACCCTTCGGCAGGGACCACATGAGGCGCCCGCGTCGGTCGAGGCGTCCAATCAGCGCGGCACACAGAGTTTCCGCGTTTCGGTCGAGCACAAGCCCGCCTGCGCTGGTCTCTTCACTCGGCGGGGTCTTGCGGGGAGCACGGATCTCCGAGGGCAACGGAACATGGTGGCCACCGGCAGGGGGCGGTGATGATGACGGGGCCATGCTTGTGAGGATAGTGGGCAAATCGATGCAGCACCGGGTAGTTGAGGCT
>JBAYVO010000052.1:0-11627 GCA_041674545.1 Candidatus Nanopelagicales bacterium | reverse complement strand
TACAAGGACATGGATCTGATCGCCAACTGCACGACGATCTGGGGCACCAACTACAACGGCCAATATGCCGAGATCTACAACCGCATCCTGGGTCTGGAGCGCGTCGAAGCGGAACTGTTCCCGTACGGCGATCTGGTGCGCAGCGGTGCGATGGTGACCATCGGCAGCGATATGCCCGCATGCGAGCCGCGGGAAGTGCCGCCGTTGATGCAGATCGAAGCCGCAGTGACACGGAAGCGACCGGGTGTCCCTGGCGACATACCGTTGCGCCCCAAAGGTGCGATGTCACTGGCAGACGCCTTGCGTGCGTACACGATCAATGGCGCGTTCGCACTGCGCCTTGATGACAAAGTGGGCTCGATCGAAGTGGGCAAGGATGCCGACTTGGTCGTGTTGGGCGAAGACTTGTTCGCCGTCGAGCCAGAGCGCATCCACACGGTCCCGGTAGTTCTGACCATGATGGACGGCACGATCACCTTCGAGGCGCCACAGGATTAGCCAGGGTTGGGTGGTTTGTGCGACAGGATGGTGAGATGTGGTCGCAGCGCGACCAGAATCCACCATCGTGATCTTGTTTGGGCTACCTCGGGAGGTCGATCACCTTGCAGTTGCCGCGGATTTGGTCGCCTTGGTCGGCTAGGACGATATTGGGCTTGCGGCAGATGATGGTGTCGTCGGGTTTGCCATCGATCGCGTTGATCAATGTCCTTCCGCGGCCACCGATTAAGGTGTCACTTCCGTTACCGCCAATGAGTAGGACCTTGCCGGTGCTTGAGGCCTTGATCCAGTCGTTGCCTGGTCCGCCATTGCCGGCCGAGTTGGGTGACGCGAGCACGATCCGGTCCTTGCCGGGTCCGCCCTCGGCCACAGCCTTGCGATGTTTCACGCTCATGCTGTCTGCCCCGTAGCCAGCGAACAGCACCGACCCTGCCTTGCGGGTCGTGAAGTTGTCCGCGTGCGCTGAACCATAGGCGATTCGTTTGCCAACAAACATTGCTTCGGCGCTCTTGGGTCGGCACAGCAGCTGCACGTTGATTCTTGTGCCGACTGGAACATCGGCTTTGGAGATGTGGAACTCCCCGTTCTCTTTTGCTCGCAGAGTTGCACTCGGGACCACCAGATCTGGTGAACTCGCAGTTACCTGGGTTGCCTTGCGCCCGGCAGGGCATTTCACCGATACCGTCGCCGGTGTGGTGAAGACTCGGTTCACAACTTTGAGTCGTGGGTTTCGCTTCGCACGGGTATCCCCGCGGGTGCTCACACGGCCTGCTGTGGAAACAGCTGTGTGCGCCGTGCTGCTCGCGATGGATAGCGAACTTGAACTCCCGGATGAGCCAACCGTCAGAGGTGACTGCCCAGTTTGAATCGCTGGTGTCAAACCAAACTGTGGCGGTGCCATGCAGTAGGCGGGAAGGTTCTGGCTCGTCATCGGCGAACCTAGGTACACGGCGTACAGGCTGTATGACCCGCTAGGCAGTAGCGGAGTCGACAACGTTGCAACGCCGTTCGACAAGGTGGCCTCAGCGATTGGCGTGTCCTGGTTGGGAGAGGAATTCGTGGATTGGTCAGCGCAATCCTTGGTTGGCGGGTTCGAAACACCGGGGGTCGCCTGCTTGAACAGCGCGACCGTCCCGGTCGGGGAGGCGCCACCGTCGGGTGCTGTCACGGTCGCGGTGAAGTGTGCGGCGCTGCCAGTTGCGACGCTCGTTGGTCCAGTCATCGTGAGCGCCGAGATGTACGAGGTATTGGTCGCGATCGAGTAGTTGTCGCCGCAGTTTGCGACGTACTGATCATCCGCGACAGAACCGCCGGAAGCGGTTTGCCACAAAGCCGCGGCGTTCCAGTGCCGACTCCCACTGCTGCCGTTGAAGGCCGTGTAGGTCAGCGATGATCCGATGTTGGTTCCGGCGCTGTCGGTGTAGATCTGCGAGATGCTGACTCCGCCACTCTGACCGTCACAATCGAAGGCTCTGGAATATCCCAGGGCGGTGCTCGAAGTCCACGTTTGCGTGTCCCACATTCCGATGCTCTTGTTGCCGCTGGCTGCGACGTAGGCGCACGTGTAGGTGGACCCGGTCCACATGAGCGCGTTGGAGGATCCGCCGGTCTTATTCGTACAAATGCCAGCGTTTGCCGGAGGTGCGGCGGCCACGAGGCCAATCGTGGTGGCCAGAAGCGCTCCGCCGACGAGTAGGCCGCGGGGAGTGAATCGGCTTCGTCGCTGGCCGCGCTCTGCGGCGGGCTGACTTG
Organism: Candidatus Nanopelagicales bacterium; assembly: GCA_041674545.1. GTDB lineage: Bacteria > Actinomycetota > Actinomycetes > S36-B12 > UBA10799 > UBA10799. The sequence continues at coordinate 9,377 of JBAYVO010000052.1, read as the reverse complement.
TCATGTCGCTCAAGATAGGTAGCGCATGGACGGGAAGCAACATCGAATCGACTATGTCAGCGGGGAGTGACTAGTGGTCTGTGGTGCCTCGCTGCGGGAAGTTGCGATGCCGTTGAGGTCTGAGACCTGCAACGCCTTTCGCCGTCGTCTGAGTGGCTACGTCTTGGCAATGCCCAACATGCGACTCTTCAGCGGTGGCACGTCTGGCGCAACAGAGCTGATCGAGTGCAAGGTTTTGGGGCAGACTCGCCGCATGAGCCACAACCTGACAATCGACGAACTAAAGGCCGCCAGCGACGCTTTCTACGTTGCTCTTGCGGACGTGCTGGCTGGTGACGGTGAGCAGATGTTGCAGCTATGGTCGGCGGCAGACGATGTCTGCTTCATGGGGCCGATGGGCGACCTAGTGGCTGGGGCAAAGGCTGTGCGCGATGCATGGCAGGCGCAGGCGGACAGCGCGATTGGAGGGTCTGTATTTCCAACCGACCTTCGCTTGGTCGTCGGCGGACCGATCGGCATCGTGACGAATTGGGAGCACGGTAGCGGTCACGAAGGTGTTGATCACGATGTCCGAATTCGCGCCACATCGACGTATCGCCGCGAGGGTGACGCCGTCCGAATGATCGGCCATCACACCGACTTGATCGTCTAGCGCGCGTTGATACAGCGGCGTAGCAGGCGGTCGCCGCAGCTCACCTCTGCAATCCACGCTTCTCGCCTGGATCCACTTCACTCAAGCACCCATTCGTCGCCCCACGAAAATACTTGTGTAGATGTGTCATCTACACAAGTCCAGTCATGTAAATGACACATCTACCGCGGATCAAACCCAATGGCGGTAGCGGGATGCAGGCGTTGGCGTGGCAGTCACAGCCGTGGGGACATGTGCGGCCAGTTATGTACTGCATTCAAGATCAACACAGGGGCTTTTCGCGCTGTGTCGTGCTGCATAGCTCTGTGATCTTGCGGTCTTGAGGTTCAAGGGAATTCGCTACGCGCACTTGAGATCTCGAAGGAACTGGTTGCCCGCGCGCGAATAGACGACAATCGTGCGGCTTGGCCTGAAGCCGATGGTTGCCCTGCCTGCGTGATTTTCTTTCAAGAGGGCAACCTGTGGGCCTGCGGATATCGCTGGAACACCACCCGTTGAGATGGGCATGGCCACCGACGAACTGGCTTGGCGAGAGTTTCGCGACCTGAATGAGTCGTGGGACCCCACGATTGTGGATCAGGTCGAACCCGACGCGAACGGCGTTCGGTGGCTCGGCCATTTTGGTGATTCTGCAATGTCGGACATCGGTCATATCTATCCGCCCGCACTCGAACCGCAGATAAGAGAATCCTGCGCATCGTGAGGCATCGCTCCGCGCTTGTGAGGAGCCAGATCGGATTCGACAGCGGTCACTCCGCGACTCGTGATGCCAGATGTGTCGTTTACGCGACTCAGTTCGTGTGGATGACACATCTGCAGGGAGTTACAGCGGTGGCAGGGGGTTGCGGGCATTGGTCGCAGGTCCTTGGCGCTTTCCAAACCGGCGTCGCGGATCCTTGCATCATCCGTTGGCTATTCCGGTGACCGCGCGCGCATTGCAGATGAGTTTGGTATCCCGTCCCCGTATCGCGCTCCTGCCGGTACGTGACATGCTCGTCGACTATGGAGCCGACACAGTCCGATACTGCTGGGATTGATGGTGAACGCCGCCTCACCTTTAACGGTCTACCGGAACGCATCAAGCCCGAAGACATGGTGACCGAGATTCCTGCCACCGACGCTCAAGACCCCGAAATGGGACGTGACACCCAGCGCGATTTCATGTTCCGATACCTCGGATAGGCAACGCTTGGTGGTGGGCGGCACAGTTTGGTGAGATGTGGTCGGCGGATGGCCAAACTTCACCAACCTGTTGGGTCTAGCTCAAAGCTGGCAGGGGGATGCCGGTGTTTGCGTGGCAGTCGTAACCGTGCGGAACCCTGTACAGGTACTGCTGGTGGTAGTCCTCGGCGTAGTAGAACGGGCGGCCGTCGGCGGGTGCGATCTCCGTCGCGATCGGGTCGTAACCTCGGGCGACTAACACCTCGTTGTACGCCTCGCGGGTCGCTTCGATGAGTTCGCGCTGAGTGTCGTTCGTCCAGTAGATCGCGCTTCGGTACTGGGTGCCGATGTCGTTGCCTTGCCGGTACACCGTGGTCGGGTCGTGGTTCTCCCAGAACGTCTTGAGGACGTCGTACGTTGAAATTTCGCCAGGCTCGTACGCAACCATCACCGCCTCGGTATGGCCCGTGCGCGCGGTGCACGTTTCTTCATACGTTGGGTAGGGCGTGAACCCACCTTGGTATCCGACCGCTGTTGACACCACACCTTGGCGTTGCCAGAACTTCCGCTCAGCACCCCAGAAGCAGCCCATGCCGACGTAGAGAACTTCGGTCGTCGGCGTCCAAGGACCTTGTAGCGGTGTGCCAAGAACAGCGTGCACCGCGGGTACCTCGTACGGGTACCGATCGCGGCCTGGCAGGGCGTCGTCGGGGGCAATCATGGTCGTCTTGCTGGATCCGAACAGCCAACTCATGGGCCAAGCATCGACGCTCGAGGCCAGGTTGGCAAGCGTGTTCGCCCTCGGCCGCGAGGGCCGCGCCTACGGATAGATCGACAAGAACAAGAACGACGCAAAGAGGATCAGGTGAACCCCGCCCTGCAATCGCGTCGCGCGGCCCGTCACGACCGTGAGCGCACCAACGATCACCGTCAACGTCAGCAGCACCATCTGAGTCGACCCAAGGCCAAGAACCAACGGTCCGCTCAACCAGATGCTCGCGATGGCGATGGTCGGAATCGTCAACCCGATGCTGGCCATCGCTGACCCGTAGGCGAGGTTCAAACTGGTTTGCACGAGGTCGCGCCGAGCCGCCCGCACGGCCGCTAGCGACTCTGGCAACAGCACCAGCAGCGCAATGATGACGCCAACAAATGACGGTGGAAAGCCCACGCTTGCGACGGCTGCCTCGATCGCCGGGGACTCCACTTTCGCTAGCCCCACAACTGCAACGAGAGAGACAATCAAAAGCAGGAGGCTCGTCCACGCAGCGCGCACTGTTGGTCGCGCATGCTCATCGACTTCCTTGGCGATCGGTTCGCCGTGCGCATCCCGCTTGCGCTTGCGACCGCTTGAGGTGAGCTCGACCGGGACGAAGAAGTCGCGGTTTCGCCCAGTTTGGGTGAGCACGTACATGGTGTACAGCGCGAGCGAGGCCACAGCCGCAAAGGCGAGTTGACCCGGCGTGAACACCGGGCCGGGGGAGCTGGTGGTGAAGGTCGGTAGCACTAGCGTGAGTCCGGCGAGTGAGGCAACGGTGGCCAGCGCGGCCCCTGCGCCTTCGGCGTTGAACAGCGCGACGCCGTTGCGTCGAGCGCCCACCCACAGCGATAGGCCGACGATGCCGTTCAAGGTGATCATCGCCGCGGCAAATACCGTGTCGCGAGCCAGTGTCGAGGTGTCTGACTTCCCAGCGATCATGAGCGTGACGATGAGCGCGACCTCGATGATCGTGACGGCGACTGCCAGCACGAGCGAGCCGTAGGGCTCTCCGACTCGGCTCGCGACGATCTCCGCATGGTGAACCGATCCGATGACGGCAGCGGCCAGCACGACAGCGATCACAATCACCAGGAGGGTGTTGGGTACCCGCCCCCACACCAACACCAGGCACACGGCGGCGATGATCGGCGCCACAGTTGTCCATTCCGGGATCGAAAAGCGACTCGACTTCGAGGTCTCGGAAGGGGTCATTCAGGCATTCTGTCACCCACTCCGTTCCGTCGGGCCGCTATCTTGCACTGGGTGCGGGGATTGGTGTGGTGCAGGTCCGCAAGGCAGCGAATACCCCGCGAGCCCGGTGTGCCCGTGTGGTCGAATACAGCCTATGCGCGTGTTGGTGACAGGTGGAACAGGACGGCTTGGATCGTCGGTCGTTAGTCAGTTGCAAGATCGAGGCCACGATGCCGTGATTGGATCGCGAACCAGCGGTCCGAACCGAGTCGTGATTGACCTCGCGACGGGCGAAGGAATACCGAACGCCGTCGCCGGTGTTGACGCGATCGTGCATGCAGCCAGCGACCCCGGACGACACGCACAGGCCACCGACGTAGATGGCACTGTGCACCTAGCGAAGACCGGTGTCCCTGTGCTCTACACCTCGATCATGGGGGTCGATCGCCACCCGTTCCGCTACTACAAGATCAAGCGCGAAGGTGAGATCGCGCTTGCCGCGAATGCAAGCCAGTGGACAGTGCTGCGAGCGACTCAGTTCCACGCCTTCATTGACTACTTGCTCGCGGCGTCGAAGTCAGCGGCGATGAAGCTGCCCGGGAACCGGGGGTCAGCGCCGCGCTTCCCGGCTTCGCGCGGGTTGAAGTTCCAACCGGTCGCGCATGAGGAGGTCGCGGGACAGATCGTGGACCTCGTCGAGGCCGGTCCGACGAACTCCATCGAACAGTTCGCTGGCCCCCAACAGTTTGATTCCGCCGAGCTCACGCAAACGTGGGCGCAGGTCCGGGGTGGGCGGCCGTTCTATCTGCCAACCGCGGGCCGAATCGCACGCGCGTTCAAGGACGGTGCCGTGCTCGCCGAACCTGGTGTTCCGGTTGGTTCGAAGACCTGGGCTGAATACTTGTCGCAGACCGGCTGATCGGTGCCGGAAACCACGTCACGCGCAACTGCGCTAGCGCAACGCCTGCCCTGGCTCAGAGGGCTCCCGCGGGAAGTCGGAGTGCTGGCTGCGATCGCTTTCTGCGTCGCGTTGGGCTTCGGAATTGTCGCGCCAGCGATCCCGGTATTTGCTCGCACATTCGGCGTCACGGCCCTGCTAGCGGGAGCTGTGATCAGCGTGTTCGCTCTCATGCGGCTGATCACCTCGCCCGGTGCAGGTGCGCTGGTGAACCGCGTTGGCGAGCGAGCCGTGTTGTCGTCCGGGCTCGCGATCGTCGCAGTGTCGTCCCTACTCGCGGGCTTCTCACAGACATACGTGCAGTTGCTGGTGCTGCGTGGAGTGGGTGGTATCGGTTCGGCGATGTTCACGATCTCAGCTATGGCGCTGCTCTTGCGAACTGCTGGCGAGGACCAACGAGGCCGCGCCGCGAGCGCGTTCCAGGCGGGTTTCCTTTTCGGAGGGATCACGGGTCCGGCTGTTGGCGGTCTGGTGGTCGGCTTCTCGATCCGGGCACCATTCTTCGTTTATGCGGTGACCCTAGGCCTGGCAACCTTCGTCGCGATGACCTTCCTGCGCACCCCCGAACAAATCGAAGCCGAGCGCCAAGCCCTCGCCGCCGCAACCTCGCCTTCCTCGACATCTGCCCCGGCAGCCGATTCCGAGGTAGACGGCGAGCCCGAGGCCCCGTTTGGTAGACACGCCCGGCCGGCCGGGCGTGTCTACCAAACGGAGGCCGCAGCGGGTTCGGGAGGCGCCGGGGAGCCCACGGATGAGGCCGCGAACGAGGGCGTGAAGGCGGCGGAAGGTAAGGGGAGTGACGAGGGTGAGCACGTTACGATTTGGGCTGCGCTACGCAATGGTGCGTACCGCGCGGCGCTCATGGCGAACCTGGTCAACGGCTTCCTGACCTTCGGAATCCGCACCTCGCTGGTCCCACTATTCGTTGTTGAGTCATTGCTGCGGGGCCCGGGCTTGGCAGGAGTTGGATTCCTTGTGGCCGCCGCAACCCAAGGTGTCTCACTGATCTTCGCCGGACGCATCACCGACCAGCGCGGCCGCCGTCCAGCGATGCTCATCGGGATGGCGACTACCGCCTTAGGTGCGGTCCTGTTGGCGATCTCGGTCGAGCCGATCCTCTTCGTCGTCTCGATGGGAGTGCTCGGCGTCGGCACTGCCTTCCTCGGTTCAGCGCCCGCGGCAGTCGTTGGCGACGTCATGGGCAAACAGCGTGGCGGAACGGTCGTCGCAATCTTCCAGATGATCGCTGATGTCGGAGCGATTCTTGGGCCGCTCCTCGCGGGCCTGCTTGCTGATCAACTCGGTTACCACTGGGCGCTCGGTAGTGCCGCGCTCGTCTGCCTCGTCGGCATCGCAGTCGTCTTCGCTATGCCGGAGACGAAACGGCGACAACCCACTTCGCCGACTTGATCCGAGCATGCGCGTATCGGTCGTGTTCCCACGATGAGACGCGCAGGGAACGTTCGGCAGGAGCGAACCAACGGGCGGACACCGGCACCAATTAGTGAGCGCGGCAGGTGGATGGTTCCGGGATGCTTGGATCGGGCAACCGCGGCAAGATGTGCGCATGAGTGCGACTCAAGCAAACACCGCTGCAGCGGCCCAAGACCTCATCCTTGCCATCGATATCGGTGGCACCAAAATGGCGATCGGACTGGTTGACAGCGACGGGAACGCCACCCACGTGGATCGCACCCCTTCCCCGGCAAATCAACGCGGCGACGCAATGTGGGACGCCTTAAACCGGCTCCTCGACAGCGTGCTTGCGAGCGCAGGCAACCCAGCCATCGTCGGAATCGGCGTGGGGTGTGCCGGGCCCATGATCTGGCCTGAAGGAATCGTCTCGCCCACCAACATCATCGGCTGGCGCGACTTCCCACTACGACGCAAGCTCGAAGAGCGCTTCAACGGCGTGCCCGTCCGACTCCATAACGACGCGATCTGCATGGCGATCGCTGAAAACTGGAAGGGCGCTGCGGCCGGTCACCAGAACGCCCTCGGCATGGTCGTGTCTACGGGGGTCGGTGGAGGCCTCATCGTCGATGGACGTCTCCTCGATGGTGGCTTCGGCAACGCCGGGCACATCGGCCACATCGTGATCGACCCCGCCGGACCCGCGTGCCGCTGTGGTGGTCGAGGCTGTCTGGAGGCCATCGCCCGCGGACCGGCGACGGTTGCCTGGGCCGTTGAGGAAGGCTGGACACCCCACACGGCGGGCGCCGCGCTGGATGGCAAGACCCTCGCCGACGATGCTCGCGCAGGAGACCAAATCGCGATTGAAGCGTTCCGTCGAGCTGGGAACGCGGTGGGCGTCGGACTGGCATCAGCGGCCGCGCTACTCGACCTCGACATCGCCGTCATCGGTGGTGGACTCGTCCAAAGTGGCGACCTCCTGATGACCCCAATCAGGCAAGCGTTCCAAGAGCACGCCGGGATGACGTTCGTGAAGCGGATGAAGATCGTCCCTGCCGAGCTTGATCAGCTCGCCGGAGTTGTTGGTGCGGCCGCACTGTTCGCCGACAACAACCGATACTGGGCTGGCGCGTAGCTCGCCTGACCACCGACTGTTCCCGAATGGCTAGTCCCTCCCGCGGTGAACCTTGCCGGAAGAGTGCAAATCTGCGCGAAATGATCGCCGGGAATATCTCGCCGGTGCGTTAGGTTCTGACTCGGCGAAACGAGAACTCAACACACGCGGGAGTATTTGTGGCGGATGCAGCAGTAGTGGCAGAAGGTCTGGTGAAGACCTACGGTGAGGTTCGAGCCTTAGACGGCCTTGATCTAGTGGTGCCGCAGGGAACGGTCCTTGGGCTCCTCGGACCAAATGGTGCGGGCAAGACGACAGCCGTGAGGATCCTGACGACGCTGTTGCGGCCCGATTCTGGCAAGGCAACCGTCGCAGGGATCGACGTCATCAAGAATCCCGACAAAGTCCGCGGCATCATTGGCCTCACGGGGCAATACGCGGCGGTAGACGAGTACCTCACCGGCCGCGAGAACATCAATATGGTGGGTCGGCTCTATCACTTCGAACCCGCGTGGGTGAAGAAGCGGGCCGACGAACTCCTCGAGCGTTTCCGCCTCACAGACGCAGCCGATCGTCCGGCGAAGACGTACTCCGGCGGTATGCGTCGCCGACTGGACTTGGCGGCAAGTTTGGTGGCGAAGCCCGAGATTCTCTTCCTCGATGAGCCGACGACTGGCCTCGATCCCCGTTCGCGGATCGAGTTGTGGGAGGTCATCGAGAACCTCGTTTCTGAGGGAACCACGGTGCTCCTCACGACCCAGTACCTGGAAGAAGCCGATCAGCTCGCTGAGGACATCGTGGTGATCGACCGCGGTCAGGTGATCGCCAAGGGGACGAGCGAAACGCTGAAAGACTCCGTTGGCGGTGACCGAGTCGAGATCGTGGTCAAGGACCCGACAACATTGGATGCAGCGACCGCCGCGCTCGCCGCTTTGGGTAGCAGCGAACCCAAGGTCAACATCGAAGATCGACGGGTCACGGTTCCCGTCACAGGTGGATCAACGGTGCTCGTCGATGTCGTTCGTGGACTCGACAGCGCTGGCGTCGTGCTCGAAGACTTGAGTTTGCGTCGCCCGACCCTTGATGACGTGTTCCTGTCATTGACCGGACGCACAGCCGAAGAGGAAGAAGCCGCCGACAAGAAGGCGCGTGCCCGCAGCAAGAAGAAGAAGGAGGCATCAGCCTGATGAGTGCGACCACATCCTTACAACCGTTGACGACAGGAACACCAGAGAAGCGATCACGGCCGCTCCTCGGCTGGCATCTGCACGACGGACTTGTCGTCGGCAAGCGGAACCTGATCCAGACGATCCGAGTGCCGGAACTGTTGTTCTTCTCGCTCGTCCAGCCGGTCATCTTCGTGCTGATGTTCGCCTACGTGTTCGGCGGTGCGATCCCAGTGCCGGGCGCGAGTGGCGAAGCCGGTGCCGAGGCGTATCGCGCGTACCTCATCCCAGGAATCTTCGCGCAGACAGTTGCATTCGCGGCGGCATCCTCAACCGTCGGTATCGCCGAAGACATGCACAAGGGCATCATCGACCGATTCCGGTCACTGCCGATGAAGGCGTCGGCAGTACTCTTCGGTCGAACATATGCCGACGCGGCGCGGATGATTCTCGTGCTCGCCGTCCTCACCATCACGGGCCTCGTCGTCGGATGGCGCATCAACAACGGCATTGCGAACGCCGTGCTCGCGTACCTGTTATTGCTCCTGTTCGCCTACGTCGTCGCGTGGATCGGTTCCTGGATTGGGCTGTACATGCCCAACCCAGAAACAGCGAACACCGCTGGCCTGATCTGGCTGTTCCCGCTCACGTTTATCTCCAACGCGTTCGTCCCACTCGCGGGGATGCCCTCAGGATTGCAGGCGATTGCAGCGTGGAACCCGCTGTCAGCGCTGACGCTGGCCTGTCGCGAGCTGTTCGGCAACCCAACTGGGCTTGCACCAGGTGAAGAGATCTACTGGTCGCTAGCGAACGCGGAGCTCTACACCTTGCTCAGCTGTGGTGTTCTGCTTGCCATCTTCGTTCCGCTAGCGGTCCGCAAGTACCGCCGCACAACCGCTCGCTAATCGCAAGCAGAACGGGGCGTATCCACCAACCGAGAGGTTGGTGGATACGCCCCGTTC